>JBASBO010000485.1:0-2931 GCA_049651165.1 Xanthobacteraceae bacterium | reverse complement strand
GGATTGACGTGCGAGGGAATCGTGCCCGGCAGCTTGGCCGAGGCCAGCGCCACGCTCGACCCGGTCGAATCCGACAGGCCCGTCGCGCCGCCCGGAACGTTGTCGGCGAAAACCTTGTTCATGCCGCCGTCGATGCCGGTGTTCATGCGCGCCACCGGCGTGCCCCTGGACACCAGTTCGGCGACCCTGGCGTCGTCCGCGCGCTCCTTCTGCTTCACCGCGTCGGCCACCGCCGCATCGATCGTGTAGGCCGGGCACGCCCCCGCCGGGTTGAAGCTGAGCGGCTGGTTCGATCCCGGCAGCGCCACCGCGTCGAACACGTATTTCTTCTCGCAGAAATCCACCTTCGGCTCGCGCCGCGTCACCTCGAAATGGTCGTAGCCGACCTTGATCATCTTCCAGAACGGCATGTTCGGGTTGTTGCGATGCTTGGCCAGATTCACCGGCGTCATCCGGAACGGATAAGCCTGCACCTGAAACGCGCGCTGGCCGCCGAAGAACGATTCGCGCCCCAGCGCGTAGATGTCGGAGATCTGCTCGTCGGTCATGGCGTAGCAGCCGCGCGACGAGCAGTCGCCATGCACCATCAGTTGCGACCCGGTGCGGCCGAGCGCCTTGTCGAAGGCGTTGGGGTAGCCCATGTTGAACGACAGGTAATAGGCCGACTGCGGGTTCATCTGCGCCGGCGTGATCGAATAGAAGCCTTCCGGGGCCTGCCGGTCGCCCTCGCGGATTTTCGGCCCCAGATCGCCCGACCAGCGGCAGATCGGATAGGTTTCCAGCAGCGCGAAATCGCCGGAGCGGGTCTGCTTCCAGACTTCGAGTTCGGCTTCCTGCTTGAACAGCCGGATCAGGATCGGCGATTGCGGATCCATATCCTTCTTCTGGATTTCAGCGACCAGCTTCGGCGGGACCGGCTTGTTGGCCTTGGCGTTGTTGGCCATCGACACCCCGTCGCTGTTGCAGCCGGACAGAAGCGCGCCCGCGGCAAGCACCATCGACGTGGCCAGCACGCCCCCGAGCGGGCGGCCCCGAAGCGGGCGGCCCCAAAGCGAACGCATGTTCACAGCCAAGCTCCTAGCGGACGGACCGGGCCGCCCCCCGAAATCGACGTCAGGCCCCAGCCCAAACCTTCAGTCATTGACTAAAATATTATCGTTAAAGGTCACCTGCCGGCAACCAGCGCCGGGCTGCGGCGAAGCGTTGCCTGTGGCCGTGGTGAACAGAGCCTAAACGCCACACTCACGGCCAAATTAGGGCCGCGATACGAACGACGGGTCCGCTTCAATTTTGTATTGAAACAGACCCTTTCCCGAAAACCGGTTTCCACTTTTCGGGATCATGCTCCCCCGGTCAGCCGAGCTTGCGGCCGATATCGAGGAATTTCTGCCGGCGCTGGCGGCGCAGCGCGTCGCCGTCGAGGCTGCGCAGGTCGTTCATGGCCTGCGCGATGGCGTCGCCGGTCGCCGCGATCATCGCCTGCGGGTCGCGATGCGCGCCGCCGACCGGCTCCTTGATGACGCTGTCGATGATGCCGAAGCGCGCCAGATCCTGCGCCGTGATCTTCATGTTGGTGGCGGCTTCCTGCGCCTTGCTGGAATCGCGCCACAGGATCGAGGACGCCGCCTCCGGCGAGATCACGCTGTAGATCGCGTGCTCCAGCATCAGCACCCTGTTGGCGGTGGCGATGGCGATGGCCCCGCCGGAGCCGCCCTCGCCGATGATGACGGCGATGTTCGGCACCCTGAGCCCGAGGCAGGCCTCGGTGGAACGGGCGATCGCCTCGGCCTGGCCGCGTTCCTCGGCGCCGATGCCGGGATAAGCGCCTGCGGTGTCCACCAGCGACAGCACCGGCAAGCCGAACCGGTCGGCCAATTCCATCAGCCGCACCGCCTTGCGGTAGCCTTCCGGGCGCGCCATGCCGAAATTGTGCTTGAGGCGGCTTTCGGTGCTCGCGCCCTTCTCCTGCCCGAGCACGCAGACGCTTTCGCCGCGAAAGCGGCCGAAGCCGCCGACCAGCGCCTCGTCCTCGGCGTATTTGCGGTCGCCCGCCAGCGGCGTGAATTCGGTAATCAGCGCATTGACATAGTCGATGTAATGGGGTCGCTGCGGATGGCGCGCCACCTGCGCCTTCTGCCACGGCGTCAGCGCGCCGTAGATTTCGATCAGGGTCTGCCCGGCCTTGCCCTCGACCCGCGCGATCTCGTCGGCGATGTCGCTGCCGCTGTCGGCCAGCGCCCGCAATTCGTCGATCTTGGCGTCGAGTTCGGCGACCGGCTTTTCGAAATCGAGATAGCTGCGCATGGGCGGGATCATTCACACCAAAACATCGGGCCGCGAACGCCTGATCGGGCCGGCGGCGGCCACCGAAACCGGACTTGCAGGCTTTTCAGGGCAAATGGCCCGCCAAGTCAAGCGCCGTACAATTCGCGCCGCGATATAAGGTCGAAAAATCAACATCTTGTGGTGCGGACGAAATCTTTGCGTGGTCGCCTCGCGGGCCGGGACGACGCGAGGGCTACTGTTCCGCCAGCGGATGCAGATCGCGCACCAGGCTCTTGAGCCGTTCCTCGACCACATGGGTGTAGATCTGCGTGGTCGAGATATCGCTGTGCCCGAGCAGGGTCTGGACGGTGCGCAGATCGGCGCCGTTGTGCAGCAGATGGCTGGCGAAGGCGTGGCGCACCACATGCGGGCTGACGAGGCGCGGCGACAGCCCGGCCGCCGCCGCAAGCTCCTTCAAATCGCGCGCAAAGTGCTGGCGCGTCAGGTGGCCGCTGTCGCCGGACGAGGGAAACAGCCATTTCGACGGCTTTTTCGGCGCGGCCTTGCGCGCGTCCTCCTTGGCCGCCGGCGCTTCGAGCAAAGCGAGGTAGCCGGCCATCGCCTGCCGCGCCGCGTCGTTGAGCGGCACCAGCCGCTCCTTGTCGC
>JBASBO010000484.1:0-4610 GCA_049651165.1 Xanthobacteraceae bacterium | reverse complement strand
ACCGAGCACCAGCGCCGCGACGGCGGTATCCTCGCCGCGCTCGACGGCCCGCTCGAACTCACGCATCAACAGCGCCTGCGCCTTGGGCGGAAGCTCTGCCAGATAGTCTCTCAGCCGCTCGGTCGTGGTCTTGGCCATACGCACAGGTCCGCGGGCGGCAAGCGACGCCCATCGGCTGTCATAACCGAGCCGTCGTTAAGAAGGCGTTGAGGATAAGCGGACAACCCGCCGGGAGCGGCGTCACGCCGCCGGCAGCGTCAGTTCGGCCCGCAGCCCGCCGAGCGGCGCGGCGTCGAGTTTGAGACTGCCGCCATAGAGCGCGGCGAGTTCGACCACGATGGAGAGCCCGAGCCCGGAGCCCGGCTTGGATTCGTCGAGCCGCTTGCCGCGCCGCGACGCCTGCACGCGCTGCTCCGCCGACAACCCCTTGCCGTCGTCGTCGACGACAATATGCAGCACGGCGTCGTGCTGCGGATCGGCAGGGCGCACCTCGGCCCTGATCGAGACCTGCGCCCGCGCCCACTTGCAGGCGTTATCGACCAGATTGCCGACCATCTCCTCGAAATCCTGCCGCTCGCCGCGGAATTTCGCCCGCGCCGGCACCACGATCTCGATATCGATACCGCGATGGATCTTCTCCATGGTGCGGCCCAGCGCCTCGATCACCGGCTCGACCTCGGTCACGGTGGCGACGACGGTCGGCCGCGCCGCGAGGCGCGCGCGGTCCAGATGATGCGCGACCTGATCGCGCATCACCGACGCCTGTTCGAGGACCTTGGCCGCGAACGGATCGGGGCCGCGGGCTTGCGCCTCGTTGACGATCACCGACAGCGGCGTCTTCACCGCGTGCGCCAGATTGCCGACATGGGTGCGCGCGCGCTCGACGATCTCGCGATTGGCCTCGATCAGCGCGTTGGTCTCGCGCGCCAAGGGCGCGATCTCCTCGGGAAAATCCCCCGCCAGCCGCTCGGCGCGCCCGGAGCGGATGTCGGCGATCGCATCCGAAATCCGCTTCAACGGCGCAAGCCCGAAGCGGACCTGAAACACCGTGGTCAGCAACAGCCCGATGGTCAGCGCCGCGAAGGTGCCGAACAGATAGTAATCGAAGGCGCGGGTTTCCTCCTGGATCTCGCTGGCGTCGCCCGCCACCGTCACCAGAAACCTGCCGTCGGCGCCGAGATCGACCGGCCGCTCGACCATGCGCAGTTCCTGCCCCTCCGGCCCGGCGACGTAGCCCTGCCGGACCCCGGAGGCGCTCAGCTCGATGCCCTGATCCTCAAGTTTCGGCAGCCGCTTGTCCCACAAGGAACGCGAGGCGCGAACCTCCGGCTTGGCGGTGTCCTCGCGCACGATCTGCCAGTACCAGCCGGATAACGGCAGATCGAACAGCGGCTCGCCGAGCGACTGGAACTGATGGTCGGAGGTATCGTCCGGCACCGCCACTTCCGCCACCAGCGTGCGCAGATAGAGATTGAGACGGCGGTCGAAGGCGCGTTCGGTGGCGCTGCGATAGACCGACGACAGCACGATGCCGGTGAGCAGCAGCACCACCACGACCCACACCGTCGCCGACACGAACAGACGGGTGGCGAGCGAACTGGAGCGCCGGTCGCTGACGCCGGCGGCGCGGCCCGGATCACGCGCCCGCATCGGCCGGCGGCGTCAGCAGATAGCCGAGCCCGCGCACGGTCTGGATGATATCGACCTCCAGCTTCTTGCGGATGCGCCCGACGAACACCTCGATGGTGTTGGAGTCGCGGTCGAAGTCCTGATCGTAGAGGTGCTCCACCAGTTCGGTGCGCGACACCACGCGCCCGGCGTGGTGCATCAGATAGGCCAACAGCCGATATTCGTGCGAGGTCATCTTGACCGCATTGCCGTTGACGCTGACGCGCCCGGTGCGGGTGTCGAGCACCACGGGGCCGCAGGTCAGTTCGCTCTGGGCGTGGCCGGTGGAGCGGCGCAGCAGCGCGCGCAGCCGCGCCAGCACCTCCTCCATGTGGAACGGCTTGGCGACGTAGTCGTCGGCGCCGGCGTCGAAGCCCTGCACCTTGTCGCTCCAGCGGTCGCGCGCGGTCAGGATCAGCACCGGCATGGCGCGGTTGTTGCGCCGCCAGGCTTCCAGCACCGAGATGCCGTCCATCTTCGGCAGGCCGATATCGAGCACCACCGCGTCGTAGGGCTCGCTGTCGCCGAGAAAGTGCCCTTCCTCGCCGTCGAAAGCGCGATCCACCACGTAACCGGCGTCCGACAGCGCGGCGGTGAGCTGCCGGTTGAGGTCCGGATCGTCTTCGACGACAAGCAGGCGCAAGGCAGTCTCCGTTCATGCAGGCGCGTCACAAGGGCCATCAAACCGCATCGGGGTGAATGACGGCTGAACGATGGCAATGAAACCGGCGCGATCCGGCCGGCCGGCCACTTTTCGCCGGTTTCCCGGATGCGATGCAGCGCAAAGCGGTGCATCGCATCCGGGATCGTCGCAAATGCAAGCCCCCCCGAAACGGTCCCGGCTCTGCGGCGCAGCATCAAGAGATGCCGCACCGCGTCCGGGACACGGAGCCTATCCCGTCTTCCTGAGCTTCCCGATAATCCGCTCACCGGCGGTTCCGATGAACAGCGAACCGACAATCGCCCCCTCCCACTGGTCGAGAGGCGATGGAAGCGCGGCGATGGTCCACGCCTGCGGGTATCGGCAGCCCGCGCACCACAAGACGCTGTAGATGCACACGGCACCGTAGTGCAAAGCGGTCGGAACGAGAAAGAACAGCGGAAACCACCATCCCCTGCCCGCCAACACCGACACCTGGGCCGACAGATACGACCTGGCGAGGTCCGCCTTGATCCGCTCCCGCTCCGTCTCGTTGTCGATGCCGGTGTCGATCGTCTTGAACAGGCGATCCAGCGGCCCGGATGCGAGCCATCCGAGGACGGTGGCGAGAAAATTCACTTCGCCCACCCGAACCGGCGCGCCAGCCAGTACCAGCCTTCCCCCGCCAGAGCGCACAGCGCGGCCCCGGCAAAGCTCAAGGCGGCGACAAGGTCGGGGTCGTCGAACAGTCCCGTGTCGCCCTGCGCCAGCCAGCCACGGGCCGCCAGATAGCCGCCGAGATAGCGAAGGCCGATGCGGATGAATGGAGCCATGTCATGTCCTCTTGAACAGCCCGGCGACGGCCAAGAAAACGGCCATGAAAAAAGCCGCCCAAACGGACGGCGGTTGAACGGTCGGTGCTGGAACGGTGCTAGGCGGCCCAGCCGTGGCCGCTGGTGAGTCTTTCGGCTTTGCCGGTGTCTGCGCCGCCGCGCCCCACTCCGCGCCCTGTAGCACGCTCAGGATTCGCGCCAACTGCTTCTGGCGTTCGGCAAGGCCGTTGGTCCCGCCGTTCCACTCCTTGACGCAGCCGATGAAGTTGGCGGCGTCGGCGTACTTGTTCATGACCTTCCAGTCCCAAAAGGCGGCGGCGATATCCGGCTGTAGCGCGTGATTGCAAGCAAGATCAGGAGCAGAAACAAGGTCCACGCCAATTCTTTTGCCAATCTCCGCATAGCCATCCCTGCCCGTGATCTGCGGCCCGCCCCGGCCGATGAAGCGCGAACCGTCCGAGGTGCCGGGCCGATTGCCCATACGGCTGCCATAGATGTCGTCGAACGCCTTGTTCTGCCAACCAGGAGCGGTCCCATACTTGGCCCGGACCGCCGTCGCGGAGCCGAAACGGTTCGGCCAGACATCAGCCATCCGCTCGGCGCTGTAGTTGATGTTTTCGGTCAGGTTTTTGATGGTGAAGCCGCTCGTCTCGGCGTGCAGATTGGCGAAGCAATAGGCCAGCCGTTGCCGGGTCTGGTTAAGGCCAACGGCGGTCAGCACACCTTGCCGCTCGACAAAGGCGCTGATGATCGTGTCAGGAGCTTTCGGGAACACGGAGCGCATCGTGACGAGTGACAGCCGCACGCCAGCGGCCCCGGAATCTGGGTTGGGCATTGGATAGGTCCTTGATGACGTGTTTGCCGGACGATGCCCGCAGGGGCCGCCGAAAGCGTGCGATTGCTTTACCGCGCGAGAAAATGACAAATATCGTTTATTATTAAAGTCTTAGCCCAAGTGGCCCTTCCACGCCTGCAAGTTGCATCAATCGGTTGATCGATCTAGGATTGAGGGGACTTGAAGGCCGGGGGCTATGGATACCGTTTCTCACAAACATCACCATTTGATCGGACTGGACGTTGCACGGTTCATCGCGGCGTGCGCGGTGATGATGTTTCACTTAGCGTTCTGGTCGTGGATTAGCGTCAACACAACTCCGGGTAAAATTGTCGGTGGCGTCGCTAAGTTTCCCGAACTGATTTCGATCTCTTGGTGGGGCCGCTTTGGTGTAGATCTATTCTTCACAATATCTGGATTTGTGATCGCTTACAGTGCCTCGAACTCATCCGCAGCAGCGTTTCTTCGCGGAAGATTTCTGCGACTTTTCCCGGCTGCACTTATTTGTGCAACAGTTACGCTGATTGTCCGTCTCTATTTCAACCCTGAAGACTGGCGAACGCTGGTCTGGTTTTATTGGAACAGCATCAGCTTCGATTTGTTTGGCGGTTGGATTGATGGCTCATACTGGACG
>JBASBO010000483.1:0-11059 GCA_049651165.1 Xanthobacteraceae bacterium | reverse complement strand
GGGCTGATCCGCTCGATCGACTATTCGACCTCGGCGGCTTTGGAGCGCGCGCTCACCGTCGCACCCGACGACAACGGCAAGCTCGCGGCCGCGCTGGAGCGCTGGCGCGCGCGTGCCGTGAGCGCCTTCCTCGCCGCTTACCGGGAGAACATGAGCGACCGCCGGCTGTGGCCGGACGACCCGGCGGCGGCGCAGCGGATGCTCGATTTCTTCCTGCTGGAGAAAGCGTTCTACGAGATCGATTACGAGATCGGCCACCGCCCCGACTGGGTTCGGGTGCCGCTCATCGGCGCGCTGCGCATCCTGTCCGGTCTCCACGAGGCGGCGACATGAGCGCGCTTCCCGCCGAAGCTTATGCCATCGTCGAGGGCCGGCACGGCGAGCCGTTCGGCTATCTCGGCCCGCACACGCAGAACGACGCGACGGTGGTGCGCGTCTTCCTGCCCGGCGCGTCCGCGGTCGAAGCGGTCGACGAGCGAGGTCACGCGGCCGCGCTGCAACGGCTGCACGAGGCCGGACTGTTCGCGGGCGAATTGCCGCGCGGTGCTGTGCGCTACCGGCTGCGCGCCCGCTTCGGCGACAAGGCGGTGGAGTTGCACGATCCCTATCGCTTTCCGCCGATCCTCACCGACTTCGATCTGTATCTGTTGGGCGAAGGCACGCTGAAGCTGCTCTACGACAAGCTCGGCGCGCATCCGATGACGCTCGACGGCGTCGCGGGCGTCGCTTTCGTGGTGCTGGCGCCGAACGCGCGGCGCGTCAGCGTGGTCGGCGATTTCAATATCTGGGAGCCACGCCGCCATCCGATGCGCCGGCGCGGGCAGGGCTATTGGGAAATCTTCATTCCCGGCGCGACTGCCGGCGACCGCTACAAGTTCGACATCATTGGGCCGAACGGCGAGCAGCTTCCGCTGAAATCCGATCCGCTGGCCTTCGCCGCCGAACTGCGGCCGAAGACCGCCTCCATCGTCATGGACATCGCGCGGCTGTCGCGCCCGGCCCCGCCGCCGCCGCGCATCAACGCGCGCGGCGCGCCGATCTCGATCTACGAGGTTCATCTCGGCTCGTGGCGGCGCAAGGACGGCAACGCTTGGCTGTCCTATCGCGAACTGGCGGACACGCTGCCACGCTACGTCCGCGAGATGAACTTCACCCACGTCGAGTTCCTGCCGGTCAGCGAGCACCCGTTCGACGGCTCGTGGGGCTATCAGCCGACCGGGCTCTATGCGCCGACCAGCCGCTTCGGCACGCCCGAGGATTTCCGCGCGCTGGTCGATGCCTGCCATCGCGAAGGGCTCGGCGTCTGGCTCGACTGGGTGCCGGGACATTTTCCCGACGATCCCCACGGGCTCGGGCTGTTCGACGGCACCGCGCTTTACGAACACGCCAACCCGATGCAGGGCCGCCACCTCGACTGGGGCACCCTGATCTATAATTACGGCCGCACCGAAGTCGTCAACTTCCTGGTGTCGAACGCACGGTTCTGGCTGGAGCGTTACGGCGTCGACGGCCTGCGCGTCGATGCGGTGGCCTCGATGCTGTATCTCGACTACAGCCGCCCGCCCGGCGAATGGATTCCGAACAAACACGGCGGCCGCGAGAATCTCGAAGCGATCGATTTCCTGCGCCGCGCCAACACCGAGGTGTTCGCCGACTTCCCGCACGCCACCACGGCGGCGGAGGAATCCACCGCGTGGCCGCAGGTGTCGCGGCCGGTGGAGTTCGGCGGCCTCGGCTTCGGCTACAAGTGGAACATGGGGTGGATGCACGACACCCTGAACTACATGGCCAAGGACCCGATCCATCGCCGGCACCACCACGGCGAAATCCTGTTCGGGCTGCAATACGCCTTCTCGGAAAACTTCATCCTGCCGCTGTCGCATGACGAAGTGGTGCACGGCAAACGCTCGATCCTCGGCCGGATGCCGGGCGACGACTGGCAGCGCTTCGCCAACCTGCGCGCCTATTACGCCTTCATGTTCGCGCATCCCGGCAAGAAGCTGCTGTTCATGGGCGACGAGTTCGCGCAAGCGCGCGAATGGAATCACGACCACGCGCTGGACTGGCACCTGCTCGACCACCCGTCCCACGCCGGCGTGCAGGCGCTGGTGCGCGACCTCAACCGCGTCTATCGCGACACGGCGGCGCTGCACGAACGCGACTGCGACCCGGCTGGCTTCGAATGGCTGGTGACCGACGACGCCGCGCGCAACGTGTTCGCCTGGCTGCGCAAGGCCAGCGACGCGCGCCAACAATGCCTGGTGGTGGTCAACTTCTCGCCCAACGTCTATCGCGATTACCGCGTCCGCGTGCCGTTCCCCGGCGACTGGCGCGAAATCCTCAACTCCGATTCGGAGCATTACGGCGGCGGCAATGTCGGCAACAGCGGCGCGGTGCGCGCTTCCGACGCGCCGGTGCCGGAGCTGTCGCTGTCGATCCCGCCGCTCGCGGCCATCTATCTCGTACCGGATACCTGACCATGCGACTGACGGCCGGAAATCCCCATCCGCTCGGCGCCACCTGGGACGGGCGCGGCACAAACTTCGCGCTGTTCTCCGCCAATGCCGAGAAGGTCGAACTGTGCCTGTTCGATCACCATGGCCGCCGCGAACTGGAGCGCATCCGGCTACCGGAACGCACCGAGGACGTCTGGCACGGTTACCTCAACGACGTGTCGCCCGGCCAGCTTTACGGCTACCGCGTCCACGGCCGCTACGATCCCGAGCACGGCTTCCGCTTCAACCCGCACAAGCTGCTGCGCGATCCTTACGCGCGCAAGCTCGCCGGCCGGCTGGTGTGGAGCGACGCGCATTTCGGCTACCGCGCCGGCTCGGCGCGCGAGGACCTCTCCTTCGACCGCCGCGACAACGCGCGCGGCGTGCCCAAGGCGGTGGTGGTGGACGAGACGTTCAACTGGGGCCGCCGCGAAATCCGGCCCAATGTCGGCTGGGAAGACACCATCATCTACGAGGCGCACGTCAAGGGACTGACGCAGCGGCGCGAGGACATCGCGCCGGGCCTGCGCGGCACCTATCGCGGGCTTGCGGCGCCCGGCATGATCGCGCACCTGAAGCGGCTCGGCGTCACCGCCATCGAGCTGCTGCCGATCCATGCTTTCGTCGACGACCGCTACCTGGTCGAACGGAAGCTCTCCAACTACTGGGGCTACAATTCGCTGTCGTTCTTCGCACCGGAGGCGCGCTACGGACCCGACAACCCGCTCGACGCCTTCCGCACTGCGGTCGCGCGGCTGCACGACGCCGGCATCGAGGTGCTGCTCGACGTGGTCTACAACCATACCGCCGAGGGCAATCACCTTGGGCCGACGCTGTCGTTTCGCGGCATCGACAACACCTCGTATTACTGGCTGACGCCGGATAATCCGCGCTACTACGACGACTTCACCGGCACCGGCAATTCGCTCAACCTCACCCATCCGCGGGTGTTGCAGATGGTGATGGACTCGCTGCGCTACTGGGTCGAGGTCTGCCACGTCGACGGCTTCCGCTTCGATCTCGCCACCACGCTGGCGCGCGGAGCGAGCGGCTTCGACCGCAACGTCGGTTTCCTGACGGCGGTGCGTCAGGACCCGGTGCTGGCGGCGGTGAAGCTGATCGCCGAGCCGTGGGACGTCGGCCTCGGCGGCTATCAGGTCGGCGCGTTCCCCTCGCAATGGTCGGAGTGGAACGACAAGTACCGCACTACGCTGCGGCGCTTCTGGTCCGGCGAGGCGGGGCTGATCGGCGATCTCGGCACCCGCATGACCGGCTCCTCGGACGCCTTCAATCACGACGGCCGCAAGCCGCGCGCCAGCATCAACCACGTCACCGTCCACGACGGCTTCACCTTGCAGGACCTGTTCAGCTACAACGAGAAGCACAACGAGGCCAACGGCGAGGACAATCGCGACGGCGCCGACGACAACCACGGCAACAACTGCGGCGTTGAGGGCGCGAGCGACGACGCCGCGATCGTCGCGCTGCGCCGGAGGCTGCGGTGCAATCAGCTTGCCTGCCTGCTGCTGGCGCAGGGCGTGCCGCTGATTCTCGCCGGCGATGACGTCGGCAATTCCCAGAGCGGCAACAACAACGCCTATTGCCAGGACAACGAGATCGGCTGGATCGACTGGGACGGGCTCAACCGCGACGGCGACGACCTGACCGGTTTCATCGGCCGCCTCACCGCGATCCGCCGCGACTTCACGCAACTGCGCGCGCAGCGCTGGACCGATGGCCGCCGGGCCGATGGCAGCTACGGCGTCCTGTGGCTGACACCTGAGGCCAACGAGATGGCGCCGGAAGACTGGAATTTCCCCGAAAGCCGGTTTCTCGCCTATGTGCTGGGGCCGGGCGAGCCCGAAGCCGCGGCGATCTTCATCGTGCTCAACGCCGCGCCGGAAGACATCGCCTTCCACCTGCCGAAGCTGCCGGAATACACCCGGTGGCGGCAGGTGCTGACCACCGCCGGCGACGCGGCGGAGCAGCCAGAATTCGCGGCGGGCGGCGAGGCGCTCGCGCCGGCGCGCTCGGTTCTCGCCTTCGCGGGGTCGGCGTGAGGCAATTTCTCGTGGACATGAAAAGGCCGTCCGGGATCGACACGGGCCGGACGGCCTCGCGGATGTCGTGCCGACTCAAAGGGTCGGTTCCCTCCCCCCGCGACCGGACCATAGTCACCGACAATGGTGACCGACAAGCTGCCGACCGGCGCTGTCCCCACCCCGTTTGAGCGCTACGGCCGCTTGTCGAGCAGCAGACGGCCGCGCTGCGCGATAACTTTCTGCGCGACTTCGGCGAAACGCTGCAACAGCCACGGCAGCGTCACCTCCAGACGGATGTGATCGTCCGCGACATCGACGATGCCGGACGCCGCCTGCCCCAGCGCGCGAACCCGGAAATTCATCCGGTCGCCGTCCCAGCGCTCCTCATCGACGCTCAAGACCGTGACGTGCGCCGTTGCGCGCGACAGCCCGGACTGCAAGCGCCGGCGGGCCTCGTCGCGGCCCAAACGATGCGGAATCGAGACGATCAGCGGCGCGGACATGGAGCCTCCGTTTCGAGACGGTCGGGCGGTTGGATGAAGGACAGCCATAGCCCCAACGCCGGCGCCGCGAAAGCGGTTCCGCCGCCGCCCACCGCCTTAATCCCGCCGCAGGCCGGAGCGGTCATGGCGAGAGCACCGACAGGGTGCCAATCCGACGCACCCGCCATGCGCTGGAACGGTTCAAATGTGGTGGGAAGATCGCCCCCGAGGCTGTATGTTCCAGGCAATCCTATCAGCAAAAACTCGGCCAACAGGCATGGCCAAAGACGTTAAGGATGACTGACCGATGACCGATTCGAAGAACAAAAGCAGCACCGGATCCACCATGAGCACCGGCGCGCCGGCGCAAAGCGACCGCAACTCGCTCACTATCGGCGCAAACGGCCCCATCCTCCTTCACGACGTGCACTTCCTTGAGCAGATGGCGCACTTCAACCGCGAAAAGGTGCCGGAGCGGCAACCGCACGCCAAGGGCTCCGGCGCGTTCGGCGTCCTCAAGATCACCGAGGATGTCTCGAAGTTCACCAAGGCCGCGCTATTCCAGAAGGGCGCGGAAACCGAGATGCTGGCGCGCTTCTCGACCGTCGCCGGCGAGATGGGCAGCCCCGACACCTGGCGCGACGTGCGCGGCTTCTCGCTGAAGTTCTACACCAGCGAGGGTAATTACGACCTCGTCGGCAACAACACGCCGATCTTCTTCCTGCGCGATCCGATGAAGTTTCCGCACTTCATCCGCAGCCAGAAGCGGCTGCCGGATTCCGGCCTGCGCGACAACCACATGCAATGGGATTTCTGGACCAACAACCCGGAAACCGCGCATCAGGTCACCTACCTGATGGGCGAGCGCGGCCTGCCGCGCACCTGGCGCAACATGAACGGCTACGGCTCCCACACCTATATGTGGTACAATGCCAAGGGCGAGAAGTTCTGGGTGAAGTACCACTTCCACACCAACCAGGGCATGAAGTTCTTCAACAACGCCGAGGCCGCCGAGATGGCAGGCTCGGACGCCGATTATCATCGCCGCGACCTGTTCGAGGCGATCAAGCGCGGCGACCATCCGAGCTGGACGGTATCGGTGCAGATCATGCCCTATGCCGACGCCAAGGCCTATCGCTTCAATCCGTTCGACCTCACCAAGACGTGGTCGCACAAGGACTATCCGCTGAAGAAGATCGGCCTGATGACGCTGAACCGCAACCCGGAGAACTTCTTCGCCCAGATCGAGCAGGCGGCGTTCTCGCCGGGCAACACCGTTCCCGGCATCGGACTGTCGCCGGACAAGATGCTGCTCGGCCGCGCCTTCGCCTACAACGACGCGCAGCGCAACCGCATCGGCACCAACTTCCACCAACTGCCGGTGAACCGCCCCAAGGTGGCGGTCAACACCTACATGTTCGACGGCCAGATGGCCTACGACCACAGCGGCGCAGCGCCGGTCTACGCGCCGAACAGCGGCGGCCGCGCCTGGGCGGACGAAACCGGCCCGGTGCCCGAGGGCTGGGAGACCGACGGCGAGATGGTGCGCTCGGCCTACAACCTGCACAAGGAAGACGACGACTTCGGGCAGGCCGGCACGCTGGTGCGCGAGGTGTGGAACGACGCCCAGCGCAAGCAGTTCGTCGATCAGGTCGCCGGCAGCCTGCTGGGCGGCGTCCGCGAGCCGGTGCTGGGCCGCGCCATCGACTACTGGAAGAAGGTCGATGCCGATATCGGCAAGCAGATCGAGCAGAAGGTGAAGGCCAAGGCCGCGCCGCAGCCCGCCGAGGGCATGGGCGAGCGCTGACGCCGACATCGTGCAGTAGAACGAAGGCAACGGCCGGCTACGACAGCCGGCCGTTTTCGTTGGTATGCGGCAATACCGAAGCCTGCTCCGTTTCCACTGCCGGCGCGCGCCCGAACACGGCATAGAGCGTCGGCAGCACGAACAGCGTCAGCAGCGTGGCGCTGACCAGCCCGCCGATCACCACCGTCGCGATCGGCCGCTGCACTTCCGCGCCGGTCCCGGTCGCCAGCGCCATCGGCACGAAGCCGAACGAGGCGACCAGCGCCGTCATCGCCACCGGACGCAGGCGGACAACCGCGCCGGTCACGATCGCGTCGCGCCGCGCGACCCCTTGTGCGATCAACTGCTTGATGAAGGTCAGCATCACCAGCCCGTTCAGAACGGCGATGCCGGACAGCGCGATGAAGCCAACCGCCGCCGAGATCGAGAACGGCAGGCCGCGCAACCACAACGAAACGACGCCTCCGGTCAGGGCGAGCGGCACCACGCTGAACACCAGCAGCGCGTCGCGCAGCGTTCCCAGCGCGCTGGTCAACAGCAGCAGGATGACGGCGAAGCAGAGCGGCACCACGATCGCGAGGCGCGCGCGCGCCTTGGCCAGGTTTTCGAATTGCCCGCCCCATTCCAGCCAATAGCCCGGAGGCAGCGTCATTTCCGCATCGATCCGCGAACGGATATCGCCGACGACGGAGGCGAGATCGCGATCGCGCACGTTGGCGCTCACCACGATCCGGCGCTTGCCGTTCTCGCGACTGATCTGGCTCGGCTGATCGCGGAAACGGAACGCCGCCACCTCGCCCAGCGGAACGGTCGGCGCCATCGCGGCCGCCGACGGCAGCGATACCGGAATGCGGCGCAGCGCCTCCGGATCGTTGCGCACCGCCTCCGGCAATTTCACGACGATGTCGAAGTTGCGGTCGCCCTCAAAAATCACGCCCGCGCGCTGGCCGCCGATGGCCGCGCCGATGGCGTCCTGCACCGCCGCCAGCGTCAGGCCGCGCCGCCCGATCGCAGCCTTATCGACTTCGATATCGAGAACCGAAAGGCCCGATATCCGCTCGACCTTGATGTCGGCGGCCCCTTTGACATCATGCGCCAGTTCCGCGATCCGGCCGGCTATGCGCTGCAATGTCTCGATATCGTCGCCGAACAGCTTGATCGCGATATCGCCACGGACACCCGCGATCAGTTCGTTGAAGCGCATTTCGATCGGCTGGGTGAACTCGTACTGGTTGCCCGGCAGTTGCCGCACCGCCGCCTCGATCTGCTTGAGCAGCATCGCCTTGTCGAGCCGAGGGTCCGGCCACTGCGCACGCGGCTTGAGAATCACGAAGGTGTCCGACACGTTCGGCGGCATCGGGTCCGAGGCGGCCTCGGCGGTGCCGGTCTTGGAGAACACCGTCGCCACCTGCGGCAGCGCACCGAGCGCGCGCTCGACGTCCAGTTGCATGGCCTGCGATTGCGCAAGCGCCGTGCTGGGAATCCGCACGGCCTGCACGGCGATGTCGTTCTCGTCGAGGCGCGGGATGAAATCCTGACCGAGCCGCACGAACAGAACGCCCGCCAGCGCGATTATCACGCCTGCCGCCGCCATAACAACAACAGGCCGCCCGAGCACGGCCGTCAAGGCCGGCGCATAGATCGCCTTCAGCCACCGGACCGCTGCGTTTTCACGCTCGCGGATTTGTCCGGTCAGCAGTATCGCGATCATGGCCGGCACGAAAGTCAGCGACAGTACGAAGGCGAAGACCAGCGCCAGCACCACCGTCAGCGCCATCGGCTCGAACATCTTGCCTTCGATGCCGGTGAACGACAACAGCGGCACATAGACCAGAATGATGATGGCCTGCCCGTAGACGGTCGGCGCGATCATTTCCTCCGCCGCCGCCTGGACGATCCGCAACCGCTCCTGCAGCGGGAGGGCGCCGCCGGTTTCGCCCTGCCGCTCCGCGAGGCGACGCATCGCGTTCTCGCACAGGATGATCGCGCCATCGACGATCAGCCCGAAGTCCAGCGCGCCGAGACTCATCAGGTTGGCGCTGACGCCGGTGCGCAGCATCCCGGCCGCGGTCAAAAGCATGGTGATCGGAATCACCAGCGCGGCGATCAGCGCGGCGCGAAAATTGCCGAGCATCAGAAACAGGATGACGATGACCAGCAGCGCCCCTTCGGTCAGATTGGTCGCCACGGTCTTGATGGTGGCGTCGACCAGTCGAGTGCGATCGAGCAGGGTCGTGATCTCGATGCCGGCTGGAAGTTGCCGACGGACTTCGTCGATCTTCGCATCGGCCGCCGCCGCCACGGTGCGGCTGTTGCTGCCGACCCGCATCATCGCGGTGCCGATCACCGCTTCCTCGCCGTTGACGCTGGCGCTGCCAGTGCGGATCTCGCCGCCGATTATCAACTCCGCAAGGTCGCGCACCCGCACCGGCACGCCGCCGCGCGTGCTGACCACGACGTCGCCGATCTCGTCGAGGCTTTGCAGCCGTCCGCCGGACCGCACCGCGATGCCCTCGCCGTTACGCTCGATGATGCTGGCGCCGCGGCTGACGTTGCCCGCCTCGATGGCTTTTGCGACATCCGAGAACGACAGGCCGAACGCCGCCAGCCGCAACGGCTGCGGCAGCACATGGAATTGCTTGACCTCGCCACCGATGGAATCGACGCCGGCGATCCCCGGCACGGTCCTGAGCTGCGGCCGCACGATCCAGTCCTGCACCGTCCGCAAGTAAGCGGCGCGCTCGACCGGGGATTGCAGCGCGCGGCCCTCGGGGGTGACATGGACGCCGGCTTTGCCGTTCGCCCTGGCAAAGCCGACGGACCACATATAGACCTCGCCGAGGCCGGTGGAGACAGGCCCCGTGCGAGGATCGACACCGGACGGCAGGTTCGGCCGCAGCTCCAGCAGGCGTTCCATCACCTGCTGGCGCGCGAAGTAGATATCGGTGGCGTCGGAGAAGATCGCGGTCACCTGCGAAAAGCCGTTGCGCGACAGCGAGCGCGTCTGTTCGAGGCCGGGAATGCCGGCCAGCGCCAGCTCGATCCGCGCCGTCACCTGCTGTTCGATTTCAGGCGGCGACAACGCGAACGCCGTGGTGCTGACCTGAACCTGCTTATTGGTGATGTCCGGGACCGCGTCGATCGGCAATCGTATCAGCGACCACCAGCCGAGCGCCGCGGCGGCCAGCGTGAGAATGACGACCGTCCAGCGGCGGCGGATGGCGAGCGCGATGATGGAGCCGATCATGACCGCGCCTCAGTGCTGATGCGCGACCCCGGCCTTGCCGAGGTCCGCCTTGAGAACGAAGGTGTTGGCGGTGGCGATGCGCTCGCCCGCGGCAAGGCCGGTGGTGATTTCCACCCGTCCGTCATCCTGTCGCCCGAGTTCGACGCGCCGCGCCGCGAAGCCGCCCGCCGTCCGCACGAACACCGACGGCGCGCCGTCCAGCGTCTGAAGCGCGGACGCCGGAACGATCACCGCCGCTTCCGCCTGATCGAACGGAATCCGCGCGCCGACGAAAGCGCCGGGACGCCATCGCCCCCCGGCATTGTCGATCGTCACCACCACGCGGGCCGCGCGGGTCTCCTTGTCGAGCAGCGGGTTGACCGCGATCACGGTGGCCGGCGACGGTTCGCCGCCGTCCTCCGCGGCCACGGTGATGCGCTGCCCGATGGTGACCTTGGGCAGATCCGGCAACGGCACGGCGAGATCGCCCCACACCTCGCTCTGGTCGATGATGACGAACAGTTCGCTTTCCTGGCCCTCGCGGCCGACCAGCGATCCGACATCGACGCGCCGCTCGGCGACCCGGCCGGCGATCGGCGCGCGCAGTTCCTGCTGGCGCAGCATCTCGCCGGGCTGTCGCGGCAACGCCTCGATCTGCTGTGCGGTCAACCCCAGCGCGAACAGCTTCTGCCGCGCCGCCTCAAACTTGACGCGCGCGTCCTCGAAGGCGACTTCCGCGCGCAGGTACTCGTTCTCGCTGACGATCTTGCCCTCGAACAGCGTTTTCGAGCGATCGAACAGCTTCCGCTGCAACTCGAACAGCAACCGTGCGCCGAGATAATCGCTCTTGGCGTCGGCCACTTCGCGGCTTTCGATCACGGCAATGACTTCGCCGGCTTCGACCGGGTCGCCGACACGCTTGCGCAACTCGGCCACGGTCCCGAGAAGCCGCACCGCGACCCGCGCGATCCGGTCGCCGCTTGGGACGATGACGCCCGGCACGGCGA
>JBASBO010000482.1:0-9131 GCA_049651165.1 Xanthobacteraceae bacterium | reverse complement strand
TCACCCACACCTCAAGCGCCGGCACCGTCCGCGCCGTGGTGCCGCCGGCCACCCCGATCAATCCGGGCGACACCATCGTCGTCGGCGAACGCTGGTTCTGAGCCGCGCTATACGGCGAGATGCCTGGCGAAGAACGCCAGCGTGCGTTGACCCGCGAGGTCGGCGCTGGTCTTGTCGTAGCTGGCGCGCTCGTCGCAACTGAAGCCGTGCTGCGCATCGGGATAAACGTGGATCTCGACGTCCGGGCGCTTGGCGCGGATGGCTTCGACATCGCTCAGCGGAATGCCGGTATCCTTTCCGCCGAAGTGCAGGAGCGTCGGCACCTTCGGCCTGTCGGCGGCGAAGCGCGCGATGGCGCCGCCATAGTAACCGACCGCGGCGCGCAAGCCGGACAGTTTCACTGCCGCGACAAATGCGACGCTGCCGCCGAGACAGAAACCGACGACCCCCACCGGTCCGACATGCTTCACGGAATCGATCGCAGCCTGCACGTCGCGCAGCATCGCGTCCCAATTCGGGTTGGCGACGAATTTGCGGGCGACCGCGACTTCGTCCGGCGAATAGCCGGATTTGAAGTTCGGCTCGATACGATCGAAGATCGATGGCGCGACGGCGACGTAACCCTGGCGCGCGTAACGATCGCAGACATTGCGGATGTGGTGATTGACCCCGAAAATTTCCTGGATGACGACCAGCGCGCCCTTCGCCGCGCCGGCAGGATCGGCGCGATACCCTCCCAGCCGGAAATGATCCGAAGCGGTCAGTTCGATGTCATGTCCCACAGGTTGCCTCCTATCGCCAGTTCTCAGCCAGATTCCAGTCGCCCTTCCAGCCGGTAAGACGGCTGCGGCGGAACTGGAGATAGAGATCGTCGCGGCGCGGAAAGAACAGGCTGCCGTTGACGGCCCTAGCCGCGCGATAGACCTCGTTGCCGCGCCGGCCGCTGACATAAGCGAGCGGCGTCCCAAGCGCATCGGCCGCCTCGGCGGGCGTCATGCCGAACGCCAGCGGCAGGTGATTGGACAGCGTCTTCGTGAACGGCGCCAACGGCCGCGCCTCGCCGCCGTAAGAGGGCGGCAACGCACCGCACAGCACGACGGCTGCCATGGCGGCGACGGCCAGCGAGCAGCGTTTCAAGATCGGCCTCCACGACTCGGGATCGATGTTTCGGCACAATAGCAGAGCCGAAAGCGCGCGCCATCAGCGGCGCGCCGCACTGGCAAAAATCGGCAGTATTTTTCGGGATACGACCGAGGCCGGCGAACCGGCCCGCATCGCGCCGTTAGCAATCGCCGCTTGAAAGCATTCCGGAAATTTTGGCAAATCCCGCGTTCGTCAATGCCTTTCCGAAACTTGACGCGATCGGCGACAGCGTTCGTTAACAATCCCCGTTAACAGGAATGAGTCCACCTCTGCGCTATCGATGGATGTCCGGATCGCATCGAGGTATCCATGACTGCGGCATTGAAACAACCCCCTGCCCGGCGGCGGCTGCTGCTGGCGTCCGACCATGTCGATCGCAGCAGCGAACTGGCGCAGATTCTCGGCACGCTCGGCGATGTCGGCGTGGTCTCCACCTCGGATATCCCCGACACGCCGGCCGGCAAGATTTCCGGCATCGTCGTCGATATCGACCTGCGCTCGGCGGAAAGCGTGCAGCGCGTACGCAACAAGCTCACCGCCAAGGGCTATGAAACGATGCCGCGGCTGTTCGTGCTGGCGGGCGCGCTGCATCACGGATCGATGCAGGCGTGGGCGCTGGGCGCGACCGACACCATCGAGCGGCCGCTCGACGCGCGCGCCGTCCTGCAACGGGTCCGCGCCGCCTTTCCCGACACGATCATCGATAATCCGACCGAAAGCGACCGCGCGCTGAGCAAGGGCGTCGCCGCCGCGCATCTGGTGATGATCAAGATCTTCGAGCGCCTGCCGGCCGGCACGCCGCTGACGCTGAAGGACGTGGCCGAGGCGGAGGCGCAGATCCTGCGTGCGATCCGCAAGACCTCGCTGCGCGATTGGCTGGCGGTGGTGGGGCGGCACCACAACAGCAGCTATCGCCACTGTCTGTTCGCGACCGGCTTCGCGGTGGCGTTCGCCCAGCATCTGGGGATGCGCGAGCACGACCAGCGACGGCTGGCGCGCGCCGCGCTGCTGCACGACGTCGGCAAGGCGTTCATTCCGGTGTCGATCCTCGACAAGCCGGGCAAGCTGACCGACGCCGAGATGGCTTACATCCACGAACATCCGCGCCTCGGCTACGAGGCGCTGGCGGATGAAGGCGGCTTCCCGCCGGAAATGCTCGACGTCGTGCTGCACCACCACGAATTTCTCGACGGCAGCGGCTATCCGCACGGCCTGACCGCTGAGCGCATCAGCGATATCGTCCGGCTCACCACCATCGTCGATATCCACGCGGCGCTGGTGGAGCGGCGCTCCTACCGGATGCCGTTCACCCACACCCAGGCGTTCGCGATGATGGAGGCGATGGGCGACAAGCTGGATCAGCAGTTGTTGCAGGCGTTCCGCCCGGTGGTGTTCGGCATGTAAGGGCCGGCCCGGCGGGCGTCGTCCCTCTCATCCGGAGGCCGTCGCATAGGATGCGATCTCGATCAGGTTGCCGTCGGGATCGCGGCAATAGACCGAGCGCAGCGTGCCGCGCGCGCCCTGCTTCGCGACCGGCCCCTGCTCGACGGCAACGCCGGCCGCGCCAAGATGGGCCACCACCTGGTCCGGCGTCGCGGTGGTCAGAAAGCACAGATCGTCGCTTCCGGCGGCGACACGATCGGCGGTGAACCAGTCGGCCTTGTCGGCATCGGCCGGACGAAGGTTGATCTTCTGATCGCCAAACACAAGCGAGGTGCGCAGTGCCTTGCCGTCGCCGGGATCGAAGACGCGGACCTCCATCCCGAGGACTCGCTGATACCATTGCGCGGAGCGCGCGACATCGGCGACGTTGATGACGAGATGGTCGAGGGCGGCGATGCGGATCGGCACGGTGTTCTCCGGGAAAGGCCGGCGTCGCCGGTCGAGAGATATTGAACGACGCTTTCGGAACGGTTAGGGATGCTGCGCGGTTCTCGTCCCGGTCGATGCTGCCGAGGCGGGCCGCAACTGGCCGGCATGAAAGGATAGCATGATGCGTGCAGCGGGATTGGCAATTCTGGCGGCCGGCATGATCGCGCTAGCGGCTTCGAGCCCGGCCGAGGCGCGGGACTACCGCTATTGCCTGCAATCTCCGAATTACGGCGTTCCGGGCGACTGTTCCTACGATACCTACGCACAGTGCCGCGCCACCGCCTCCGGGCTTTACGCCGACTGCGTCCTCAACCCGCGGGTGCTGTTCATGGGCGAGCCGCGGCCACAGCGCCGGCACTACCGTACGCATCGCCCCCGCCGCAGCCATTGATCGACGGCTGGCCTTGACGACCGCCGACACATGCCTTGGCCAATCCTGAGGCGGGCGAGAAGCTGCACGACGAAGGCGAGCGCGGAACCAATTTTGGGCGTCACGCGTTGATATTCATTGTCGCGTTTTCGAGCGAAGCGGGTTCGCGTTCGTGAAGCGAACCGGGCTCGCAGTCGGACGCTTGACATCATCAAGGGCAACAGGAAGGTCTGCGGCAGGGTCCACGGGTGAGCGTCAACGAGCGAATCGTCGAGACCGATATTCCATCGCGGCTCGATGCGTTGCGCTGGAGCGGCTTCCATACCCGGGTCGTGATCGCGCTCGGCATCACCTGGATCCTCGACGGGCTTGAAGTCACGCTGGCAGGCACGCTGTCCGGCGCGCTGAAGGACAGCCCGGCGCTGCGCTTCAGCAACTTCGACGTCGGCCTCGCCAACAGCGCCTATCTGGCCGGCGCAGTGCTCGGCGCGCTCGGTTTCGGCTGGCTGACGGACCGCCTCGGCCGCAAGAAGCTGTTCTTCATCACGCTGGCGCTCTATCTGACGGCGACGGCGGCAACCGCGCTGTCGTGGGATATCGGAAGCTATGCGCTGTTCCGGTTTCTGACGGGCGCGGGGATCGGCGGCGAATACACCGCGATCAACTCGACGATTCAGGAACTGGTGCCGGCGCGCTATCGCGGCTGGACCGACCTCATCATCAACGGCAGCTTCTGGCTCGGCGCGGCGCTCGGCGCGGCCAGCGCCATCGTTCTGCTCGATCCACGGATGTTCGGCGCGGATATCGGCTGGCGGCTGGCCTATCTGATCGGCGCGGGTCTCGGCCTCGTGGTGTTCGTGATGCGGCTATGGATTCCGGAGAGTCCGCGCTGGCTGGTGATCCACGGTTACCCCGAGCGCGCCGCGGCGGTGATCGCGCAGATCGAGCGATCGGTATCGTCGCGCGATGCGCCGCCGACCGGCGGCTGGCCGATGCTCGCGCTGCGGATGCGAAGCCATACGCCGCTGGGTGAAGTGGCGCGCACGCTGTTGCGGCGCTATCGTAGCCGCTCGCTAGTGGGGCTCGCATTGATGACCGCGCAGGCGTTCTTCTACAATGCGATCTTCTTCACCTACGCGCTGGTGCTCACCGAGTTTTACGATATTCCCGCCGATCATATCGGCTGGTACGTGCTGCCGTTCGCGGCGGGAAACTTTCTCGGGCCGCTGCTGCTCGGACGGCTGTTCGACACGCTCGGCCGCCGGCTGATGATCGCGTTGACCTACGGCATGTCCGGCGTCTTGCTCGCGGCCTCGGGATATCTGTTCGCCATCGACGTCTGGAGCGCGCAGACACAAACAATCGCGTGGATGGTGATCTTCTTCTTCGCTTCGCCTGCCGCGAGCGCGGCCTATCTCACGGTGAGCGAGACGTTCCCGCTGGAAGTGCGGGCGCTGGCGATCGCGATGTTCTACGCGATTGGAACCGGCGTCGGCGGCGTCGTCGGCCCTGCGCTGTTCGGCGCGCTGATCGATACAGGGTCGCGCATCAGCGTCTTTTTAGGCTATCTGTTCGGCGCGGCCTTGATGCTTGCGGCGGCGGCGATTGCGTGGCGATACTGTATCGCCGCCGAGCGGCAACCGCTGGAATCCGTGGCGCGACCGCTCGCCATCGCCGAATAGAATAGAAATACGAAGGTTTCGACAATGTCAGCATCCGATACGTCCGATCTTCATGTTGATAGGGCGGCGCAGTCCCAACTGCCGTCGCCGTCAGCCCGGTTGAATCTCGACGAATGCGCGCTGCTGCTCGATATCGATGGAACCCTGCTCGATCTCGCGCCCGCGCCGCGCGAGGTGGTGGTGCCAAAGGGCCTGGTTCCGACGCTCAACGGATTGCTGGAACGGACCTCCGGCGCGCTGGCGCTCGTCAGCGGGCGGTCGCTCGAGGATATCGACTGGATGTTCGCGCCGGCGCGCTATCCGTCCATCGCCGGCCACGGCGCGGAAATGCGCCTGTCGATCGACAGCGAGGCGGTGGCAAGCCGCGCCCCGCCGATGAATCCGAGCCTGAAGCGCCGCTTCGCCGCCATCGCGCAGCTGCATCCCGGCATTCTTGTCGAGGACAAGGGCTATTCGATCGCCCTGCACTATCGCAAAGCCCCGCAGATGGATGCGATGATCCACGATGCGGTGTCGGCGATCCGCGCCGATCTGCCCAAGGCGCCCATAGAGGTATTGCCGGGCAAGCGGGTGTGCGAGATCAAGCCGTCAGGCGTCACCAAGGCGACCGGCGTGCGCGAACTGATGTCGCACGAGCCGTTCAGGAACCGCCGCCCGGTGTTCCTCGGCGACGACGTGACCGATGAAACCGTGTTCGCCATCATGCCGGAATTCGACGGATTGTCATTCTCGGTGGGCCGCGAGGCGCGCGGCGTGGCGGGAACCTTCGCCGGTCCGCGCGAGGTGCGCCGCTGGCTCAGCGACGTGTTGAAGGGAACCGGCGCCGTCGATCACTGACTCGCATCGCTTCGAGAGCGGCGCGATGCAAGTATCGCGATGACATCATCGCGATACTTTATTTTTCGAGAGAGTCCAAGGTTCACGCGGGTCGCGATGGAACCTGAGCGCGCATTGAGCTTGAGCGCGCATTGATGCAATCGGCTTCACTGAAGCGGCCGCTGACGTTGCCGCAGCTTTCCGTCAGGGAACCGTCTGAACAATGGCGGCTTTTCCGCGCAGCCGCCGCGCCCGTAAATTTCGAACCGACGTTCATCACGTCAATATCGCGCTTGACGGTGCGGGTTCCGCGACACGCGCAATAAACCTCGCATATGAATCCGGCATCAATGAGAATGCGACGGCGAGGAACCATATTGATGAATAGCCGTTTATAATCCGTGAGCGCAACAACGGGAGGGGACCCTGTGAGCCTGGTGGTCGTATCGAATCGTGTGGCAAGGGCGAAGGCCAATGAGCCGATGACCGGCGGATTGGCGGCGGCGCTGTTGCCTGTGGTCGAAAACTCCGGTGCGATCTGGGTCGGCTCCAGCGGTAACTTGCGCGAGGGCGCGCAGAAGGAGCCGTTCGCGGAAATCGAACCCCTTGGCTCGGGCGCGCTGGCGATGCTCGATCTGCCAGCCGCGCATTACGGCGGTTACTACGAGGGGTTCGCCAACTCGGCGCTATGGCCGGCGCTACATTCACGCACCGACCTCATTGATGCGTCGCGCGACGATTATCACTCCTATCGCGAGGTCAACGCCTTCATGGCGCGCGCGCTGCTGCGCTTCCGCAAGCCGGACGCCTCGTTCTGGATTCAGGATTATCACTTCCTGACGCTTGGGGCTGAGCTGCGCAAGCTGGGCGTTCAGCAGGCGATCGGTTTCTTCCTCCATACGCCGTGGCCGGCGCGCGCGACCTTCGGCAGCGTGCCGCGCCATCAGGAACTGGTCGAGGCGATGCTGGCCTATGATCTCATCGGGTTTCAGACGGACGACGACTGCGCAAATTTCATCGACTATCTCGAAGGCGAACTCGGGCTCAAGGTCTGCGGCGGCGAGGTGACGTCGCGTCACGGCGTATCGCGGCTCGCGGCGTTTCCGATCGGCATCGACGTCGAGCGGTTCAGCGCGCAGGCCGTCAAGGCGATGTCGCATCCGGATGTCTCGCGCCTGCGCCGCAGCCTGCACGGCGAGAAGCTGGCGATCGGCGTCGATCGGGTGGACTACTCCAAGGGACTGATTAACCGCATCACCGCATTCGACCGGATGCTGACGTTGCAACCGCAACTCAGCCGGACGGTGTCGCTGTTGCAGATCGCGACGCCCTCGCGTGGCGGCATCGAAGCCTATGGCAATCTTCAGGCGCAACTCGCGCGCCTCGTCAGCGACGTCAACGGCCGCCACGGCGAGGTGGACTGGACGCCGATCCGTTACCTCAACAAGGGGTTCAGCCAGACCGTGCTGGCGGGCTTCTATCGCACCGCGCAGGTCGGCGTCGTCACGCCGCTGCACGACGGCATGAACCTGGTGGCCAAGGAATACGTCGCGGCGCAGAACCCGGCCGATCCCGGCGTGCTGGTGCTGTCGAAATTCGCCGGCGCGGCCAACGAACTCGACGCGGCGTTGCAGGTCAACCCGCACGACATCGACGGGATGGCGCGCGCCATCGCCGGCGCGTTCGCGATGCCGCTGGTAGAGCGGCGGATGCGCTGGGAAGCGATGATGAGGAAGCTGCGCGCCGGCACCGTCCAGCGCTGGTGCGCCAATTTCATCGAAGCGCTGGAAGACGCCCACACCGGCTGCGGCAGCGGGCAGATCGTCGCGCCGCCGGTGAAGGACAGTCCGCCGGTGTGGCCGGTGCGCACGGCGCCGGCCGGCTCGCTGGCAAGCCAGCGCTATCACTAAAGCCTTTGTTTAACCGGGTGTGACCGTCAGCGTGGGCCGCTGAGGCTCGCGAACTCGCTGACGACGCGCTCGTAGACCGGCCGCTTGAACGGCACGATCAGGCCGGGGAGATTCTGCATCGGCTCCCAGCGCCACTTGATGAATTCCGGCTTGTGGCCGTCGCCGGGGCTGAGCACGTCGATCTCGGAATCGGCGCCGGTGAAGCGGATCGCGTACCACTTCTGGCGCTGACCCCGATAACGGCCCTTCCAGGCGCGCCCCGCCACCGTGCGCGGGATATCGTAGATCAGCCAGTCCGACACCTCGCCAAGTTTCTCCACCGAGCGAACGCTGGTCTCCTCGAACAGTTCGCGCTTGGCGGCTTCCCAGGTGTCCTCGCCGGGATCGACGCCGCCCTGCGGCATCTGCCAGACATGGATTTCGTCGACGTGCTCCGGCCCGCCGGCGCGGCGGCCGATGAAGACCAGCCCCGCCGTATTGATCAGCATCATGCCGACGCAGGTCCGATAGGGCAGATTGTCGTAGTGTGTCATGGCCTTCATGCTCTTTCGGCTGAAACGATTCCGAGCCTCATGCTCGCCCTCACCTCGTCGCGTTCGACGTCAAGCATCGGGAATCGAGTTCAGGTTCGTTCAGCGGCGACACCGCGTCACGAGCCGGATTTTGATTTCAGCATCGCGGTTGTCAATGGCACCAGCAGCACGCCGCGGCTTTCCAGAGCCTTCGCCCAGCCGCCGATGCGCTCCGCGGTGATCGGCAGGTTCGATGCGATCCCGATGGCGTTGCCGTGCGTCTTCGCCAGCGCCTCAAGTTTCGCCAGCGCCTTGTCGATCTCGATCGCGGTCGGCACCGCGTCGATGCTGAGGTCGGCCTTGGCGAAGGGCATGGTCGTGCCCTGCGCCACGGTGGCGGCGACGCTGCGCGGCGCGGCGCCGTCGTCGAGATAGGCGAGCCCGCGCTTGGCCGCCTCCGCAAGGAAGGGCTGCATCGCCGTGTCGGTACTGGTGAAGCGCGCGCCCATGAAATTGGTCAGGCCGACATAGCCCTGAAAGCGGCTGAGATGCCAGAACAGGCGGTCGCGATTCTGCTCGGCGCCCTGACTGGTGAGCAGCGCCTGCGGGCCGGGATCGTTGTCGGGATAGTCGAACGGCTCCATCGGCACTTGCAGCAGGATCTCGTGGTGGCGGGCGCGGGCCTGCGCCACCAGCCGGGCCGGGTCCGAGCCGTAGGGCGTGAACGCCAGCGTAATCGCGCCGGGCAGCTTCACGATCGCGTCGGTGGTTCGCGCCGCGCCGATGCCGAGGCCGCCGATCACCACGGCGACGGTCGGCATGGTGG
>JBASBO010000481.1:0-4036 GCA_049651165.1 Xanthobacteraceae bacterium | reverse complement strand
CGCCGATGGGGGCGCAGGCCACTCCCGCCGCCAAGCCGTCACCGCGCGCCAACGCCGCGCCGTTGCAGACCGCTCCGCCCAATCCGATCATTCCCGATCCGCGCAAGCGCGCGGCCGGCGGCCTGTTCACCAGTTTCGACGCCAAGCAGCGCGCCGAGGCCAGCAAGGTCAGCACCTACCTGTCGTCGTTGCAGACGCTGGTCGGCCAGTTCGTGCAGGTCGGCCCTGACGGCAGCCGCACCACCGGCGATTTCTACATGCAGAAGCCGGGCAAGATCCGCTTCGAATACGACCAGCCCAGCAACATCTCGATCGTCGCCGACGGCACCTCGGTGGTGGTGCGCGACCGCAAGCTGGCGACGCAGGACGTCTATCCGCTGGCGCAGACGCCGCTGCGCTTCCTGCTGTCGGACCGCATCGACCTGATGCGCGACACCAAGGTGGTCGGCATCTCCAGCGACGACCTCTACACCAGCATCACGCTGGAGGAGCAGAACCCGCTGGTCGGCACCAGCCGCCTGATGCTGATGACCGGCACCAAGGACAATGCCCTGAAGCAGTGGACCATCACCGATCCGCAGGGCTACGACACCACCGTCGCGGTATACAATCTCGACACCACCAGCCGGCCCGACCCGTCGATGTTCAAGATCGACTTCACCAACTACGCCTCGCCGAATCAGTAGCGCGAGGCGTGCTTTCTTTTCCCTCTCCCCCTGTGGGCGGATTCGCAACACGAGAAGAGTCGTCCCCGCGCAGGCGGGGACCCCCCACGCCGCAGCGATTCGGCTCCATCACCAGGGCGATGTTTGTTTACAACAACCAATGTCAGGGGTTATGGGTCCCGCCTGCGCGGGGACGACGCTGAGGTTGTTTGATCCGACGAGCTACATTTCGAGGCAGGTTCTCAGGATAACGAAGCCCTTAACCGATCCATGCAGCTCAAGCTCACCACCTGGAACATCAATTCGGTGCGGCTGCGCATCGATCTGGTCGCGCGGTTCGTCAAGGTGGCGCGGCCGGACGTATTATGCTTGCAGGAAACCAAGTGCCCGGACGACGCCTTTCCGCTGAAGCGCTTCCGTCGGCTCGGCTATGAGCATATCGCGCTCAACGGCCAGAAGGGCTATCACGGCGTCGCGGTGATCTCGAAACTGCCGTTCGATTCGACCAACATCCGCAGCTTCTGCGACAAGCTGGATTCCCGCCACGTCACGGTCGAACTGGGCGCAGAGGCGAGCCTCAAGGCGCCCGTGGTTCTGCACAACTTCTATGTGCCGGCGGGCGGCGACATTCCCGACGCCGCGCTCAATCCGAAGTTCGATCACAAGCTGAAATTCCTCGACGAGATGCGCGACTGCGCGCCGCTGCATCCGCAAGGCGACGCCCGCCATATCCTGGTCGGCGATCTCAACGTCGCGCCGCACGAGCACGACGTCTGGTCGCACAAGCAGATGCTGAAGATCGTGTCGCACACCCCGGTCGAGACGGAGAAGCTGCTCGCGGTGCAGGATCAAGGCGGCTGGTTCGACGTCGCGCGCGAACGCATCCCGCTGTCCGAGAAGGTCTATACGTGGTGGAGCTATCGCGCCGCCGACTGGGCGGCGGCGAATCGCGGCCGCCGACTCGACCATATCTGGGTGTCACAGGCGCTGCGCGGCGGCGTCCGCGACTTCGCCATCCTGCGCGCGGCGCGCGGCTGGGAGCGGCCGTCGGACCACGTCCCGGTGAGCGCGGTGCTGGAGGTCTGAGGCGTTTCGCGCGATGCGGTGAACCATTGCGCGGTCTGCGCCGACTATCACAGTGCGGCGGATCGAAATCCGCCAAAGGACTTGTGCGGCGGGACTTGCGCGACGGGGCTTGCGGCAAATTCACGGGCGGGCAATTTTCAGATTTTTGTTTTGACGCGTCGCTTCACGCGAACCGGCCTTCGCCGAGCCGAAGGCCGGTTCGCGTGAAGACGCTTTAAGGAGACAGCATGGCGGATCGCGTGTGGTTCTATGCCGATGGCGGCAAACAGCTCGGACCTTTTTCGGAGGATCAATTCCGCGATCTCATCGCCGCGGGCACGATCATGGCGGCGACCTATGTCTGGGCTGAGGGGATGGCCGGCTGGCAGCGCGCCGGCGAGGTTCCCGGCCTGATGACGGGCGGGACACGGCCACCGAGGCCGCCAAGCCTTGATCGCGGGAACATTGCCGGAGCGGACTTCGGCGGGGGAACGGCGGTGTCAGCCGCGTCGGGAGCTTCCGGCCGATCGTTATGGATCGATTTCGGCATCTGGGATTTCACCTGGCGCAGCATCGTGCTGGCGCTCTGCTCGCTCATCGTCATCCCGCTGCCGTGGGTTCTGGTCTGGTATCTGAAATGGCTGGTGCCCCGCGTTCAGGTGCCGGGCCGGCCGAATCTCGGTTTCGAAGGGACGGCGATGACGGTCGTTCTGTGGTTCTTCGGCTCCATTGTCGTGATGATCGCCCTCGCCATCAGCGGCAGCGCGTTGCTCGGCAATCTGTCGATCGTCGTCCAGCTGGTGCTCCAGTGGTTGTTCGTCAAATGGCTGATCGCGAACCTCTCCGCCGGCGGGCGGCCGCTCGGGCTCGGTTTCTCCGGTTCGGTCTGGGCCTTTATCGGCTGGGCCGTGCTGGGGGCGGTCTCCGTGATAACCATCATCGGCTGGGCATGGGTCTACACCGCATGGATGCGGTGGTTCTGCGGCAACATCCAGGGCACGCGCCGCGCGGTGGTCTTCAACGGCAGCGGGCTGGGTTTTCTCTGGCGCGCGATCGTGGCCGCCATCGCGGCCGCTTTCATCATCCCGATTCCATGGGTGTATCGCTGGATGATGCGCTGGCTCGCCGCGCAGACCGAGCTTGTCGATCCCGAAGCCCGCGCGTAACGACGGCGCCGGTCAGGAAGGTTCGCGGCGCTGGCGTAACGAGCCTTCCTGAGCTACCGAGGCGACCAGCGTGCCGTCCGGCCGGAAGATCTGGCCGCGCGTCAGTCCGCGGCCGCCCTGCGCGCTCGGCGAATCCTGGGCATAGAGCAGCCATTCGTCGGCGCGGAACGGGCGGTGAAACCACATCGCATGGTCGAGGCTCGCCGGCATCATCCGCTTGTCGAACAGGGTTCGGCCGTAGCGCGACATAGCCACGTCGAGCAGCGAGAAGTCGGACGCGTAAGCCAGCGCGCACATATGCAGCGCCGGGTCGTCCGGCAGCTTGGCGGCGGTGCGGATCCAGACATTGAGGCGGCCGCTGTCGATCCTCTCGCCGAGATAGTGGCCGAGTTCGACCGGGCGCAGCTCGATCGGGCGGTCGGATTCGTAGTAGCGGCGGATGAATTCCGGCATCTCCTTGAAGATCGGCTTCTTGGCGATTTCCTCAGCGGTCAGCGTCTCCGGCGGCGGCATCACCGGCATCGGGTCCTGATGGTCGAAGACAGTGTCCTCATTGGTGTGGAACGACACCATCATCGAGAAGATGGCGTGGCCATGCTGGATCGCGTTGACGCGGCGGGTGGCGTAGCTCTTACCGTCGCGCAGCCGCTCGACCTGATAGATGATCGGGATCCGCGGATCGCCCGGCAGCAGAAAATAGCAATGCAGCGAATGCGGCTCGCGGCCCTCGACGGTGCGGCACGCCGCCACCAGGGCCTGTCCGATCACCTGACCGCCGAATACCCGCTGCCACCGCGTCTGCGGGCTGACTCCGCGGAATAAATTCTCCTCCAGCGGTTCGAGGTCGAGGAGGGCGAGCAGGTCGATCAGGCTTTTGGACATGGATTTCCGTTTACGTGCGGGAGAAAGACGGGCGGGGTGCGGAACCGGCGGCGGCTTCGGCCATTTGGAAACCTGTTTGGCTCAGCTATAACCCGCTGACAAGTGCGGCTTTTGAAGAAGAAGGGTGCGGCGATGGCGGCGCAACGAAGCATTGTGATCGCGGGCGGCGCGTTCGCCGGGCTGGCGCTGGCGCTGGGGCTGCGGCAGGGCCTCGGCGATGCGGTGCCGGTAATCGTCGCCGACCCGGCGCTCGCGAAC
>JBASBO010000480.1:0-3717 GCA_049651165.1 Xanthobacteraceae bacterium | reverse complement strand
AGGCCAGCGGATTGCGCAGCAGGCCTTGCAGCGCCGCGCCGGACAGGCCGAGGATGCCGCCGATCGCCACCGCCAGAATGGCGCGCGGCAGGCGGATTTCCGTCACGATGACGCGCTGGACCTCGCTACCGCCGCCGAACAGCGTCTCGACCACCGCCAGCGGCGATATCCGCACCGGGCCGACGCCAAGCGAGATCAGCGCCAGCAGCACGACCAGCAGCGTCATGACAATGACGGTGCCGGTCCGGTAGCGTGCCGCCGCGCCCGCGCTCACCATGTGGCGTGGAAGCCTCCGTAGACCGCGGGCCCGGTGGTGCCGTAGTTCAGCACTTCCTGATAGCGCTCGTTGAAGATGTTCTCGCCGCGCGCGAACACCTTCCAGTTATCGTCGATCTTGTACTCGGTATAGAGATCGACGCGGGTATAGGCGTCGAGCGGGCTGCGTTCATTCGCGCCGCTGAAGCGCTTCGACACCATCAGGATGCGCGGCTCGATCAGCCAGCGATCGGTCGGCGTGATGGCCAGCGCGATGCGGGCGAGGTGATTCGGCCGCCGCGCCAGCACCAGGCCGGTGTCGAGATCGCGCGACTCCAGATAGGTGTAGGCGGTCTTCAGCCGCAGCGTGCCCGGCACGATGTTGATGTCGCTGGCAAGCTCGACGCCCTGGGTTTCGGCGCTGGCGACGTTGACGTATTTGCCGCCGAAGAGATTGTTCGGGTCGTAGACGTAGTCGATCATGTTGCTGAATTTGTTATAGAAGCCGGTGAGCGACAACGTCACCCGGCCGTCGAACAAAGTCTGATCGATGCCGGCGTCGTAACCGATGCTTTCCTCCGGCTTCAGGTCGCGATTGCCACCGTACGGGCCATAAAGCTGATAGAGCGAGGGCGCCTTGGCTCCGGTGCCGGCACTGGCGCGCAGCTTGGTGCCGGTCTCCGTGATGTTGTAAGCCGCCGTCGCGCGCCAGGTCGCGAAGGTGGCGACATCGACCACGTCGTCGACACGGCCGCCGAGCGAGACGTTGAGCCGCTCGCCGACCGGTAGCTTCCACAGCGCGAAAACCGAATTGGTATCCTGCCTGGCTTCGAGGTCCGGCAGACGCGGGCCGGGGAGATAGGTCGAGGCGAGGCCGGCCGTCTCGTGTTGCGTTCGCGCGCCGTAGGTCAGCGTTCCGGCCTGCTGCAAACGCAACGTGCCCTGGTATTCCGCGCCGACGCTGTTTCCGATGTAATCGAAAATCGATTGATAGGTGTCGCTCGGAAGCTGTGTCGCACCGTACGAGACGCTGTTGAAAGAGCGCAGCGTCTGGGTGGCGAAAGTGGAGATGCTCTGGGTCAGCATGCCGCCGAGCGAATCGAAGCTGGCCTTGGCCCAGACCTGCCGCAATTGCTGCGTCGCGACCGATGGCGTGTCCGGAAAAGTGCCGTACGCTTCGTCGAAACCGGCCTTGGTGAAGGTGGATGAAATCCCGGCGTCGAAGCGGACGCCGTCGCCGGCGTCGTAACCGATCCGCGCCGATCCCCCGACGCGGTTGACGAAGTCGTTCTCAAGGCGCGGGAACCGGGCTTCGATGGCCGGCACGCGATAGCCGTAGCTGGAGAAACCGTCGCTATGAGTGGCGGCGCCGGTGAAGGCGTAAGACCACGGTCCGGTGGTGCCCGCCACCGATGCCGTTGTCGATAGGGTGCCGTAGCTGCCGGCTTCGGTGCGGACGTTGAATTGCGCCGGGCCGGTGCCTTTCCTGGTGATGATGTTGATGACGCCGCCCATGGCGTCCGAACCGTAGAGAGCGCTTTGCGGGCCGCGCAGCACCTCGATGCGGTCGATCATGCCGGGTGCGAGCAGCGCGAAATTAAAGTCGGCCGCGGTCCCGGTCGGGTCGTTGACGCGGATGCCGTCGATCAGCACCAGCGTCTGCCCGGTATTGGCGCCGCGCAGCATGACACCGGTGGCGCCGGCAGGGCCGCCGGTCTGGGTGACCGCGAGACCGGGCACCGTGCGCAGGGCATCGACTACCGAGGTGGGGCTGCTGGTCGCCAGCGTCTCGCCGCTGATGACGCTGATGGCGCTGCCGGTGGAGCTGATCGGCTCCGGCGTGCGGTCCGCGGTGACCACGATATCGGGAAGCTGGAGCGCCGATTGCGCAGACGCGCCGCCGCTGATCGCGGACAACGCAACACAGGCTGCCGTGCCGGCAGCGTATTTCCGGAAATTCATAAGTGCCCCTTTCGCCGACCCACCGTCGAACGTGTTCAAGTTCGTCAGCGGCCGGTCTCCTGGCTCGCGGTCGTGATCCGGCTCCGCCTTCCCGGACCTGCGTCGGGTCCAGTGGCATCGTGGGGTCGGATGACCGCTTACAGTTGCGGGGGCAGCCGCGGCATTGGGGGTGATCTTAAAGAAATCCCCGCACCGCATTCCCGTTTCACCTCCCTTGAAAATTCCTTGGGAGGCACCGTTGACGTGGGCAAAGAAGCACAGCGCCGTCGCGCGCGCAACCGCGATCGCGCGATTTGTGTGTCGGCTGTGCAACAGCGTCGTATGGAAATTTTGCGCGGGTGTCGGATGCGTCGCGCGGCGGGTGCGGCGGCGCGTCCGGCTTGCGCGCCTTCCTTACGAGCCTTGCTTACGAGTCTTGCGGCAACTGAATCATCGAGCGCGTCTTGGTCGCGGCGTCATAGACCTGAACCTGCAACATCCGATAGCGCTGCTTCAGCGCCCGCCCCGCCTCCTCGGCGGCCTCGACGGTGTCGTGATGCGACTTGAAGTGACCGTCCACCACCAGCGAGTAGCCTTCGGTCGGCGGCTTGTCGGCGCGCACAACCTTGCGCGCCTGCGGTTCTTCCAGTTCCAGTTTCGGCTTCTTCATGTCAACTCCATGGAGACGATCCGTCGCGCGCGGCGGTGGCGGCGTTGCAACGGGTCGTGGCGTGATCGATCGTCAGGCGCGTCGTCAGGAGATAACGGCCGTCGGGACGTTCTGGACGCATGACGACGACGCATAACGGCACGGCGCCGGCGAATCTCTGCGCGTTTCCGGATATGCGGGCCTTTTATACCGGCGGCGGCCGGGGCACAAAGGATTTCGCCATGGGCATGGGGCGGCCATGCGCCGCCGCCGATGGACAGGCCGGCGCGCGGAACGCTATAGCGGCTTGGCGCGGGATTAGGAGTTTCGCCGCAACATGGTCGACGGGATCGCCAATCCTTCGCGGGAACCGGATGCGGCGCTACGCACGCTGACCGGGATCTCGATCGCGCATTGGGTCAGCCATTTCTATATTCTGGTGCTGCCGATGCTGTTTCCGTTCCTGAAAGGACGGCTCGGCGTCGGCTTCGTCGAACTCGGCTTCGCGCTGACGGTGTTCGCGGTGGTGTCGGGGCTGACGCAGGCGCCGATCGGGTATCTGGTCGATCGCGCCGGGGCGCGGCTGATCCTGCTGCTCGGCCTGTGGACCGGCGGGCTCGCCTTCTTTCTGCTGGCGGTGCACCTGAGCTACGCCAGCCTGATCGTCTGCGCGGCGGTGCTGGGGCTCGCCAACAGCGTCTATCATCCGGCCGACTACGCGATCCTCGCCGCCCACATGGACGAGCGGCGGATGGGGCGGGCGTTTTCGATCCATACCTTCGCCGGCTTTCTCGGTGGCGCGGTCGCACCGGCGATCGTCGCCGGTCTGCTGATCGCGTTCGGCGGGCGCGGCGCGCTGATCGCCGTCGGCG
>JBASBO010000479.1:0-25042 GCA_049651165.1 Xanthobacteraceae bacterium | reverse complement strand
GCGCAACGCGGCGTCGGTGACGCCGGGCGCGCGCCTCGATCTTGAGTTCGGCGACGGCCACATCGCGGCGACGGCCGGCGGCGAACCGCGACAGCCACCCACAGGCACGGCCAAACCGGCCGCCAAGCCGGCTTTGAGACGCCCGCCGAAGCCATCGGATCAGGGCGATCTGTTCTGAGCCGAACCGGTCGATGCCGAACGGAAGCCGCCCTACAACCCCGCGCCACCACCGCGCGCGAACCGCTTGCGGATGCGCAGCGACAGCCCGTCGCAGACGTCGCGATAGGCCTGCATCCGCTGGTCGCGGCTGCCCTCCACCAGCGTCGGATCCTGCGTCGGCCAGTATTCGACCTCGATGGCGTGGGTGCGGGTCAGTTCCAGCGCCTTGTGATGCGCCTGCGGCGACAGCGTGACGATGAGGTCGAAGTTGAGCCCTTCCCAGTCCTCCAGGTCCTCGAAGGTCATCGGCCGGTGGCGGGAGATGTCCTGGCCGAGTTCGGCCATGGTCGCAACCGCGAACGGGTCAAGCTCGCCCTTGCGCGCGCCCGCCGAGCGGACATAGAGCGTGTTCGGAAACATTTGCTGCAACAGGCTTGCCGCCATCGGCGAGCGGACGGCGTTCATCGTGCAGGCGAACAGCACGGCCTGCGGATTGCGGATACGCGGCTCCGCCGCCATCGATCACGACCGCCATCGGCAGGACTGTCGGGCCGCCTCGCAACTCATTTCTCGCCCTTCCAGTGCAGCACGCAGATCAGGGTGAACAGCCGGCGGGCGGTTTCGAAATCGATCCGCACCTTGCCGTCGAGGCGCTCCATCAGCGCCCGCGAGCCTTCGTCATGAATGCCGCGCCGCCCCATGTCGATGGCCTCGATCTTGTCCGGCGTCGCGGTGCGGATGGCATGATAGTAGCTGTCGCAGATCATGAAGTAGTCCTTGACGACGCGGCGGAACGGCGTCAGCGACAACAGGTGCGCCACCACCGGGGCGCCGTTCTCGCGGCGGATGTCGAACATCAGGCGGTTGCCGGTGATGCCGAGATGCAGCGTGTAGGGACCGCTGTCGGCGCCGTTGGGCGCGAACAGGTTCTGCTCGATCAGGTCGTAGATCGCGATCGCGCGCTCGTGCTCGATGTCCGGGCCGGAGCGGCCGATCGAGTCCTCGTCGAGGGTGACCGCGACGATGCGGTTGCGGGAGTCATCCTCTGCGGATTTCTTGCTCATGGCAGGTTGAGGCGCCGTCCGATCGAGCGCGAATGGGCTTCCAGTCCCTCGGCCCGGCCGAGGGTCATGGCCGCCGGCCCCAGCGCGCGCAACTGGTCGGGCCCACAGCGCAGGATCGACGTTCGCTTCATGAAGTCAAGCACGCCAAGGCCGGAGGAGAACCGCGCCGAGCGCGCGGTCGGCAGGACGTGGTTGGAGCCGCCGACATAGTCGCCGATCGCTTCGGGCGTATGCGGCCCGAGGAAAAGCGCGCCGGCATTACGGACCTTTGCCGCAAGCGCGTCGGGATCGGCGGTCATGATCTCCAGATGCTCGGCGGCGATGGCGTCGGCGAGCCGCGTCGCTTCATCGAGGTTCTGCACGCGGATGATCGCGCCGAAGTCGTTCCACGACGCGCGCGCGATCGCCTCGCGCGGCAGCGTCGCAAGCTGCGCCTCCACCGCGCGCGCCACCGCATCAGCGAGGTCGTCGTCGTCGGTGATGAGGATCGACTGCGAATCCTCGCCGTGCTCGGCCTGCGCCAACAGGTCGGCGGCGATCCAGTCGGCGTTGCCGGTTTTGTCGGCGATCACCAGCACCTCGGACGGGCCGGCGATCATGTCGATGCCGACCTTGCCGAACACCAGCCGCTTGGCGGCCGCGACATAAGCGTTGCCCGGTCCGACGATCTTGGCGACGGGCGCGATGGTCGCGGTGCCGTAGGCCAGCGCCGCCACCGCCTGCGCGCCGCCGACGCGATAGATCTCCGAGACGCCGGCGAGACGCGCCGCCGCCAGCACCAGCGGGTTGAGGATCTTGCCGTCCGGCGTCGGCACCGCCATCACCACGCGCGGAACGCCGGCGACCACGGCCGGCACCACATTCATCAGCACCGAGGAGGGATAGGCGGCGGTGCCGCCCGGCACATACAGACCGACCGCCTCGACCGCGCTCCAGCGCCAGCCGAGTTCGACGCCCTGCGCGTCGGTGAACCGCTCGTCTTTCGGCATCTGCCGGCGGTGGAACGCCTCGATCCGGTCGCGCGCGAACGCCAGCGCGTCGAGCGTCGTGGCGTCGCACGCCTTGACCGCCGCGTCGATCTCGGCCGGCGTGAAGCGCAAGCCGCACGCCTCGACGGCAAAGCGGTCGAACTTGCGGGTCGCCTCGATGACGGCGGCGTCGCCGCGCAGACACACGTCATCGATGATGGCGCGCACCACGGCCTCGACATCGGCCGACGCCTCGCGCTTGCTGGCCAGGAAGGCTTCGAATTGCGCGGCGAAATCGGCGTTGCGGCTGTCGAGACGGATCGGCATGGCGGTTTTCCAGCGTCCTCACCAAAGCATGAGCACCCTGCTCAATGACCCGGCCGCAAATCGCCGTCAACCCTTTGTTTTCACGAATTAAGTTCAGAGGGGCGACGGCTCGCCGGGATCGACGCCGAGATCGGCCAGCTCGCATTCGAGGCATTCGACGTCGAGCCGCAGCGCCGCGCCGCCTTCGAACATCAGCACCGCCGTGCCGCCCGGCGGCGAGGTGGAATGAAACTCGACCCCGAGCAGGTCGAGCGTGGCGTGCGGCGCGTTGAGGTCGATGTTGCGCGAGCGGCACGCCAGCACCCGGTCGAACCGCAGCACCGCGACCCGCCGCCGCGGCGCGGTCGCGCCGTCCAGCATCTGCTCCCAGTCGGGCCGCCGCATCCCGATCACCAGCCGCTTGTCGGCTTGACGCCAGAGAATATCGGCGACGACGACGGTGGCGTTCTGCACATGCGCCGAGATAACCGCGAGGTCGTCGGCATCAAGCGCGATCAGCTTCGCCGCCATGGCCGAATCATCCGCTGATGCGCTCGATGGTCGCGCCGCACGCCGACAGCTTGTCTTCGAGGCGCTCAAACCCGCGATCGAGATGATAGACGCGGTTGACCATCGTCTCGCCCTCGGCGGCCAGCGCGGCGATCACCAGCGACACCGAGGCGCGCAGGTCGGTCGCCATCACCGGCGCGCCACGCAGCTTGCCGATGCCTTCGACGATGGCGGTTTCGCCGTCGAGCTGGATGCGCGCGCCGAACCGCGCCAGTTCCTGGACGTGCATGAAGCGGTTCTCGAAGATGGTTTCGGTGATGCGCGAAGCGCCTTCGGCGCGCGTCATCAGCGCCATCAGTTGCGCTTGCAGATCGGTTGGGAAGCCGGGGAACGGCGCGGTCGCGACGTTCACCGCCTTCAACCCGGCGCCGTTGCGGGTGACGCGGATGCCGTCGTTGTTGACGGCGATGCTGGCGCCGGCCTGCGCCAGCACATCGAGCGCGGCTTGCAGCAGTTCCGGCCGCGCGCCGCTGAGTTGCACGTCGCCGCCGGTCATCGCCACCGCCATCGCATAGGTGCCGGTCTCGATGCGGTCGGGCAGCACGGTGTGGCGCGCGCCGTTCAGCCTGGGCACGCCCTCGATGACGATGCGCGGCGTGCCGGCCCCGGAAATCCGCGCGCCCATTTTATTGAGGCAGTCGGCGACATCGAGCACTTCCGGCTCGCAGGCGGCATTGGCGATGACGGTGGTGCCCTCGGCCAGCGTCGCCGCCATCAGCGCGACGTGGGTGCCGCTGACCGTCACCTTGGGAAAATCGATGGTCGCGCCGCGCAGGCCGCCCGGCGCTTTCGCGATCACGTAGCCGCCGTCGATGGTGATCTCCGCGCCGAGCTTTTCCAGCGCCATGATCAGCAGATCGACCGGCCGCGTGCCGATCGCGCAGCCGCCGGGCAGCGACACCCTGGCCTCGTGCATCCGCGCCAGCAGCGGCGCGATCACCCAGAACGAAGCGCGCATCTTCGACACCAGTTCGTAGGGCGCGGTGGTGTCGACGATGTTCGCGGCCGAGATGTGCAGCGTCTGGCCCTGATACTCGCTGTCGCCCTGGCGCTTGCCGGCCGCCATGATATCGACGCCGTGGTTGCCGAGGATGCGCTGCAACTGCGCGACGTCGGCAAGACGCGGCACGTTGTCGAGAATCAGCGTCTGGTCGGTCAGAAGACTCGCGATCATCAACGGCAGCGCCGCGTTCTTGGCGCCGGAAATCGGAATGGTGCCGTTCAGACGATTGCCGCCGACGATGCGAATGCGATCCATGCCATGTCCTGTTGGCTCGTTATGAAAGCTATTAAGCGAACGCGAACGCCGATGCAAAAAACGCACGGCATCGGAGCGATGCCGCAATGACACCGTTGGTCGTCTTAGCCGATTCGCTGCGAGCGCCCCGCGCCCGCTCGCGACAAGCATCGCCATTTGCGGCGATTTGATGGGCCGCCGCGGCGTTTTCACGGCGAACGGGCGTTACGGCTTGTCCCGCCCGGCCGCGGGCGCATCGCCGTCACCGTCCGTCGCCGCGTCATGGCGGCCGCGCGCTTGCGCCTTGCGGCGCTTGAGGTTTTCGCGCAGCGCCAGTTTCAGCCGGTCGCGCCGCGCGTCCCGTTCCGCGCCGGGGCCTGAGGGTTTGCTGGGTTCGGGCTTGTCTGACATGATGACGGTCTGGCGGGCGATCCTGACGGCGATCCTAGCGGTCGCGGCCACGGCCGAAAACCCTTCCGGGGAGACGCAGAACCGATGCCTTCCACCTCGACCCTCGCCGCGCTGCCGCGGCAAACCCTCGACACCTGGCATCGTTTCGTCGCCACCGGCGACGCCGCGCTGCTGCCGCCGCTCCTCGCCGACAATATCGTATTCTGGTCGCCGGCGGTCCACACCCCGATCCCCGGCCGGCCAGCGACGTTGCTGGTGCTGACCACCGTGGTGCAGATCTTCGAGAATTTCCGCTACGAGCGGGAATTCGTCGCCGGCACTCACGATGTCGCGCTGGAGTTCGCCGCCAATGTCGGCAAGTTCGAATTGAAGGGCGTCGATCTCGTCAAATTCGACGCGGACGGCAAAATGGTCGCGTTCGAGGTGATGATCCGCCCGCTGAAGGCGCTTCAGGCGCTTGCCGAAGCCATGGGGAACCGGATCGGCCCGCAACTGATGGCGCTGAAGGCCGCGGCGGCACGCTGAGCCTGCGAATTTTCCCCGATCGAACCGATTTCAGGCGTCCGCGCTTGCGCCTCGGTGAGGCTTGTGGCAAGGATCGGCGCGCCTTGGCGCGGCCCTTGTTCGGGGCCGGCTTTGACGTGGCGCATGCTGCCGTAGCTCAGTGGTAGAGCACTTCATTGGTAATGAAGAGGTCGACAGTTCAATCCTGTCTGGCAGCACCATTTTTCTTGGAATATCAACGATCTACAGTTAGGCTTAAGCTTTTTGCGACACCCTGAAGCGGGGTGCTACATCGCGGTTCTTAAGGGCGGCCTGCCCATCAGGCGCAAGGGCTCCGACACCCCCGCGCTCCCCGACGCAAAATCCCGGCCGATGTTCGGGCAATCCTCGCCCGGCGGGCTGGTCCCATCAACTTCGCTCGAAAACGCTATAGAGGCCCGCTTCGGGAAGTTATAAGGGCCGCCAGCCCGGTTCATATGACGCGCCACAAACGCACCTGAAAGCTTGTTTAGTGCCTTCGAATCTTCGCTCCTTCCATACGCCACTCATCACCCGGCTTCACGAGCGGTTGTCGAACCTCTCAGTGGCAACGCTCGTGGGCGTCATATGTGCAATCCATATCGCGCTCCTGCTCTGGCAGAATTATCTCGTCCAAACCAACGACGATGGAATTCTCTATCTGCGCGCCGCCAGGCTCTTTGCCGAAGGGCGGTTCGAAGAGGCTCGCGCTCTCTATAAATGGATCGCCTATCCTTTCATGGTCGGAAGCATTTCCGCCGTGACCGGATTCGATGCAATGCCCATCGCCTACGTGCTGAACGGGATCGCATCGACGGTGACCGTTCTCATTCTTCTGCGTTGCGTGTGGACGAGTTCACCTTACCGGACGACATTGATCTGCGCGGCTCTCCTGCTCCTCGGCAACATGTGGTTCAATGATCTTCGCGCCACGATCGTGCGTGAGCATTTCTATTTTATGTTCGGCGTAATCGGCTTCTATTTCATGCTTCGCGACGTCCAGGCGCCGCGGACCGTCTATCGAATTGGCTTTGTTGCTGCAACGCTGCTAGCGGCCTTGTTCCGAATCGAGGCACTCGGATTTCTCGTTCTTATCCCGCTCCTCAGATTGACGATCGAAGCCCCCCCCTCTCGCCGCATTCGCCTATTGGCAATCGGAGGATTGCTGGTGGCGGGCATTTGCGGAGCGTTGATACTCGCCTTCTGGAGTGATTCCGGAAGCCTGTCATCACTGCTTGCCAAGCCCCGCGCCCGCATTGAAATTCTGCGCGATCAGGTCCTTTGGCCGTTCGAATTCCGCAAGGCGCATCTGGCCTACGCATCCATGATTCTGGGACTTCTGCTTTACGGCCTGATCAATTCCATCGGGCTCGCGCCCCTTGTCACCACGATTTTTGGGGCCTCGCACGATCCGGCCCTCAGGCGATCTCCGGCGCTCTACCTTTCCGCGCTCTATTTGATCGTCGGCGTTGTCATCCTCGGCATGCAGACTTATTTCAACCTCTTCTTTGACCCGCGACACGGCCTGATATTGTCGCTTATCCTGACGGTCCCGGCGGCGATGGGATTCAGGGATTTGTTGTCGATCTCGAAGAATGCGCCTCGATGGTCGAGCCTTCGATTCATCAATGGCTTCGTGATCGTTCTGCTAGTTATCGGATTCGCCGTAGGCATCAAGAAGTACGACTCGCAGCGTTACCGACTGGAGGCTGGCAAGTGGCTTGCCGAGAACATTTCGAAAGATGCCAAGGTTGAAGGGAACAGCAACCAGATTCTTTTCTACGGCGGATTTGTCAATAACGACCCAGAACTCGTACGCCTCAGCGCCTCCCACAACCTCGACCTCTCCAGTAGACGGGATTGGAAGTCCTACGATGTCGTCGTCATGGAATTAAGAAAAGATCAACTCGGTCAGCTACCCCTTCTTGAGAAGAACATTGGGCGCGCGCCAGTGAAAAGCTTTCGAAACGCAAGGGGCGACGGAATTTTCATCTACAAGTTGCGTTAATCGCGTCCGGATTCGCGAAGCTGACGGTCTTGCCCAATGCCGCCGGCAGCGTCCCGAGCAGGCGGTCACCGAATTGCCCGCTGCGAACGGCATAGATGAAGAGATGATCCTGATCGACTGGACCGGCATGTACTGGCGCAAGCGCGCGACGTAAGCGTCTACCGATGGGAGGCCATTTCAGGTGCCGGGAGCCCGCGCCTCGATCGCGTCGGCAGCGGCGGCGATGCCGCCGGTCAGGTCGTTGGTACGGACATAGCGGCGGGCATTGTCTGCCCACAGTCGAAGGGTGTCGGCGGAGACCGAACACGCCCCGGCGGTCTCCGCCGGTGTGACAGCCTCCGGCAGCACCACCCCTGCCGCGGCCGCCCGTATATGGTTTGAATAGCCGCAATTCTCCGTCGCTATTACCGGCAGGCCGGCGCCGAGTGCCTCGACGATGACCGTGCCCGTCACATCCAACCGCGACGGATGGACAAGCAGGTCCGCCGTCAGATAGAGCCGGGCGAGTTCATCGCTCGAAAGCAGCCCCGTCAAGCGGAGCCGACCGGCGCAGTCGAGCCTTTCCGCTTTCCTGACGAGGGCGCGGACCGCGCGGGACCCAGGATCCGCGCCAGCCGCAAGGAGAACGCTGTTGCGCGAAAGGGCGAGCGCCTCGATGGCGCGATCCAGCCCCTTGACCTTCGGTTGCAGCCCGACCCATAGCCAGGTGGTCTGGTCCGCCTCGATTCCGAGAGACTGCCGCCATCCCGCACGCTCCTCCGCGCCAGGGGCTTCGTGCACCATTGCCGGATGCAGCGTCGGCGGGAGTATCATCATCCGCTCGGGCGCGATCGACCAGACATCCCGGTAGGCGCGCGCCTGCGCGTCTCCGAACATGATCAGGAACATGTCCGAGCTCGGCCCGCAACAGGCCCGTTCCATCTGTATGAAGGTGCGGTAGCGCGGCAGGAGCCGCTTCCAGGGCGGAAGTTTTCGGGCGGCGAGGCTCCAGTCTGCGCAGAACAGGATGTCTGCGCCGGGAAGCTTCTGACAGGCGACGATAAGATCGCATCGATCGGCCGTGGCGAGGCGCACATCCTCCGCGAAGGCGGCCATGCGGGAATGGTTAGCCCGCCCGCGCGGCCTAATGAGGCGAAGCGGAATATCGCCGGAGATAGTGCCGGGCGCGGTCGTATAGATGGCGACCGAATGGCCGCGGCCCGCAAGGGTTTCGGCAAGCTGGACGCAATGGCGCTCCTGCCCTCCCATCTTGCCGAGGCTGAAGATCGCAAACGCTATGTCCATGTCCGGCCCACGGTCTCAGCCGCCGGTCCGACGGGATCGATGCCCCCGGCGCCGCAGCCATCGCTCGGCCGCAATCCGGCGCCGGAATCGACCCTGGGCATCCAGACGATAAGTCTCAATGCGCTTCTCAAGGCTGAGCTGGCCATAACAACGTCCCATCGCAACAATCCCTTAGCAAGTGTTGCACTTGTTCCGTAAACCGAGGCTCCACCCAAGGCTAGGCAATCGTGTTTCCTTACCGCCGTGTCCTTACCACCGCGTCTGTCCAATTGATGAATTGCCAGAACGATCTTCATTTGCGCCTGTTGCATTTGCCGGTACTCGCTCTCCGATCGGGAGTGAGGCGATGTGCTTTCCACTCATCCTGCGAACTCAGGCAAGTACAATATTTCGCTTATCGCAAGGATTGCGCCCAAAAGCATCCAATCTGCTGAGCCGGCAACGGCTGGGCAACCGCACCCGCCGGCGATACTATCCTGGACGAGAAAACAGCGGAGCCGCGCGTGCAGAATCCGGTGCATATGGCCCATCGCCAGATCTGGCGGGAAACCGGCGTCGAGGCCGGGGATCGCCCGATCCCCGAGGAAACCGCCGTGGCGCTCACTTATAACGGCGGCAGCTACGCCGTGATGATGGCGACACCGCAGGACCTCGAAGACTTCGCGGTCGGCTTCAGCCTGACCGAAGGCATCATCAAAACCCCCGCCGAGATCGACAGTTTCGCCATCGAGCCACAGGACGACGGGATCGAACTTCGGATGTGGCTTGGGCAGTCCGAAGCGGAGCGCCTCGCCGACCGGCGGCGGCACATCGCCGGGCCGACCGGGTGCGGCCTGTGCGGCATCGATTCGATTGCCGAAGCCATGCGGCCGGTCGCCATCGTCACCGCCGGCGGATCGTTTTCGGCCGGTCAGATCATGGCGGCGATGGCGGCGATGGCGCCGTTGCAGGCCATCAACGCCGCGACGCGGGCGGTTCATGCCGCTGCATTCTGGAGCCCGTCCCAGGGCATCGTGGCGCTGCGCGAGGACGTCGGCCGCCACAACGCGCTCGACAAGCTGGCCGGCGCATTGGCGCGCAGCCGCACCGAAGCCGCCTCCGGCATGGTGCTGCTGACTAGCCGCGTCTCCGTCGAAATGGTGCAGAAAACCGCGGTGATCGGCGCCCCGCTGATCGTTTCGGTGTCGGCACCCACGGCGCTGGCGGTGCGGATGGCGACGGCCGCGGGGATCACCCTCGTCGCCATCGCCCGAACCGACGGATTCGAGGTCTTCGCCAACAACCATAGGTTGAATTTGGCTCGGGAGCCAGCCTGACCCGGTTCCGCCGGCGGCGGCGACCCGCATCCCGCACGCCAGGTTTTGGCTCCAATCCGAACCTTTACAGACCGTTAGAGACCCATTTTGCTGCAATGCGGTGCCTTGCTACCCCATCGGGCTCCGAATAGCGGCGGAATCGCGGCGAAGCACGGCCCAAATGTGGCGACATCCGGGCCGCGTTAAAGTTCCATTAAGCAAAAGAATCCTCTGGTTCCTCAGAAGGTTAGGAACCGGCCATCTGTGGCCGATCGGTAACAGCATTTTACGCAAAACCCGTCTATCAGAGCACCTGACGGCGGCGCTTCCCACCTCCGCCCGTTTGCTCTTGGAGAGAAGAAAATGAAAAAGTTCTTGCTTGGTACCGTGGCGCTCGTCGCCCTCGGCATGGCGCTTCCCGCCAATGCCGCCGATTTGGCCGCCCGTCCGTACACCAAGGCCCCGGCTTACGTTCCGGCTCCGATCTACAACTGGACCGGGTTCTACATCGGCGGTCACATCGGCGGCGCGTTCCGCGGCGACGACAACAATTTCTTCGCCGGCAGCCGTGACGGCTCGTTCATGGGCGGTGTGCAGGCCGGCTATGACTACCAGTTCGCGCCGAACTGGGTGTTCGGTCTTGAGGCCAACTACAGCTTCAAGGACACCAACAACGCCTTCTTCACCAACCGCGGCCTCGGTTCGGTCACCGGCCGCCTCGGCTACACCTGGGGTCCGGCGCTGCTCTACGTGAAGGGCGGTTATGGTTGGGCCGACACCCGCACCATCAACGGCTTCGACGGCGGCCGTGACGGCTACACCGTTGGCGGCGGCCTGGAGTACCTGTTCACCCAGAACTGGTCGGGCAAGATCGAGTATCAGTACTACGACTTCGGCAACGTCAACTTCGGCGGCTTTACCGCCTTCCGCAACGACGAGCACACTGTGAAGGCCGGTCTCAACTACCGCTTCAACTGGGGTGCCCCGGTCGTCGCCAAGTACTGAGCCGAATCCACGGCAAGGGTCCAAGGCAAGCGCCGGGCGTCGCCTGGCCGTTGCAGCGGGCTCTGGAAGACAATGTGGAAGGCCGGCGTTCGCGCCGGCCTTCTGCTTTTCGGGATCGAAAATGGCGATATCTGCCGCCGCGTCCACCATTTCCCGGCTTGGCGGACAGCGCCATGCGCCCGCTCAAACTGTCGCTTCTCGCGCGCGGCCATGCGGTTTTTCGGCTGGCGCGGCCGCCATTGTTTCGTTAAGCCAACCGGATGCAGCCACAGCGACACGCCATGCACGCCAAAGCCCCCGAGATTCAGAGCCTCGCCGGGACCCTGCGCTATCCGTGGGAAACTCCGCCGGGACCCGGCGAGGTCATCGAACTGATGCCGGGGGTTCTGTGGGTCCGGCTGAAGCTGCCGTTCCAGCTCAACCATGTGAACATCTATCTGCTCGCCGACGGCGACGGCTGGACCATGGTCGATTCCGGCTTCGGCAACGAGGAGACGATCGCGACATGGACGGCGCTGTTCGAGGGCGCGCTCGCGACGTTCAACATCACGCGCCTGATCGTCACCCATTCGCATCCCGATCACGTCGGGCTCGCCGGCTGGATCGTCGAGCACTTCAAATGCCCGCTGGTGATGTCACAGGTCGAATACCTGCAATCGGTCTATCACCAGAACCGCGGCACCGAGGAGCGCAAGGAGGCGCAGCGGCTGTTCTTCCGCCGCCACGGCATGGACGAAAGCCTCACCGACAAGCTGCTCGGCCGCGGCCAGGAATATCTCAAGCGCGTCTCCACTTTACCGGCGTCCTATCGCCGCATCTCGCACGGCGATGAAATCTCGATCGGCAGCCGGCGCTTCAAGGTCATCACCGGCGGCGGCCACGCGCTCGATCAGGTGATGCTGTACTGCGCCGCCGACAAGCTGTTCCTGTCGGCCGATCAGGTGCTCAGCAAGATTTCACCGAACGTCAGCGTGTGGGCGGTGGAGCCCGACCAGAACTCGCTCGGCGAATACCTGGCCTCGCTCGCCAGCCTGACCACCACGCTGCCTTACGACGTGCTGGTGCTGCCCGGCCACGGCGTGCCGTTCTACGGCCTGAAAACCCGCATCAAGCAACTGGCCGAGCATCACGAGGAGCGCTGCGGGATCATCGCCACCGCCTGCCGGCAGGGGCCGAAGACCTCGGCCGAACTGGTGCCGATCGTGTTTCACAAATACCCGCTCGATGCTCACCAGACCGGATTCGCCGCCGGCGAGCTGATCGCGCACGTCAACTACATGCTGGTCGAGGGCCGGCTGACGCTGGACGTCGCGCCGGACGGCGTGCTGCGTTTCCGCAGCACCTGAATTATTGACTGCCGCGTTTTTTCCGTACTGGCGTTGCGCCAGAACAAACTTATGCGCGCACGCGCCGCAGGCCGGTCCTCCGCCTGCCGCGGCCTCTTGAACCTATTTCAACTCGACAGCGATCCTGGAAAGGCTCTAAAAAGAAGCGAGCCCTCGCGTGGCCCGGCCGAGACCCCGGATTTAGCAATGAATTACAATCAGTTCTTCAGTGACGCCGTCAACCGCCTGCACGATGAGCGGCGTTACCGCGTTTTCGCCGATCTGGAACGCATCGCGGGCCGCTTCCCGCACGCCGTCTGGCACTCGCCGGCCGGCGAGCGCCCCGTGGTGATGTGGTGCTCCAACGACTATCTCGGCATGGGCCAGCACCCGAAGGTGGTCGGCGCGATGGTCGAAACCGCCACCCGCGTCGGCACCGGCGCCGGCGGCACCCGCAACATCGCCGGCAATCACCATCCGCTGGTCCAGCTCGAACGCGAACTCGCCGACCTGCACGGCAAGGACGCGGCGCTGTTGTTCACCTCGGGCTACGTCTCCAACCAGACCGGGATCTCGACGCTGGCGAAACTCATTCCCGATTGCCTGATCCTGTCCGATGCGCTCAATCATAATTCGATGATCGAGGGCATCCGCCAGTCCGGCTGCGAGCGTCAGGTCTTCCGTCACAACGATCTCGCCCACCTCGAAGAACTGCTGATCGCCGCCGGGCCGCAACGCAACAAGCTGATCGTCTGCGAGAGCCTGTATTCGATGGACGGCGACATCGCGCCGCTGGCGAAGATCTGCGATCTCGCCGAGCGCTACGATGCCATGACCTATGTCGATGAAGTCCATGCGGTCGGCATGTACGGCGCGCGCGGCGGCGGCATCGCCGAGCGCGACGGCGTCATGCACCGTATCGACGTGCTGGAAGGCACGCTGGCCAAGGCTTTCGGCTGCCTCGGCGGCTACATCACCGCAAAGGCGGAGATCATCGACGCGGTGCGTTCCTACGCGCCGGGCTTCATCTTCACCACCTCGCTGCCGCCGGCGGTCTGCGCCGCCGCCACCGCCGCGATCCGCCATCTGAAGGCGTCGACCTGGGAGCGCGAGCGTCATCAGGAGCGCGCGGGGCGGACCAAGGCCATCCTCAACGCCGCCGGGCTGCCGGTGATGTCGAGCACCACCCATATCGTGCCGGTGTTCGTCGGCGATCCCGAGCGCTGCAAGAAGGCCAGCGACCTGCTGTTGCAGGAGTTCGGCATCTACATCCAGCCGATCAACTATCCGACCGTCGCCAAGGGGACCGAGCGGCTGCGGATCACGCCGTCGCCCTACCACGACGACATCCTGATCGATCAACTGGCCGAAGCGCTGGTTCAGGTCTGGGACCGTCTCGGGCTGCCGCTCCACGCCACCCCGCTCGCCGCGGAATGATTTCCGCTTCGACCGCCCCTTACTGAGGCAACAAGCTCAGCGTCGGCGACGCCGCGCATCGGCCGGCGTCCGCCGACAGCACGATACGCATCAGATCGGCGGTGTTGCGCGCGCCGAGTTTGTCCATGATCCGGGCGCGATGGACCTCGACGGTGCGCGGGCTGATGCCAAGCCGCCGTCCCGCTTCCTTGTTGGAGGCCCCGCGCGTCACCTGCAATAGCACGTCGCGTTCGCGGCAGGTGAGCAAGTGTAGCCCGGCGAAATCCGCCAGCCCCTCGATATGCGCCTCCCTGGCGCGGCGATAGACCGCCACCGTGTCCCGCACCCGGGCCACCATGGCGTTGGCCGCGAACGGCTTCTCCAGAAAATCGACCGCCCCGAACTTCATCGCGGCCACCGCGGTCGCGATATCGCCGTGCCCGGAGATCACCAGCACCGGCGGCATCGGCGCATGGATCGCCGGCAGTTGCCGCAGCACCGCCAGGCCCGACTCGTCTGGCAGATTGAGGTCGAGGATGATGCAGCACGGCTGCTGCTGGCGGACCGCGTCGAGAAACGACCCGGCATCCGCGAACGCCCGCGTCTCATATCCCTCGATGCGGAGCAGCAGGCTGAGCATCTCGCGCACCGCTTCGTCGTCATCGACAATAAACACAGCGGCGGAGCCGTTGAAATCAAGCTGAGCAACCATCGCAATCTTTCATGAGAGGATATCAAGGCTACTGCAACTTATACGTGTGTAGCCCGATTCGCCGTTCTTTGCAATTGCACGCGGGGGGAATGCGCACCGGTCGAAATACCGCTACAATCGCAACCCGGTGACGGCCCCGCGCGAAGCGTCGGGGCGGGGGACAGCGTAAGAGGCCGGAAACCCGCCCGGCCGGCGATGAGGCGCGCGCTATGCTGCACGACTGGGGCGTGATCGCCGCCGCGTTCTGCTACATCGGCTTTCTGTTCGCGGTCGCCTATTACGGCGACCGGCCGTCACGCCGCCGGCGCGGCGGCGGCGCCGGCCTGATCTATCCGCTGTCGCTGGCGATCTACTGCACGTCGTGGACGTTCTTCGGATCGGTCGGCTTCGCCACCCGCAACAGCATCGACTTTCTGGCGATCTATATCGGCCCGGTCATCATGATCGCGCTGTGCACGCCGCTGCTGCGGCGGGTGATCGAACTGGCGAAGTCGCAGAACATCACCTCGATCGCCGATTTCATCGCCGCCCGCTACGGCAAAAGCCAGGCGGTCGCGGCGACCGTCGCGATCATCGCCATCATCGGCTCGGTGCCCTACATCGCCTTGCAGCTCAAGGCGGTCGGCTCCTCGCTCGAAACCATCATGGGCGAGGATCACGCCATCACCAGCGTACCGATCGTCGGCGACATCGCCCTGATCGTGACGCTGGCGATGGCGACGTTCGCGGTGCTGTTCGGCACCCGGCAATCCGACGCCACCGAGCACCAGCACGGCTTGATGTTGGCGGTGGCGACCGAATCGATCGTCAAGCTGGTCGCCTTCATCACCGCCGGCGCGTTCGTGACGTTCTGGATGTTCGGCCCGCTCGAACTGTTCGATCTCGCGATGAAGGCGCCGGAGGCGGCGCGGGCGATCAGCTACACGCCCTCGATCGGCAATTTCCTGACGATGGTGCTGCTGTCGTTCTTCGCCATCATGTTCCTGCCGCGCCAGTTCCACGTCAGCGTGGTGGAGAACTCCAACGCCGCCGAGGTCGCGCGCGCCCGCTGGCTGTTTCCGCTGTATCTGGTCGCCATCAACCTGTTCGTGATCCCGATCGCGCTGGCGGGACTGGTGTCGTTCCCGTTCGGCAAGGTCGACAGCGACATGTTCGTGCTGGCGCTGCCGGTCGAGGGCAAGGCGCCGCTTCTCGCCGTCATCGTCTTTATCGGCGGACTGTCCGCCGCCACCGCGATGGTGATCGTGGAGTGCGTCGCGCTGGCGATCATGGTGTCGAACGACCTGCTGATTCCGCTGATCCTGCAGCGCAATCCCCGCATCGCCAACAAGGACTTCGGCAACCTCGTGCTGAAGATCCGCCGGGTCGCGATCTTCACGATCATGATCATGGCGTATCTGTATTTTCGCGCGCTGGGCACCGCCCAGCTCGCGGCGATCGGGCTGTTGTCGTTCGCGGCGATCGCGCAACTCGCGCCGTCGTTTCTCGGCGGCCTGATCTGGCGGCGCGGCACCGCGCGCGGCGCCATGAGCGGAATGCTGGTCGGGTTCGCGGTGTGGACCTACACGCTGTTCCTGCCGAGCTTCATCGAAGGCAGCACCGTCGGCATGATGTTCATCCAGAACGGCCCCTTCGGCATCGACGCGCTGCGGCCGCAGGCGCTGTTCGGGGCCAGCCTGCCGCCTTTGATGCACGGCGTGCTGTGGAGCCTGTCGCTCAACATCCTGGCCTATGTCGTATTCTCGCTGATGCGCCAGCCGTCGTCGATCGAGCGCCTGCAAGCCGACGTCTTCGTGCCGACCAAGCTGGCCCCGATGACGCCGGCGTTCCGGCGCTGGCGCAGCACCGTGACGGTGCAGGACATCATGGGCACCGTGGCGCAGTATCTCGGCCCGGAGCGCGCGCGGCAGTCGTTCGAAGCCTTCGCCGCCGGCCGCCGCGTCCGGCTGGAGCCCTCCGCGCCGGCCGAGTTCGAACTGCTGCAACACGCCGAACACCTGATCGCCTCGTCGATCGGGGCGGCGTCGTCGCGGCTGGTGCTGTCGCTCCTGCTGCGCAAGCGCACGCTCTCCGCCAAGGCGGCGCTGAAGCTGCTCGACGATTCCCACGCCGCGCTGCATTTCAACCGCGAAGTCCTTCAGACCGCGCTCAATCACGTCCGCCAGGGCATCGCGGTGTTCGATCCCGATCTGCAACTGATCTGCTCCAATCACCAGTTCGGCGAAATCCTCGGCCTGCCCTCGCATATCGTCCAGATCGGCGTGCCGCTGCGCGAGATTCTCGACTATCTCGCCGGCTCGCAGGCCATGACCGCCGCCGATCACCAGACCTTCACCGAGGTGCGGCTGGTGACCTGGACCAAGGAGGGCGAGCCCTATCTCGAACCGCTGACGAACCGGAAAATCGTGATCGAGGTGCGCGCCAACCGGATGCCCGACGGCGGTCTGGTGATCACCTTCTCCGACGTCACGCCGAGCTTCGAGGCGGCGGAGGCGCTGGAGCGCGCCAACGCCTCGCTCGAACGCCGGGTGCGCGCCCGCACCGAGGAACTGACGCGGCTCAATTCGGAACTGGCGCAGGCCAAGAGCGTCGCGGAAGACGCCAACCTGTCGAAGACGCGGTTTCTCGCCGCCGCCAGTCACGACATCCTGCAACCGCTCAACGCCGCGCGGCTCTACGTCACCAGCCTGGTGGAGCGCCAGAACGGCGGCGAGGATTCCCGACTCGTCGAGAACATCGACGACTCGCTGGAGGCGATCGAGGAAATCCTCGGCGCGCTGCTCGATATCTCGCGCCTCGACGCCGGCGCGATGACGCCATCGGTCGGCAGCTTCAGGATCGGCGACCTGATGCGCTCGCTGGAAATCGAGTTCGCGCCGATTGCCCGCGCCAAGGGCATCGACCTGACCTTCGTGTCATGCTCGCTGCCGGTGGAGTCGGACCGCCTGATGCTGCGGCGGCTGTTGCAGAACCTGATCTCCAACGCCATCAAGTACACCCTGCAAGGGCGCGTGCTGGTCGGCTGCCGGCGGCGCGGCGCAGCGCTGCAAATCATCATCCACGACACCGGCGTCGGCGTGCCGGCGGTGAAGCGCAGCGAGATTTTCAAGGAGTTTCACCGCCTCGAACAGGGCGCGCGGATCGCGCGCGGGCTCGGGCTCGGACTGTCCATCGTCGAACGTCTGGCGCGCATGCTGGACCACAACATCGCGCTCGACGCCAACGGACTCGGCGGCACCATGTTCGCGGTGACCGTGCCGATCGCCAGCGCAGTGACCAGCCATACGCCGGTGGTCACCTCCAGCACGCCGGTGGCGCGCAGTTCGATGAGCGGCGCGCTGATCGTCTGCATCGAGAACGACCTCGCCATTCTCGACGGCATGAAGACGCTGCTGACGGCGTGGGACGCCGAGGTGCTGGCGGCCGCCGATCCGGAAACCGCGATCGAGGCGCTGGCGGCGCGCGGCGACAGGATCACCGGCCTGCTGGTCGACTACCATCTCGACCGCGGCAACGGCATCGCCGCGATCCGCGACATCCGCCGCAAGTTCGGCCACGCAATTCCGGCGATCCTGATCACCGCCGACCGCAGCCCGCACGTTCGCGCCGCGGCCGCCGAGGAGCGGATCGCGGTGCTCAACAAGCCGGTCAAGCCGGCGTCGCTGCGGGCGTTGCTGGGACAATGGCGGACGCAACAGATGGCGGCCGCGGAGTAATCGCGGTCCGCACGCATCGCGCGTCGGTCAAAATGGGGAGGTTATCAGCGCAGCGTGGTTTCGCCCTGCCGCCACTGTCCGCCGGAGATCTTCGCCGCCGCGATCACCGCCTGCGTGCGGCTCTCGACGCCGAGCTTTTGCAGAATGGCCGAGACATGCGCCTTGATGGTCGCTTCCGAGACGCCAAGCTCGTAGGCGATCTGCTTGTTGAGCAGCCCCTGCGACAGCATCATCAGCACGCGCACCTGCTGCGGCGTCAGCGTCACCAGCCGATCCCGCAGCCGGGTCATCTCCGGATCGGCGGCCGCCGACAGATCGACGTCCGGCGGAATCCACACGTCGCCGGCCATCACCTTGACCAGCGCGTCGCGCAGGGTCTCGACGCCGAACCGCTTCGGAATGAAGCCCGACGCGCCGAACTCCAGCGAACCGCGGATGGTCGCGAGATCGTCGCTCGCCGACACGATGACCACCGGAATCGCCGGATACTGCGCGCGCAGGTAGATCAGGCCCGAAAACCCGCTGATGCCCGGCATCGACAAGTCGAGCAGCACCATGTCGACCTCGGGATTGGCTCCGAGCAGCGCGGTGAGTTCCTCGAACGATCCCGCCTCGTCGATTCGCGCCGCCGCGACCACGCTTGCGACCGCTTGTCGCAGCGCATCGCGAAACATCGGATGATCGTCGGCAATGACGAGATGGGTGGTGGCAATTGCGTTCATCGAACCCGTGGCTGAGCGTGACGCGCCGGCTCACCTGATGAATCCGGCCATTCTCCGCCGATACTCACCCGGATTGATGACGTCATGCAAGCGGCCTGTTCCATTTCAATGCAAGGGAGTTAACGCGCGGCTGAGATCTTGTCGATGCGTCCCGTGCGCCGATCACATGCGATGGCCGATCAGTTGCAGCACGATTTCGCGGCGATGCAGACGGCGGCGATGCTCGATCAGATAGATCGCCTGCCAGGTCCCGAGCGCCAACCGCCCGCTCAGCACCGGAACCTGAAGCGATGTCGCCGTCAGCATGGTGCGGATGTGCGCCGGCATGTCGTCGGGGCCTTCGGTGTCGTGGGTCCAGCCGGCGTTTTCGGGCGCGAGGCGATCGAGCGCGGTGACGAGATCGACCCGCACCGAGGGATCGGCGTTTTCCTGAATGGTCAGCGACGCCGAGGTGTGGCGGCAGAACAGCGTCAACTGTCCTTCGCCGACCTTGGCGCGATCGACGAAGGCTTGCGCCTCGGCGGTGAGATCGACAAATCCCCGCCCTCGCGTCGCCACCGTCACCACGGTCGAAGTCAGCACATCCATCGGCGTGTCCGCGCGTCTCGCAGGCAAGTCATATCTTGCCGGAGACGTCCTTCTGCACGCGGTCGGCCATCTCCACCAGACGCCGCCACGCGCGTTCGAGAAAACTCATCACCCGCTCGACGTCACGATCGCTGGGCAACGTCAATTCCAGCTTGCGCCCGGATTCGCCGTGGGGCTTCTCCGCCAGCCTGGGGGAATCCTTGCGCAGCGAATCCGACTTCGACAGCGAATCCGATTGGGGCAACGCCTCGTCGATCTTGCCAGACGGCTCACGCGCCGCGAGCTGCGCGCGCAACTCGCCGTTCTCCTTCTGCAACCGTCCGATTTCGCTGTCGAGCGCGGCCCGCTCGTCCGGCATCGCGTAGCACGCCCAGCCGATCGTCTTGCTGTTGCAGACCGACATCGTGCCGGTGCGACTGTCGAGCCGCAGCACGCCGTCGGACACCGGCGCCAGCGTGTAGCGGCCGTTATCGGTGTCCGGCATCGCCTGCGCGAAAGCCGCGGCCGGCAGCATCGCCGCGCCGCACAGCGCGGCGCGCATCAGCGGACGAAGCCGAAACCGTGCGCCGGAGAATCCACCGCCTGCCCACGCCATCCGCGTCCTCCGCAATGCTTGCGCTTGAAAACCGCCGCGATCAGAGCCTGGGCCGGTACGCACCCCGCCCGGACTTCAACGCATCCGCCAGCAATTCGATCCGATCCTGTCCCCAGAACACCTCGCCGTCGAGTACATAGGCCGGCGAGCCGAACACGTCGGCGCCGAGCGCGTCCTGCCGGTTCTGCTCATAGGTCGCCCCGACCTCGTCGCTCGCCGAGCGCGCGACCAGTTCGCCGCCCGGCAACCCGGCCGCGTCCGCGAGCTTCCGCACCACGGCGATGTCGGTGAGGTCCTGCTGATCTTCCCAGATCGCGGCATAGGCCCGGCGCAGGAACCCGTCCGGATCGTGCCCGGCCGCGACCGCGGCGATCACCACCCCGTCGGCCAGCCGGGCGTTGAACGGCCAGTGCTTCGGTTGCAGGTGGAAGTTCAGGCCGCGTTTGTCGCGCCAGCGCTGCAACTCGATCATGCGGTAACGCTGGCGCACCGGGTGGCGCTTCATCAGGGGCAGCCCGCCGGTTTCGGAAAACAGGTCGAGCAGCACCACGGGTTTATGATTTACCTTGATATCATGGGCCCTTACCAGATTTCGAAAGACCGCGTGCCCGATATAGGCCCACGGCGACTGAAACGAGAAATAGTAATCGATCGAGCGTGACATGCTGACTCCGGCAAAGCGCGGCTGAGGATCGCGCCATCCCATCAGAGCCGCCACGACGGAACAAGAGCGCTTTTACGCAACGCAAAGCCGCGATCCGGCCCGCGCAACGCTGTGACGATCCCGCGCATCGACTCCGGTGCGATCCAATAAACCCCGGTATTTCAATATCATAGCCTTATTTTCGGCAATCTTGACTTGGTGCGGCACCGTCAGTATGGTCCGCGCGGGTTTCGAGGGTTGCGGGGCGCGCTTTTCCTTCATTTTTGACCTCGTTTCGGGTGTCGAGCCATAGAGGTGTAGAGCCATGGCGAACGGCACAGGCAACGGCGGATCAGATCATGACGGCGCACCCGGCAAACCGCTCCCTGACGATGCTGCGCTTTCCGCAAGACTTGGACGCCTGGACCAACGGTTATCCTCGCTGAGGGACACCCGGAAAGCCGAGGCGGATCACGACAAGCGGCAGGACCAGGACGCATCGGCGCGCGCTTCCGCGCTGGCTCGTGGTTTCCGCCTGTCGTCCGAACTGGTCGCGGGAGTTGCTGTCGGCGCGGCCATCGGCTGGGGGTTCGACTACCTGCTATCGACCTCGCCCTGGGGTCTCATCGTGTTTTTCCTTCTCGGCTTCGCCGCCGGAGTGGTCAATCTGATGCGGGTCGCGGGCGTTGCACCTGATGTGCAGGATCGCGTGACGGGTCCCCCGCGGGACCGGTGATATTCAAGCGCCGGCTTTGCCGGCCATGTTCAAACGCCAGCCCTGCTGGCAGTGGTTCAAGCGCCAGCAAAACTGGCGGGCGATGACGAGAGAGCGGCCGGCGACATGGATCCGATCCATCAATTCGAGATCAAGAACCTCTTTACGATCGGCACCTTCGGCGGCCACGAGATCGCCTTCACCAATTCGGCGGCTTACATGCTGCTGGCGGTGGTGCTGACCGCGGCCCTGATGCTGGGCGGCACCGCCGGACGCCGGCTGGTGCCGGGCCGGATGCAGTCGATGGCCGAACTCAGCTACGAGTTCATCGCCGACATGCTGCGCTCCACCGCCGGCGAGCAGGGCATGAAGTTCTTCCCGCTGGTGTTCACCATCTTCATGTTCGTGTTCGTCTCGAACATCGTCGGCATCATCCCCTACACCTTCACCGTCGCCAGCCACCTCATCGTCACGGTGGCGCTGGCGCTGCTGGTGTTCCTCACCGTCATCATCTACGGCCTCTACAAGAACGGCCTGAAATTCTTCAAGCTGTTCGTCCCGCACGGCATTCCGATGGTGATCCTGCCGCTGGTGGTGGCCATCGAGATCATTTCCTTCCTGTCGCGGCCGGTGTCCCACAGCGTTCGTCTGTTCGCCAATATGCTCGCCGGCCACATCACGCTGAAGGTGTTCGCGAGCTTCGTCACCATGCTGGGCGCGCTCGGCATCGCCGGCATCGTCGGCGCCGCGCTGCCGCTGGCGCTGACCATCGCGCTGACGGCGCTGGAACTGCTGGTCGCGGCCTTGCAAGCCTACGTCTTCGCCATTCTCACCTGCATCTATCTCAACGATGCAATCCATCCGGGCCACTAAGGCTCGCGTTTCCTAGCAACCTCAAGCAACCCCACGTAAGGAGCTACTATGGACCCGATCGCCGCAAAGTACATTGGAGCCGGCATCGCCTGCATCGGCATGGGTGGCGCCGGCGCCGGCGTCGGCATCATCTTCGGCAACTACCTTGCCGCCGCGGTGCGCAACCCGTCCGCCGCCCAGGGCCAGTTCGCCAACCTGATCTTCGGCTTCGCCGTGACCGAAGCGCTCGGCATCTTCTCGCTGCTGATCGCGCTGCTGTTGCTGTTCGCACTGTAAGCCTGGATTGACGTGGCGGTTCGCCGGCCCCCTCGCGGGGCCGGGACTCGCCTGAGCTGGAGGCGCCCGTGGCGTCACAACATGGCCCTTCGAGCGGCACCACCGCTCACACCACGGCGGACGGCGGCAAGCCGCCGTTCCCGCCGTTCGAGTCGCACACCTTCGCCTCGCAACTGGTGTGGCTCCTCATTTCATTCGTCGCGCTGTACCTGATCGTCTCGCGGCTGGCGCTGCCGCGCGTCAGCGGCATTCTGGCCAACCGCCAGAAGACCATCGCCGATGATCTCGCCTCCGCGCAGAAGCTGCGCGACGAGTCCGACAGCGCCCTCAAGGCTTACGAGACCGAACTCGCCGACGCCCGCAACAAGGCGCAGGCGATCGGCGCCGAGGCCCGCGACAAGCTCAACGCCCAGGGCGAGCAGGAGCGCAAGACGCTGGAGGATCGGCTGGCCGTCAAGCTGGCGGACGCCGAGAAGACCATCGCCGGCACCCGCACCGCCGCCATGAGCAACGTGCGCGATATCGCCTCCGACGCGGCGGCGACGATCGTGCAGCAACTGACGGGCCAGAAGCCCGACGCCAGGGCGATCGAAGACGCCGTGGACGCATCCTTGAGAGGGTAGGACGATGTTATCCCAACCGGAGTTCTGGGTTGCCGTCGCCTTCGTCGTGCTGATGGCGGTCTTCGTCTATGTCGGCGTGCCCGGCGTGGTGACCAGGGCGCTCGACCATCGCGCCGACCGCATCAAGGCCGAGCTTGACGACGCCCGCCGCCTCAAGGAGGAGGCCGCCGCGCTGGTCGCCGACTACAAGGCGCGCTACGCCGCGGCGGAGCGCGAGGCGCAGGACATCGTCACCAACGCCAAGGCCGAAGCCGAGCGCACCGCCGCCGAGGCCAAGAGCCGGATGGAAGACTTCGTCGCCCGCCGCACCAAGGCGGCCGAAACCAAGATCGCCCAGGCCGAGGCGCAGGCGCTGTCCGACGTTCGCGCCGCCGCCGCCGACGCGGCCGTGGCCGCGGCCTCGCGGATCCTGAGCAAGTCGGTGACCGGTTCGGTCGCCGACGACCTGCTCGCCAAGGGCATTCAGGACGTTCGCGGCAAGCTGAACTGATCGAATCGATCCGCTACAGAAAACAACGGCCAGTGCGATCCCCGCACCGGCCGTTTTGTTTTGCGGTCGCTTTACCGCTTGCGGTGGCCGCGCCCGCGCGGCTCGGGCCGCAGCGCCTGGGGGTCGAAACCGATATAGAAGACATAGGAATCACCGGCAGCGGCGCTCGGGGCCGGATAGACCACGTCCTCCGCCACCAGGCTGAACGACACCGTGTTGTCGCCCTCCATCGTCACCGTGGTCCGGTAGGCTTTGGTGAAGACGGTTTTCTCGCTGACGCCGCCCTGCACCACCGCGATCCGCATCGGCACCTCGACGCTGGCGGGCGCGCCGGCCGGGCCGACGATGACGCGGCCCTGAATGCCGATCCGCGCCGTCACCTCGCCGTTGTCATGGAGCGTGCAGTCGCGCGCGGTCCGCACGATGGTCGCCTGATAGCGCAGGTCGTTGCCCGCCGCCTCCTTGCCCGGCAAGCCGATCGCATAGGTCGATGCGCCTGGACGGATGGAAACCGCGGGACAGGTCGGCAGGCTCGGCTCGGACGACGGCGTCGGCGCGGTCACCGCAGTGGTGGCCGGCTGCGAGTTCGAGCCGAACAACTGGCTGAAGCGATCGCCGATCGAGGGACTGTCGCCCGCGGTCTGTCCGCCGCCGAACATGTTGCCGCCGCCGCAGCCGGACAACAGCAGCGCCGTAACGGCGAGAGCGGCAAACCGACCGGGCAGCCGGCCCGCGCACGCGCCGACGCTCCCCTTCCAACGCAAATCCAGCATGACGTCGATACCCCCCGGCTAACCCTCGGTCTCGCCGCCCGGTTCCCAGCGGCGGGCCGGTTATAGCAGTTGAATGGCGACAAACCCAAGGCGGTAAACTCGGCACTCCGCCGCCTCAGCGCCGGATGTCCTCGTGCAGCAGGCCGAACAGCAGATGGTCCTGCCAGATGCCGTTGATGCAGAGATAGCGCCGCGCCAGCCCCTCGCGGACGAACCCGCACTTCTCCAGCACCCTGACCGACGCGATGTTTCCCGGAATGCAGGCCGCCTCGACCCGGTGCAGGTGGAGTTCGCCGAACAGCGTCGGCAGCAACAGCCGCAGCGCCGCCGTCATGTAGCCGTGTCCCGCATAGGGCTCGCCGACCCAGTAGCCGACGGTGCCCGCCTGCACGATGCCGCGCCGGACATTCGCCAGCGTGATGCCGCCGACGAGCGCGCCGTCGCGCTCGCGGAAGATCAGGAACGGGTAGGCGCGGTCGGCGAGGATGTCCTCGGCGTAGCGGCGCAGCCGGCGGCGAAAGCCGGCGCGGGTCAGGTCGTCCGACGGCCACACCGGTTCCCACGGCGTCAGATAGGCGCGGCTGCGTTCGCGCAACTGCGCCCACGACAGGAAATCGCCGGACTGCGGCGCGCGCAGCAGGAGGCCGCCGCCGCGCGGCTCAAGCGCCGACGGCGCGCTTGAAGGCAGACGAAACAGAGCCATGGCGAGCCTTGAAAAATCGCGATCCCTGTTACTGTAAGGCAGG
>JBASBO010000478.1:0-7185 GCA_049651165.1 Xanthobacteraceae bacterium | reverse complement strand
CGCCTCGACCGCGCCGCGCGTAAGCCACCGGCCGGTGTCCTCGGCCAGCGTTGGCGCGGCGGCGACAGTGCGCTTGAAACCGCGGGAAAACACCCCGCGTTTGCCCGCTTCGGCCACCGCCGCCTGCGAGGCCGTGATCCACAAGCCGCGACCCGGCAGCTTGCGCTTGAGGTCGGGCACCACCGCCCCGTCGGGGGCGACGACGAAGCGGATCAGTTCGTCGACCGGCCGCACCTCGCGCGTGAGCGCGCACATCCGCGCGGTCCCCGACCTTGCGGTGCGGGGCCCCTGATCGGGATCGGCCGGATCGACGCAAGCAAGCATAGGGGCGACATGACTCCTTAAACCGCGTGGTCTTCGGCGGCGTCGGCGGCCTCGTCCTCGCTCGCAGGCGCGGCGAGATCGGCTTCGGTGATCCAGCCGGCGGCAAGGCGCGCCTGCATGATGATCGCCTCGGCGTCCTCGCGCGACATCTCGATGCCGTCGAGGAAACCGGGATACTTGGTCGCCTCGCCGCCGTCCTTGCGCTCGGTCCAGCCGACCAGATCGTCGGTGGCGCAGCCCGCCAGATCCTCGACGGTCTTGACGTCGTTCTCGCCGAGCTTGACCAGCATCTTCGAGGTGACGCCGGGCACCTCTCTCAGCGCGTCGTCGACGCCAAGCTCCTTGCGCCGCGCTTCCAGCTCCGCTTCGAACTGTTCGAGATATTCGCGGGCGCGGCTCTGCAATTCCTCGGCGGTTTCCTCGTCGAAGCCTTCGATGCCGGCCAGTTCGCGCATATCGACCAGCGTCAGTTCCTCAACCGAGGTGAAGCCTTCCGACGCCAGCAACTGCCCCACCACCTCGTCGACGTTGAGCGCTTCCATGAATACCCGCGTCGCGTTCTCGAAGTCGGCCTGGCGGCGCTCGGATTCCTCGCTCTCGGTGAGGATGTCGATATCCCAGCCGGTCAACTGCGAGGCGAGCCGCACGTTCTGGCCGCGGCGGCCGATGGCGAGCGAGAGCTGGTTATTGGTGTCCGGAACCACAACCTCGATGCGCTCGCGATCCTCGTCGATCACCACCTTGGCGACTTCGGCAGGGGCGAGCGCGTTGACCACGAAGGTCGCGATATCGGGCGACCACGGGATGATGTCGATCTTCTCGCCCTGCAACTCGTTGACCACCGCCTGCACCCGCGAGCCGCGCATGCCGACGCAGGCGCCGACCGGGTCGACCGAGGAATCCCGCGAGATCACCCCGATCTTGGCGCGCGAGCCGGGGTCGCGGGCCACCGCCTTGATCTCGACGATGCCGTCGTAGATTTCCGGCACCTCCTGCGCGAACAGCTTGGCCATGAACTGCGGATGGGTGCGGGAGAGGAAGATCTGCGGCCCGCGCGTCTCGCGGCGCACGTCGAAGATGTAGGCGCGGACCCGGTCGCCGGTGCGGAACACCTCGCGCGGCAGCATCTCGTCGCGGCGGATGATGGCCTCGCCGCGACCGAGATCGACGATCACGCTGCCGTATTCGACGCGCTTGACGGTGCCGTTGACGATGTCGCCGATGCGGTCCTTGAACTCCTGATACTGGCGGTCGCGCTCGGCCTCGCGCACTTTCTGCACGATCACCTGCTTGGCCGACTGCGCGGCGATGCGGCCGTATTCGAGCGGCGGCAGGGTGTCGGCGATGGTGTCGCCGATCTGTGCGCCGGGGTTGGCGCGCTGGGCGGCGGCGAGCGAAATCTGGTTGGAGGCGTTCTCGACCTGCTCGACCACCAGCATGTGGCGGGTCAGCGAGAGCTGGCCGGTCTTGGGGTGAATCTCGGCGTGGACGTCGGTTTCGGAGCCGTAGCGGGCGCGCGCCGCCTTGGCGATGGCGTCCTCCATCGCCTCGATGACGATGCCGCGGTCGATCGACTTCTCGCGCGCGACGGCGTCGGCGATCTGCAACAGTTCAAGGCGGTTGGCGCTGACAGCGGCCATGGCTCAGTCTCCTTCGATGGGATCGATCACGCCGGAGAGCCGCTCGTCGGCGGCCAGCCGGTGCTGTTTGGTGTTCTTCGGCAGCGGTTTCTTCTTCGGTTTCGACGGCTTCGCCGCGCGGGCCGCTTTTGCATGCGCGGGCGGCGGCGGCTCGATACCGAGACTTTCCTTCAACTCGCGCTCGGCGGCCTTGCCGCGGCGCATCGATTCCGCGATCAGTTCGTCGGTGAGCACCATCCGCGCGTCGGCGATGTCGTTGAGCGGCAGCGCCGCCACCGCGTCCTCGCCGGTCGGCGGATCGTCGCGGCGCAGGCGCAGCGTATCGCCGTCAAGGCCCTCGATCACGCCGCGAAACCGCTTGCGGCCCTGATACGGCGCGGCCATCTCGATCTTCGCCAGATGGCCGAGATGGCGCTCGAAATCGGAGCGGCGGACCAACGGCCGGTCGATGCCGGGCGAGGAAATCTCCAGCCGGTAGGCGCGCTCGATCGGGTCGGCGACGTCCAGCACCGGCGACAGCGCCTTCGAGACCGCCTCGCAATCGTCGATCAGCATGGTGCCGTCGGGCCGCTCCGCCATGACTTGTACCGTACAGCCGGCTTCGCCCGACACCTTCACCCGCACCAGCCGATATCCCATGCCCTGCAACACCGGGCCGGCGATCACGGCGACGCGCGCCGCGAGGCCGGGTTCCACCACCAGGCGGGGCTCGTTCAGGAGGTCGTCGCGGGTCGCGGTGTCGGTCATCAGGCTCCGTCGGTCGTCAGGGTCGGTCATCCGGTTCCGGGGCGGTCGCGGCGTCCGATGGGCCGCGAACCGTTCAGGTAATAAAAAAGAGCGGGTCCCGGGGGGCCCACTCTCAATACGCCATCGTATGAGAACCGATCTGTTGAGCGCGCATATAGCGCTTTTCCGGCGGTCCGGCAAGAGCCTGCGGGCCCCCCGCCGCGGCGATTTGATCTCCTTTTGATCTTCTAGCGGCGGGCTGACAACGCCCGCTCGCCGCCGCTAGACTGCCCGTCGAAAAACTTCAAGAACGAATCCGGGGAGAAACCGCAATGTTGGACGAAGCCGCCATCGCCGCCCATGCCGAGCGCATCCGCAACGACGGCTACACCGTGATGGAGCGGGTGGTCGCCCCGCAACTGGGCGAGGCGCTCAAGGCGGCGGTGGAGCGCATCGAGCGCGAGCATTCGCTGACCACCGCGAAAACCTCGTTCGAAGGCTACAAGACGCTGCGCGTCAACAACCTCCTGACCTATGACGAGGTGTTCTGGGAGGTGCCGCTGCACGACGCGGTGCTGCCGGTGGTGGAAGCGGTGCTCGACAAGGAGTGCCTGCTGTCGTCGTTCTGCTCGCTGGTGCTGGGACCGGGGCAGGAGGCGCAGCCGATCCACGAGGACACCCAGCTCATCCCGCTGCCGCGCCCGCACATTCCGATCACGCTGAACGCGATCTGGGCGCTGTCGGATTTCACCGAAACCAACGGCGCGACGCGGATCGTGCCGGGCAGTCACAAGTACGACCGCGCGCCGGACTACGGCAAGGACTACGAGACGGTGACGGCGACGATGCCGGCGGGCAGCGTGATGCTGTTCGACAGCGCGTTGTGGCACGGCGGCGGCGCCAACGACAGCGACGGCCGCCGCTTCGCGTTCTCCTGCGCCTATTGCTGGGGCTGGATGCGGCAGCAGGAGAACCTGCAACTCGGAATCCCGCGCGACATCGCGCAACGCTTCCCGCGCCGCTTGCAGGAACTGTGCGGCTACAGCGTCTACAGGGGGCAGTTCGGCCACATCGACAATCACGATCCGATCGAACTGCTCGGCCGCGAGCGCGGCAAGCGCATGGTGTGGGAAGCGACCGACATCAAGAAGGCGCGGGATGCGGCGCGGATGTAGTCGATCACCAGCCTGGTCGTCCCCGCGCAGGCGGGGACCCATAACCCCTGGCCTTGATGTAAGAGCACGGTGTTTATCCGAGTCGCTTAAAGGTCATCCGCAAATCGCGGGCGACACGACGTATGGGTCCCCGCCTGCGCGGGGACGACTTGTGGTTGAGTTATTCCGCGTCGCTCTCGCGCCGGAATCGCAGATACGTCGCGCGGCGGCCTTCCCGCGCGGCCTTGCGGCCGTAGCGCGTCATGGTGTAGCCGGGCCACGGCGCGCGCCAGTCGTCCGCGCGCTCCGCCAGCCATTCGAATTGCGGCGACCGCATCAGATGCGCGAGCGTCCATTCCACGTAGCTGTCGATATCGCAGACGAAGCGAAACTCGCCGCCGGGTATCAGCGCGCGGGCCATCGCGGCGATGGTCGCGTCCTGCACGAAGCGGCGCTTCCAGTGCCGGCGCTTCGGCCACGGGTCGGGGTGGATCAGATCGATCCGCGTCAGCGATCGCGGCGGCAGCCACGCCAGAAGCTCGGCGGCGTCGCCGGCGACAAGGCGGATGTTGGCGATGCCGTGCGCCTCGATCTGCGCCAGGATCTTCGCCATGCCGTTGACGTAAGGCTCGCAGCCGATGAAGCCGGTCGCAGGGTGGGCCATCGCTTCGGTCACCAGATGCTCGCCGCCGCCGAACCCGATTTCGAGCCGCACCGCCTCGACCGGCGTCGCGAACAGCGACGCGAGCCGGTGCGGCGCCGGCGCGCTCATGTCGAGCGCGAGGCGCGGCAACAGATGCGCGATCAGGTCGGCCTGATGCGCGCGGAGCTTGTGGCCCTTGCGGCGTCCGAAGAACGCGCCGGGCGGACGTGTCGATTCCGTCATGTGATTGTCCGCGCCGGCAAGGGCACTGTAATTCGATTCAAATTCCGCTCACACGCGCGCGCCAGGCCATCGGACATGGCCCGAGCGTGCGTCGTCGTGACGATGCGGCGTTTCTTTTAGAGGCTTTCCGGCCCGGATGGAATCGAATGTAACGGCGCGCTCAGCGGTTGTCGGGCTGCTCGCGCGCGGCGATCTGCTCGACCATATCGACGATGCTGCGCCGCAGCTTGGCGTCGGTGATGCGGGTGAAGGCGCGGGTCAGCGCCAGCCCCTCGGAGGTCGCGAGGAAATCCGATACGTAGGTCGGCGACGGCGCTTCGCTCAAACCCTCGGCGTTGACGTTGCCGCCGGGGCCGCCTTCGAACAGGAACGACACCGGTACTTGCAGGACCTCGGAAATCTGCTGGATCCGGCTGGCTCCGACGCGGTTGGTGCCCTTCTCGTATTTCTGAATCTGCTGGAATGTCAGCCCGAGCGCCTCGCCGAGTTTCTCCTGGCTCATGCCCAGCATGATGCGGCGCATACGCACACGGCTGCCGACATACTTGTCAACAGGATTGGGCGCTTTGCTCGACATCCAAAATCTCCTTGGCTCGGCTACGACATATGCCCGGGGAGTTAGATCCGTCAATCCAGACACGGGCAATGTGATCGGCACGGATTTCCGAGGCTGAACTCTTACACCCGGCCCGGGCCGAACGCCCGATCCTTATACCGAAAGCCGGAGTTTAAGTAACCGAAAAGTTGATAGAATTGCCAAATGTCGCATGAGCGTTGATATCGCAACGCTCTGGCCGCTCTGCCGGGGAAAAAAATGGCCGCGGCCGGGCTCTAGATCCGCCGGCGGACGGCGCGGCGGCGCCCCGCCACAACCGCGGCGAGTACCACCATAACGAGTGCCGGAACATTGCCGGTGCGGCCGTAGACGGTCTGCGCCGCCGCCGCGGGCAGCCGGGCATCAAGCACCGTTTCCTCACCGAGACCGGCCGATGCGACGATCCGCCCCAGCGGATCGATCACCGCGGAAATGCCGGTATTTGCGGCGCGCACCAGCGGCAATCCCTGCTCGATGGCGCGCCAGCGCGCCTGTTGCAGGTGCTGATAGGGACCGGTCGAGATCCCGAACCAGCCGTCGTTGGTGAGGTTGACGATCCAGCCCGGCCGGTCGTCGCCGACCGCGGTGTCGGACGGGAAGATCGCCTCGTAGCAGATCAGCGGCAGCATCGACGGCGCGCGCGGCACCTCGATGAGACGCCGCCGGGTGCCGGGAATGAAGCCGCCGCGGAGCCTGGTCAGTTGCTCGAAGCCGAGCTTCTCCATAACGCTCTGGAATGGCAGGTATTCGCCGAACGGCACCAGATGCAGCTTGTCATAAACCGACAGGATGCCGCCGTCGTCGCCGATCAGATAGATCGAGTTGTAGGCGCGCCGCACCGGCGTGCCGGGCGGCAGGTCGGGGGCGCGCACCGCGCCGGTGATCAGCACGGTGCCCGGCGGTAACAGCTCCGCGATCTGCGCCATGGCGTCGCCTTCGCGCGTCAGGAAGAACGGAAACGCGGATTCCGGCCAGATCAGGATGGTGGCGTCGCGCACGCCGGAGGTTCGCGGGCCGGTGGCGCGGTCCGACAGCGCGAGATACTTCCGCATCACCTCCGCCTTGGCGGAATAGTTGAAGCGCTGGTCCTGCGGCACGTCGGGCTGCATGATGCGCAGCCGGACATCGGCGAGCAGTTCGGTCGGGTGGTTCGACAGCCGGACCGCGCCGTAGGCGCCCATCGCCGCCAGCAGCGCCAGCGCGGCGAGCGGCGCGGCCCATCCGCGCCTTGCGCGGTTGCCGTCGATCAGCGTGGCGGGCGCGGCAAAGATCGCGACACTGAGGAACGTCATCCCCCACAGCCCGATCAGCGACGCGGTCTGCGCCAGCGCCAGCGGCTCGCTCAAGGCATAGCCGAAGGCGTTCCACGGGAAGCCGGTGAGGACGTGGCCGCGCAGCCATTCGCTGACGGTGAGGGCCGAGGCCAGCGCCAGAATGCGCGCGGCGTCGCGGCTCCACAGCATCCGCGCCAGCGTGAAGCCGAGCGCGGTGAACAGCGCCAGATAGGCCGGCAACCCGCTGACGGCGATCGGCAGCAGCCAGCCGAAACTCGCGGCGTCCACCAGGAAGGCATAGCCGATCCAGTACAGCCCCGGCACGAAATAGCCGAAGCCGAACCACCAGCCGGTCAGCGCCGCGGCGGGCAGGCCGTTCCATCGCCCGGCGCCGACGCCATCGAGCAGCCACACCATGACCGGGAAGGTGACGAACAGGATCGGCCAGGCGTTGAACGGGGCCATCGCCAGCGACGACAGTGCGCCGGCGACAAACGCGATGGCGGCGCGCCGCCAGCCCCACGACAGCACCACGAACAGCGCCAGCGCGCGCAACCGGCCGAATATCGTCATGCGGCGCCGCTTC
>JBASBO010000477.1:0-3347 GCA_049651165.1 Xanthobacteraceae bacterium | reverse complement strand
CGCCGCGCGAGCGGCGCGCGCCGTGCAGCGCGTCGATGCCGATCAGGTCGAAGCGCCATTCGCCGGCTTCAACCCCGGTGAGCTTGAGCCGTTCGCGCACGATGTCCAGCGCCAGCCGCGCGCGGGCCTCCGCGCCCGGCCCGGCATAGGACATCTGGCCCTCGCCGATATAGCCGTCGAGATAGCCGACCGAGACTTTCAGGGTGTCGGGGCGCGGCGCGCCGCGGCCGCCGGCGACGCGCACCCGGTCGGGGCCGATCTCCTCGACCGTGACGCAGGAGAAATCCGCCACCACGTCCGGCTGCATGTAGCGCGCCGGATCGTGCACCTCGTAGAGCAACTGTTCCTTGCAGGTGCGCACTGATACTTCGCCGCCGGAGCCCGCGACCTTGGTGATGACGAGGCCGCCGTCCTCGCTCACCTCCCCGATCGGAAAGCCGAGCCGCGCGAGAGCGGCGACGTCCTTGTAGCCGGGATCGGCGAAATAGCCGCCGGTCACCTGGCCGGCGCATTCCAGCAGATGCCCGGCGACGGTGCCGCGCCCGAGCCGGGTCCAGTCGTCCATCGCCCAGCCGAACGCCTCGATCATCGGCGCGAGGAACAGCGCCGGGTCGGAGGCGCGGCCGGTGATGACGATATCGGCGCCCTGGCGCAGCGCCGCCGCCATCGGCTCCGCGCCGAGATAGGCGTTGGCGGAGACGATGCGGTTGCCGAGCGTCTTCAGCGTGCCGTCGATCTCGATCAGCGGCAGGTCGCGGCCCTGGCACGCCTCCAGCACGTCGTCGCCGGTCACCGCCGCCACCTTAAGCCGCGACAGCCCGAGCGAGGCGGCGATCCGCGCCGTCTTGCGCGCCGCCGCTTCCGGATTGGCCGCGCCCATGTTGGTGACGATCTTCACCCCGTTCGCCGCGCAGGCCGGCAGCACCGCGCGCAGCCGCGCTTCCAAAAGCGGATCGAAGCCGTCGTCGGGGTTCTTCAGCCGCGCCCGCTGCGCCAGCGCCACGGTGCGCTCACCGAGGCACTCGAACACCAGATACTGGATGTCGCCGTTTTCCGCGAGTTCGACCGCCGGCTCGATCCGGTCGCCGGAATAACCGGCCCCCGATCCGATCCTGACGGTGCGCTGCGGCGCTCCCGCGCGCGACGACCCGGAACGCGGGCCCGCTGTCGCCGCATCATGGTTTCCGCCGCCTGCCACCGCACCGCCCGCCGTTGTTCGCTTTTGCTTGTTATAGCGCTTTCCGGACACGCCGATACCGTCGCGCGCGAAGAAAATGCGCCTCGCCGCCGCGCGCCGGCCGACGCAAATTCCGCGTCGCGGACGCGCTGCCGCCGGCCGCATATCTGGCTCCGGCCGCCACGGCGTTGACGATGGCCGGGGAAATGGCGCATCAAGATTGCAAGCGCCGGCCACGACGGCCGCGCCGGGAGAGACATTAAGGAAAACGCCATGGCCGAAGCCGCGCGCGCGCGCCCGAAACCGACGCCGGAGACCCAGCACTTCTGGGACGGCACCAAGGCGGGCGAGTTGCGCCTGCAACGCTGTGACGGCTGCGATCACGTCTATTTCCCGCCGCGTCCGTTCTGCCCGGCCTGCGGCTCGCGCAAGGTCTCGGCGTTCGCGGCGAGCGGCAAGGCGACGCTCTACAGCTACGTCATCAATCACCGGCCCGCCGCGCCGGGCTTCACGCCGCCCTACGCCATCGCCGTGGTGACGCTGGAAGAAGGCCCGCGGATGATGACCAACATCGTCGATTGTCCGCAGACGCCGGAAGCGCTGGTGCTCGACATGCCGCTCGAAGTCAAATTCGACAAGCTCGACGAGCAGATCACGCTGCCCCTGTTCCGCCCGGCGAAAGGATAACATCATGCGACGCAATCAGGTCGCCGTGGTCGGCGCGGCGGAAACCACAAAACTCGGCGTCATTCCCGACATGTCGCAGATCCAGTTGCACGCCGATGCGGCGCTCAACGCCATCGCCGACGCCGGATTGAAGCTCTCCGACATCGACGGTATCGCCACCGCGGTCGAGACGCCGCAGCAGATCGCGCATTATCTCGGCATCACGCCCACCTGGGTCGACGGCACCTCGGTCGGCGGCTGCTCGTTCATGCTGCATGTGCGCCACGCCGCCGCCGCCATCGAGGCTGGCTTGTGCAAGACCGTGCTCATCACCCACGCCGAGAGCGGCAAGTCGATGATCGGCAAGCCGCCGCGCTCGATTCCCGCCTACAGCCTGCAAGGCCAGTTCGAAACGCCGTTCGGCGTCTACGGCCCGCCCAGCATGTTCCCGATTCCCGTGCTGCGCTTCATGAAGACCCACGGCATCACCCATGAGCAGATCGCCTCCGTCGCGGTGGTGCAGCGCGAATGGGCGGCGAAGAACCCGCGCGCGACGATGAAGGACCCGATCACGGTCGCGGACGTGCTCAATTCGCGGATGATCGCCTATCCGTTCCGCCTGCTGCAATGCTGCCTCGTCACCGACGGCGGCGGCGCGCTGATCCTCACTTCGGCGGAGCGCGCGAAGGATTTTCCGCAGAAGCCGGTCTACGTGCTCGGCACCGGGGAGAGCGTCGAGACGCCGATGGTCAGCCAGATGGAGACGTTCGATTCCTCGCGCGCCTTCAAGGTGGCGGGGCCGCTGGCGTTCAGGGAAGCCGGCATCACGCATAAGGACGTCGATCACCTGATGATCTACGACGCCTTCGCCCACCTGCCGCTCTACGGCCTCGGTGATCTCGGCTTCATGCCCTACGAGGAAACCGGCAAGTTCATCGCCGACGGCAACACACGGCCCGGCGGCAAGCTGCCGCTCAACACCAACGGCGGCGGCCTCAGCTACATGCACTCGGGCATGTACGGCATGTACGCGTTGCAGGAGAGCGTGCGGCAGATGCGCGGCATCGCGCCGGCGCAGGTGCCGGGCGCGAAGATTTCGGTGTGCCACGGCGTCGGCGGCATGTTCGCCGCATCCGGCACCATCATTTTCACCAACGAGAGGTGAGACGACGACGTTCCTCGGAAAGGACCGCCATCGCCGGACCCGATCCGGCGGTCCATCGCTTCTTCGAAAGAGATGGATGCGCGGGCGTAGGCGAGCGGAAGCGACGCCGTTTTTCAAACGGCTATGCCCGCGCATGACAGCTCGAACAAAATCGGCATCAAGCAAACAACAAGGGACTCTCTCATGGCAAACACGAAGTCGCTGCAAGACAAGGTCATCATCGTCACCGGCGCGGGACGCGGCATCGGGCGCGCCATCGCCATGCTCGCGGCGGCCGAAGGCGCCAAGGTGGTGGTCAACGATCCCGGCGGCGCCGCCGACGGCTCCGGCTCCGACGCC
>JBASBO010000476.1:0-3090 GCA_049651165.1 Xanthobacteraceae bacterium | reverse complement strand
GGAAACATCTCGGGGAACAGGGTCAGGACCGTCGCGCGCCAGGTCATCTTTTCTTTGATCGCCAGAGGCAATTTGCTGCGTCATATTCCTGCGTCATACGCGGGCTTGACCCGCGTATCCATCATTTCAAAAGGATGGATCGCCGGATCAGGTCCGGCGATGACGTGAACACAAGGACGACAGTCCGTCGTTCAAGGCGTGTCGGGCGCGTCGCCCTCGATCTCGCCCGGCGGGTCGATCACCACGCGGCCGGCGGCCAGATCGACGTCCGGCACCACCGCCTCGGTGAACGGCAGCAGCAGGGTCGCGCCCTTGGGCGGCGCGATCTCGATGACGTCGCCGGCGCCGAAGTTGTGGACCGCGACCACGCGGCCAAGTTGACCGCCATCGGTGGATACGGCGGCGAGGCCGATCAGGTCGGCGTGATAATATTCGCCGTCGCCGGCCGGCGGCAGTTTTTCGCGCGACACGTAAAGCTCAAGGCCGTTGAGCGCTTCGGCGTCGTTGCGGGTGGTGACGCCCTTCAGCGTCGCCACCAGATGGCCCTTGGCCTGCCGCGCCTCGGCGATCTCGAAGCGGCGCGCGCCGTCCCCGGTCGAAAGCGGACCGTAATCGAGGACCGCCAGCGGGTCCTCGGTGAAGGTCCACAGCTTCACCGCGCCGCGCACGCCATGCGCGGCGCCGATGCGGGCGATGCAAACCTGTCTGGCCACCCGGGGCGGACTTTACGCCTTGGCGGCGGCTTCGGCCTGCGCCTTACGCTCCTTGCGCGGCACGGCCTTCTGCGGGTTGTTGCGGGCCTCGCGCTTCTGGACGCCGGCGGCGTCGAGGAAGCGGGCGACGCGGTCGGACGGCTGCGCGCCCTTGGCGAGCCACGCCTTGGCCTTCTCGATATCGAGCTTCAGGCGCAGTTCGTTGTCCTTCGGCAGCAGCGGGTTGAAATAGCCGAGACGCTCGATGAAGCGGCCGTCGCGGGGAAAGCGCGAGTCGGCGACGACGACGTGATAGACCGGGCGCTTCTTGGTGCCGGCGCGGGCGAGGCGGATAACGACGGACATGTGAGTTCTCCTTTGGAAGTCTGTGTGTTGCGTTGGTGTGTCGTGAACGTGAGGCCGTCATGCGCGGGCGCTGACGGCGGCGAAACTTTGGAAGCGGCCTTTCATTTCTTCTTCTTCCCCATACCGGGGAAGCCGCCGAGTCCGGGCAGCGTCGGCTTGCCCGTAAGGCCGGTGAGGCCGGGCAGGTTCGGTAGCCCGCCGCGCAGGCCGGGCGGCAGGTCCTTCGGCAGTTGCGGCAGGCCGTCGGCACCTTTCGGCATCTTGTCGGCCAGCGCCTTCATCTGGTCGGGCGACGGCATCCCGCCCCCAAGACCGCCACCAAGACCCATGGCGCGGGCGATGCCGGCCATCGGGCCGCGCTTGCCGGAGCCCATCATCTTCATCATGTCGGCCATGTTGCGGTGCATTTTGAGCAGCTTGTTGATGTCCTCGACCTTCTGCCCGCTGCCGGCGGCGATGCGCTTCTTGCGGCTGGCCTTGAGAAGGTCGGGATGGCGGCGCTCCTGCCGCGTCATCGAATCGATAATCGCGGTCTGACGCTTGAGGATCTTGTCGTCGATGCCGGCGTTGGCGATCTCGTTCTTCATCTTGGCGATGCCGGGCATCATGCCCATCAAGCCGCCGATGCCACCCATGTTCGCCATCTGCTGCAACTGATCGCGCATGTCGTTGAGATCGAACTGACCCTTGCGCATCTTTTCGGCGACGCGCGCGGCCTTTTCGGCGTCGATATGCGCGGCGGCCTTCTCGACCAGCGACACCACGTCGCCCATGCCGAGGATGCGGCCGGCGATACGGTCCGGGTGGAAGTCTTCGAGCGCGTCGGTCTTCTCGCCGGTGCCGATCAGCTTGATCGGCTTGCCGGTGACGGCGCGCATCGACAGCGCCGCGCCGCCGCGGCCGTCGCCGTCGACGCGGGTCAGCACGATGCCGGTCAGGCCGACGCGCTGATCGAAGGAGCGGGCGAGATTGACGGCGTCCTGTCCGGTCAGGCTGTCGGCGACCAGCAGCACCTCGTGCGGATTGGCGGCGGCCTTGATCGCCGCCGCCTCGCTCATCATCTCCTCGTCGAGCGTGGTGCGGCCGGCGGTGTCGAGCAGCACGATGTCGTAGCCGCCGAGTTTGCCGGCCTCGATGGCGCGGCGCGCGATCTGCTCCGGCTTCTGGCCGGCGACGATCGGCAGCGTCGCGACCTCAAGGTCGCGGCCGAGCACGGCAAGCTGTTCCATCGCCGCCGGGCGGTAGATGTCGAGCGAGGCCATCAGCACCTTGCGCTTGTCGCGCTGGGTGAGGCGGCGCGCCAGCTTGGCGGTGGTGGTGGTCTTGCCGGAGCCTTGCAGGCCGACCATCATGATCGGCACCGGCGCCGGGGCGTTGAGGTCGATGGTCTGGCCCTCGGAGCCGAGAGTCGCGATCAACTGGTCGTGGACGATCTTGACCACCATCTGGCCCGGCGTCACCGACTTGACGACAGTGGCGCCGATCGCCTGCTCGCGGACCTGCTCGGTGAAGCTGCGCACCACTTCCAGCGCGACGTCGGCCTCCAGCAGCGCGCGGCGAACCTCGCGCATCGCCGCATCGACGTCGGCCTCGGTCAGCGCGCCGCGCCGCGTCAGCCGGTCGAGAATGCCGCCGAGCTTTTCCGACAGGTTGTCGAACATGAGCCTCTCAAGCCTCTCATCCAAACACATATGCGCCCGAGGGCGCACAGCGCTGTCGGGCGTTGACCTCCGGTCTCCGGGACCGGGCGGCGGATCGAAAAGAGCATCTTTCCGAGAATTGCGGCGATTTACCCGGCAGCATACGGGAAAGTCAACACCCGCGTTGTCGGATGGATGCCGGCCGTATCAGCCAACAGGTTGAGATCGCGGCGATATTCACGATTCCGGCGGAATCGGCCGCCAGCCTAGCCGGATCAGCTTGCCGGGATCGGCTTGCAGCGGGCCGGAGAGGCGCTGCCACATTCCGCGTCCGCCGGCCGCCGTGACGGCGAGGCGCAGCAGCGGGGCCGGGACGCTGAACAGGCCGGGGG
>JBASBO010000475.1:0-5014 GCA_049651165.1 Xanthobacteraceae bacterium | reverse complement strand
TTTCTCGGCCTGTTCGGCGCGCCGACATAGCGCAGCGCCGAGCGCACTGCCATCGCACAGGCGCGCGACTGGCTGACGCGCATCGGCCTTCTGGAGCGCGCCGACGACGCTGCCGGCAACCTGCCCTATGGCGACCAGCGCCGCCTCGAAATCGCGCGCGCGATGTGTGCGCAGCCGGCGCTGCTGTGTCTCGACGAGCCCGCCGCCGGCCTCAATGCCAACGAGAGCGCCGCCCTCAGCGACCTATTGCTTGCGATCCGCGACGACTTCGGCACCTCGATCCTTTTGATCGAGCACGACATGAGCGTGGTGATGGAAATCTCCGACCACATCGTGGTGCTCGACCACGGCGTCAAGATCGCCGACGGCGCGCCGGCCGCGGTGCGCGACGATCCGAAGGTGGTCGCCGCCTATCTCGGCGCCGACGAGGAAGACGCCGCCGCCGTGATGGAGGGCGGGACATGATGACCGCTCGCATCGTGTCCCGGACGCGGCGCGGCGCTTTAGCACTGCTCCGCAGAGCCGGGACCTTCATAAACGCTGCGCGCCGCCCCGGCTCTGCGAAGCAAGACGTCGTCTTGCATCGCGTCCGGGGCACGGAGGGCGCACGATGAGCCCGCCGCTGCTCGCCATTCGCGACCTGCGCGCCGCCTACGGCCGCATCGAGGCGCTGAAGGGCGTCGACCTCGACATCGCCCCCAGCGAGATCGTGGCGCTGATCGGCGCCAACGGCGCCGGCAAATCGACGCTGATGATGTCGATCTTCGGCCGCCCGCGCGCCCGCGCCGGAAAAGTCCTGTTCGACGGCCACGACATCACGGCGCTGCCGACCCACCACATCGCGCGGCTGCGCATCGCCCAATCGCCGGAGGGGCGGCGCATCTTCCCGCGCATGACGGTTTCGGAAAACCTGCGCATGGGGGCTGACGCCACCCCCGGCAGCGACGCCGAACGTGCCTCAAGCCTCGCCCGCGTGCTCAGCCTGTTCCCCCGCCTTGAGGAACGTATGAGCCAGCGCGGCGGCACGCTGTCCGGCGGCGAACAGCAGATGCTGGCGATCGGCCGCGCGCTGATGAGCCGCCCGCGCCTGCTTCTGCTCGACGAGCCCTCGCTCGGCCTCGCCCCGCTCATCACCCGGCAGATCTTCGACGCCATCCGCACGCTGAACCGCGAGGACCGCCTCACCGTGCTGATCGTCGAGCAGAACGCCAACCACGCGCTGCGGCTGGCCCATCGTGGCTACGTCATGGTCAACGGCCTCATCACCATGAGCGGCGGCGGCATGGAACTGCTGCAACGCCCCGAGATCCGCGCCGCCTATCTCGAAGGCGGCCGCCACGCCTGAGGCGCGGCGGGCGCGGCAAACCCGGCGACCAAGTGACGCGGTCCACCGCGAGGGCGGCGCACGAAATTTGCCCATGACACCGGGGCCAAATCATCGGACAATGCCGCCCAACCGGCACAGGCCGGGCGCAACCCGACACCCCCGCGAGGAACCACCCGCATGACATCCTTGAAACTGATCGGCCTGGCTTTCGGCGTATCGCTGGCGCTGTCCACCGCGGCGTCCGCGCAGGACATCACCATCGCGGTCGCCGGCCCGATGACCGGCAGCGAATCCGCCTTCGGCCGCCAGTTGCAGAACGGCGCCGAGCAGTTCGTCGCCGACGCCAACGCCGCCGGCGGCCTGCTCGGCAAGAAGCTGAAGCTGTTCGTCGGCGACGACGCCTGCGATCCCAAGCAGGCGCGCTCGATCGCCGAGAAGGTCGGCAGCGCCGGCATCCCGTTCGTCGCCGGACATTTCTGCTCGTCGTCGTCGATTCCCGCGTCGGAAGCCTATGCCGACAGCAACGTGCTGCAAATCACCCCGGCTTCGACCAACCCGCTGTTCACCGAGCGCAAGCTGTGGAACGTGCTGCGCATCTGCGGCCGCGACGATCAGCAGGGCGTGGTCGCCGCGCAGTACATCGCCAAGAATTTCGCCGGCAAGAACGTCGCCATCCTCAACGACAAGACCACCTACGGCAAGGGCCTCGCCGACGAGACCAAGAAGGCGCTCAACAAGGCCGGCTTCCAGGAGAAGATGTTCGAGTCCTACAACAAGGACGACAAGGACTTTAACTCGATCGTCTCGCGGCTGAAGCGCGACAACATCGACCTCGTCTATATCGGCGGCTATCACCAGCAGGCCGGCCTGATCCTACGCCAGATGCGCGACCAGGGCCTCAAGACGGTAATGATGTCGGGCGACTCGATGAACGACAAGGAGTTCGCCTCGATCACCGGCCCGCAGGCGGAAGGCACGCTGTTCACCTTCGGCCCCGATCCGCGCCTCAAGCCGACCGCGAAAGCCATCGTCGAGGAGTTCAAGAAGAAGGGCGTCGATCCGGAGGGCTACACGCTCTACACCTACGCCGCCATGCAGGTGTGGACCGAGGCCGCCAAGAAGGCCGGCACCACCGATCCGCAGAAGGTGATGAAGGTCATCAAGGACGGCGAATGGGACACCGTGCTCGGCCGCATGGCGTTCGACGCCAAGGGCGACATCAAGGCGATCGATTACGTCGTCTACAAGTGGGACGACAAGGGCAACTACACCGAGATCGATTCCGGCAAGGGCACCTGAGCGCCCGATCGCCAAGGGTTGACCGAAGCGTCGCTCTTTCGGGCAACCGCTTCGGTTGGCGTCATTGCGGGAGTTTCACCGGAAATCCGCTTTGTGCGTGGACTTGCAACACGAAAACCGTCGTCCCTGCGCAGGCGGGGACCCATAATCCCTGGCGGACGCTGAGTCTGACTTCAAAGCGCGACCGCGCGAGCGGCGAGCCTTGAACGCAAACCTCGTTTCCTCCCCCCGCGAACGTCGTTGCAAGCGCGTCGCGGACACGTAAGCTTGTCGGTCCCGCTTGGTTGCGGGACACGCCCGCGCCATACCCCGCCCGCGCCGCCCGCCCGGCGCGGCGGGAGTTGGCCGACGACAAGCGGTATCAGGGAGGAAACCGAACCATGAGCGACCGTCCCGGCGAAGACGCCAAACCCGCGTTCAGTTCCTCCGACATCTCGGCGCTGGCGCACCTCTATCGCGGCGAGGTCTATCGCAGCACGGTGTGGCGCACGCGCCTCGACGCCACCACCAACTGGGCGGTTCTGACCACCGGCATCGCGCTGTCGCTGACCTTCAGCCACGAAACCGCGTCGCCCCTGCCGCTGGTCGTGGTCGGGCTGCTGGTCGCGACCTTCCTCGGCATCGAGGCGCGGCGCTATCGCTTCTTCGATTTCTGGCGGATGCGCGCCCACATTCTGGAAGTCTATTTCTTCGGCCCGATCCTGCGCGGCGACGGCGTCCGCACCGACAACGGCTGGAACGAGGTACTTTACGAGGACTACCGTGCGCCCAGCCTGCACATCACCTATGCCGAGGCCCTCGGCCGCCGGCTTCGTCATAACTACTGCTGGATCTTCGCGATCCAGGTCGCCGCCTATGTCGGCAAGCTGTTGATCCACCCCTCGCCTGTCACCTCGCTGCAAGAGGTGTGGGCGCGCGCCGCCATCGGGCCGATCCCGGGCCAGATCGTGGTGCTGGCCGGCGTCCTGTTTCATGCGGCGTGGATCATCGCCGCGATCGCTACCTATGGCAGCCGGCGTGGCGCGGGCCGCCCACGGCCACCGCGCCCATCGACCGACCGGCTGCTCGACCTTGCGCGCGGCTGAGCGCCTCGCGCGTCAGCCGAAATTCGCCAGCGCCGGGAACGTCTCCAGCAGCCAGATGCTGAGCCAGGTGATCGAGCCGGTGAGAAAGGCGATGCCGGTCACCACCATCAGGACGCCCATCACCTTCTCGATGACGTGGAGGTGCCGCCGCATCCGCGCAAACAGCGCCGAGAACCGTTCGATCATCACTGCCGCCAGCAGGAAGGGGATGCCGAGCCCGGCGGAATACACCGCGAGCAGCCCCGCGCCCTTGGTCACCGTCGCTTCCGCCGCCGCCACCGACAGGATCGCCGCCAGGATCGGCCCGATGCACGGCGTCCAGCCGAAGGCGAAGGCCAGCCCCATGAGATAGGCGCCCCAGAAGCCGACCGGCTTCGGCATCGACAGCCGCCCTTCCCGCATCAACAGGCCGATCCGGGTCAGGCCGAGGAAGTGCAGCCCCATAACGATGATGATGATGCCGGCGACGATCGACAGTTGCGCCGACCACGCCCGGATCAGGCCGCCGATCAGGCTGGCGCTGGCGCCGAGCGCCACGAACACCGTCGAGAAGCCGAGCACGAACAGCAGCGCCGACAACAGCACCGCGCGCTTCGATGTGCCGGGCGGCGCGTCGTCGGCCACCCGCTCGATGGTGGCGCCGGTGAGATACACCAGATACGGCGGCACCAGCGGCAGCACGCAGGGCGACAGGAAGCTGACCAGGCCGGCGATCAGCGCGGCGGGCAAGGTGACGTCGTGGACCATGAGGGTAAATGCACCGGTCCCGCGACGTTATGCAAGGGCGGCCCGCCCGACCCTGCGCGTTTGTGATCGCAATATGATCGGACCGACCGGAGTCCTCCCCTCGTATCATTGCCGGGCTTGACCCGGCGATCCATCCTCTTTTGAAAGAAGGACGACAGTCCGAAACGGATTCGGGCCTGACCAACGCCGCCTCGATGCCGCCGCCGTGGAAAACGCCGACATGAAGAACCTCCTTACCGATATCGCCGGCGTGCGCGTCGGCAACGCCCATGACGCGGCGCTGGCCTCCGGCGTCACCGCGATCCTGTTCGACAAGCCCGCGGTCGCCTCGCTGGACATTCGCGGCGGCGGCCCCGGCACCCGCGACAGCGCCCTGCTCGATCCGGTCAACACGGTGGAGCGGATCGACGCACTCGCGCTGTCAGGCGGCTCCGCCTTCGGAATCGAAGCCGGCGGCGGCGTTCAGGCCTGGCTTGCCGAACGGGGGCGCGGCTTCGTGATCCGGGACGCCGTTGTCCCCATCGTGCCCGGCGCCGTCGTGTTCGATCTCTTGAAC
>JBASBO010000474.1:0-2705 GCA_049651165.1 Xanthobacteraceae bacterium | reverse complement strand
GGCGTCGGCGATGGCGCGGCGGTCGCCGCCGACGCCGTCGTCCGGCACCGCGACAGTGATGCCGCGGCCGATCGCCGCCGGCGTGTTGGGCATCGCGCGCACGACATTGCCTCCGCAGGCGCTCTTGATCGCCGCGATGGTGGTGCCGGCCATGATCGACACCACCAGCGTCGAAGGCGCGACCAGCGGCCGCAAGGCGGCGGCCGCCTCGTGAAACATCTGCGGCTTGACCGCGAGCACCAGCGCGTCGGCGGCGCCGATGTCCGACGGCGCGGGATTGACGCGCAGCCCCTTCGCAGCCAGTGCGTGGATGTCGTCGGAGACATGCGGATCGATCACCGCGACGCGGGCAGGATCGAGCCCCTGCGCCAGCCAGCCGGCGAGCAGCGCGCCGCCCATTTTTCCCGCGCCGGCGAGAACGACGGCGCCGTCGATCGCGCGAAGTGCGTTGGTGGCGTCGGATGAAACCATGGCGACGATTCCCGGCGTCGTCCCTGCGAAGGCAGCGACCCATATCCGCTGGCGTTTGTAAGTTATGCGACGGCCGACAACAAGCGCGCGGGCGAACGCCGGAACGGAGGCTACGCCTCGCCCTCGGTGTCGAACATCGCCGCGCTCATGGCCTCGGTCGCAGACTTGCCGGCCCATACCACGAACTGCAACGCCGGATAGTAGCGCTCGCACGTCCCGATCGCGCCCGACAGCATCGCCTCGCATTGCGCGCTCGATGCGACGAGGCCGTCGGGCAGCAGCAGCGCCTGACGGTACATCACCGTGCCGGTCTGCACCCAGATGTCGAAATGGCCGACCCACAATTGCTCGTTGATGGCTGCGATCAGCTTCTGCACCTCGCCGCGGCGGGCCTGCGGAATCCGCATGTCGAAGGCGCAGGCGAGATGCAGCGCCTCGATCTCGGTCATCCAGGTGAAGGACAGTTGATAGTCAGTCCATGCTCCCTGCGTGACGATGGTGATCTCGTCCTCCCCCGAGCGCTCGAACGACCAGTCGTTGGTGGCGGCGATCTCCTCGACCACTTCCAGCGGACTGTTTCGGGAATCGAACGTGCCTTCGAGGAGGGACATGCCGTCTCGACCTTGCTGTTGTCTGTTGTGATACTGACGCGGCAGGATAACAGCCCGGGGCCGACGCATCGCTGCATGTCGCGAACCGTGGGTTGAGGCCGTGTGCTGCAATCCGGCTCGCGAGGATCAAGTGATGTGATTTGCCGAATCCGCGCAACGGCGCGCCGACTCCATCCACAGGCAAACCGGCGCTCGTCCACAGATCATCGTGCGGGCGGGATGGGTGCATGAGAACAAAACGGAATCGGATTCGCGGCGGGCGAGTCCGGGGCGCGGATTCGCGCGATGCGAGTCTCTTCCCTTCCATCCCTCCCCCGCGTGCGGGGCAGGGGAGAGGATGCAGCGATGCGAGAAAATTCCGTCAGAGCGGGAAATGCCCGGTTCAGTCGAACAGGCTGGACACCGATTCCTCGGCTGCGGTGCGGCTGATGGCTTCGGCGATCAGCGGCGCGATCGGCAGCACGCGGATGTTCTTCACCGCGCGCACCGCCTCCGACGGCTGGATCGAGTCGGTGATGACCAGTTCCTTCATGCGGGAATTGGCGATCCGCGCCGTCGCCCCGCCGGAGAGCACGCCGTGGGTGAGATAGGCGTAGACGTCCTTGGCGCCGTTGGCGAGCAGCGCATCTGCGGCGTTGACCAGCGTGCCGCCGGAATCGACGATGTCGTCGATCAGGATGCAGGTGAAGCCGGCGACGTCGCCGATCACGTTCATCACCTCGGATTCGCCGGCGCGCTCGCGGCGTTTGTCGATGATGGCGAGCGGGGCGTTGATGCGCTTGGCGAGGCCGCGCGCGCGCACCACGCCGCCGACGTCCGGCGACACCACCATCACGTTGGCGAGGTCGAATTTCTCGCGGATGTCGCGCACCATCACCGGCGAGGCATAGAGGTTGTCGGTCGGGATATCGAAGAAGCCCTGAATCTGGCCGGCGTGCAGGTCGAGCGTCATCACCCGGTCGGCGCCGGCGTGGGTGATGAGGTTGGCGACCAGTTTGGCCGAGATCGGCGCGCGCGAACCGACCTTGCGGTCCTGCCGGGCGTAGCCGAAATACGGCATCACCGCGGTGATGCGGCGGGCAGACGCCCGGCGCAGCGCGTCGATGATGATGAGAAGCTCCATCAGGTGGTCGTTGGTCGGATACGAGGTCGACTGGATCACGAACACGTCGGAGCCGCGCACGTTCTCCAGAATCTCGACGAAAATCTCCATGTCGGCGAAGCGCCGGACGCTGGCCTTGGTCAGCGGGATGTCGAGGGCGGCGGAAATCTGCTGCGCCAGCGCCGGGTTGGAATTGCCGGCGACCAGCTTGATCGCCCCGTTCTTTGCCGACATCGTCGCTTTTCCCCCGGTCTTGGTGGACACAACGTTCAGCATATCGGCGACCTATCGGACTTGCGCCCGGACATCGGGCCCATGGATGACGGGCGTGGTGATATCAAGGCCGCCCCGGCGCTGGCAACCCGTCGCGCGCGGTTTTCGGGGGTTAAATCAACGCGGCTCCGCGCGTGCGGGCTCGTCCATGCTGGCGAAACTGAGCGCGCCCGCCGAACGTCCGCCATCGGCGATGGCCGGGCCGTCGGCCTGTGGCGGGGCTTCGGCCGGCGGGGGTGGTTCGGCCG
>JBASBO010000473.1:0-2210 GCA_049651165.1 Xanthobacteraceae bacterium | reverse complement strand
ATATCGGAGATCGCGGAGTTCGATCAGGCCAAGCTGATCGTCGAGCGCGAACTGACCTATCTGCGCCAGCACGGCCACACCCTGCCGGAGCGCATCGACATCGGCACCATGATCGAGGTGCCGGCGCTGCTCTATCAACTCGACGAACTGTTCGAGAAGGTCGATTTCGTCTCGGTCGGCTCCAACGACCTGTTCCAGTTCCTGTTCGCGGTCGATCGCGGCAACTCGAAAGTCTCGGACCGCTTCGACACGCTGTCGGCGCCGATCCTGCGCGCGTTGCGCGACATCATCCGCAAGGCCGGCGCCGCGCGGCGCACCGCCTCGCTGTGCGGCGAGATGGCCTCGACGCCGATCGGCGCGCTGGCGCTGATCGCGCTGGGGTATCGCTCGCTGTCGCTGTCGGCCACCGCCCACGGCCCGGTCAAGGCGCTGATCCTCGACCTCGATGCCGGAAAGGCCGAGGCGCTGATGAGCGAGTTACTCGACGCGCCGGCGGGCAGCGTCTCGATCCGGCAGGAACTGAAGCGGTTCGCCGAGGCCGAAGGCTTGTCGTTGTAGCGAGGCTGCCGCTTGTCGCTCCGCCTGCCCGCCCTTCATTCGTTGAGACATCGCCATGCTGCCCGAAGCCAAACTGGATATCCTGCTGGCGCGCCACGCCGAACTCGAAGCCCGGCTGATTGGCGACGTCGGCGGCGAGGACTATGTGCGCATCTCGCGCGAACTGGCCGACCTCAATCCGGTGATCGAGGCGGTGAAGGCGTATCGCGCCGTCGTCGCGGAGATCGCCGGCATCGACGCGATGGTGAACGATCCCTTAACCGACGTCGAGATGCGCGACCTCGCCGAGGACGAGCGGCCCGATCTCGAAGCGCGCCGCGACGATCTGATTCAACAGATCCGCGTCGCGCTGTTGCCCAAGGACGCGATGGACGAGCGCAACGTCATCCTCGAAATCCGCGCCGGCACCGGCGGCGACGAAGCCTCGCTGTTCGCCGGCGACCTGTTCCGGATGTACGAGCGCTTTGCCGCGTTGCAGGGCTGGAAGGTCGAGGTGATGTCCGCGAGCGACGGCACCGTCGGCGGCTACAAGGAGATCATCGCCGAGGTGCAGGGGCGCGGCGCCTTCGCCAAACTGAAATTCGAATCCGGCGTGCATCGCGTGCAGCGGGTGCCCGACACCGAAACGCAAGGCCGCATCCATACCTCGGCGGCGACGGTGGCGGTGCTGCCGGAAGCCCAGGATGTCGACATCGACATCAGGAACGAGGACCTGCGCATCGAGACCATGCGCGCGCAGGGCGCGGGCGGCCAGCACGTCAACAAGACCGAATCGGCGATCCGCATCACCCATCTGCCGACCGGCATCGTGGTGATGATGCAGGACAGCCGTTCGCAGCACAAGAATCGCGCCAGCGCCATGAACATTTTGCGCTCGCGACTTTACGATGCGGAGCGTCAGCGGCTGGATTCCGAACGCTCCGCCGACCGGCGCGGGCAGGTCGGCTCCGGCGACCGCTCCGAGCGCATCCGCACCTACAACTTCCCACAAGGCCGCGTCACCGACCACCGCATCAACCTGACGCTCTACAAGCTGCCGCAGGTGATCGCCGGCGAAAGCTTAAGCGAACTGATCGACGCGCTGACCACCGAGCATCAGGCCGCGCAACTCGCGGCGCAGGGAGCGGCGGCGTAAACGTGGATATCGCTCTCGCAGGACAGAAGATCGAGACGGCACGCCGGAATCTGGCGGCGCATCTGCAAGCTGTCGCGATCGAAACCCCCGAACTCGACGCGCGACTGCTGCTCGGCGCGGTGCTGCGGCTCGATCTCACCGGCCTCATCACCAGTGCCGAACGACGGCTTACGGCATTCGAAGCGGCGCGGCTGAAGGATTTCGCCCGCCGCCGCGTCGGCGGCGAGCCGGTGGCGCGAATTCTCGGCCACAAGGAATTCTGGGGGCTCGATTTCGAACTTTCACTGGCGACCCTGGTGCCGCGCCCCGACACCGAGACGGTGATCGAGGCAGCGCTGACGATCCTGCGCGCTAGAGGCGATACGACGCGCGCGCTACGCATCGCCGATCTTGGCACCGGCTCCGGCGCAATCCTGCTGGCGCTGTTGCACGAGCTCCCGCAGGCGACCGGCATCGGCACCGACATCAGCGGCGACGCCGTCCGGACCGCGCGCGCCAACGCGGCGCGGCTCGGGCT
>JBASBO010000472.1:0-1590 GCA_049651165.1 Xanthobacteraceae bacterium | reverse complement strand
GGCCTGACGCGCGCGGGCGCGGCGGTGCCGGGGATCACGCCTGATGTGTTCAAGGGCAAGGTCAGCGTCGTCAACGTCTGGGCCTCGTGGTGCGTGCCGTGCCACGAGGAAGCGCCGCTCTTGACCGCGCTGGCCGGCGACAGCCGCATCCAGATCGTCGGCATCAACTACAAGGACAAGACCGACAACGCGCGCCGCTTCCTCGGCCGTTACGGCAATCCGTTCAGCCATGTCGGCGTCGACGCCAACGGCCGCGCCGCGATCGAATGGGGCGTCTACGGCGTGCCGGAAACGTTCGTGGTCGGCCGCGACGGCAGGATCGCCTACAAGCTGATCGGTGCGATCACGCCGGACAATATCGATCGCGTGCTCAAAAGCGAAATCGAGAAGGCGCTGAAGGCGGGGTCGTAGCGCTCACCTCGAAGCGTCATTGCCGGGCTTGACCCGGCAATCCATCTTTTCAGGGAGATGGATGCGCGGATCAAGTCCGCGCATGACGACAGAGAATGACCTCAAGGCCGTAAAAGAAACTTGCGGCGTACTCGATTTGCCTCACCCCTGCCCGAGATCGCCGTCGCGGGCGTCGCTCGACTCCAGCGTCGCCGGCTCTTGATGGTAGCGCTTCAGCAGCGGCATTTGCAGCATCGCGAACACCATGGTGATCGGGATCACGCCGAACGCCTTGAACGCCACCCAGAAATCGGTGGTCTGCGTGCGCCAGACAATTTCATTGAGGATCGCCATGCCGACGAAGAACAGCGCCCAGCGCAGCGTCAGCCGGCGCCAGCCCTCCGGCGTCAGGTTGAACATCTGGTCGAACAGCACGGCGATGAACGAGCGGCCGAAAACCAGCCCGCCGCCGAGCACCAGCGCGAACAGGCCGTAGATGATGGTCGGCTTGACCTTGATGAACGTCTCGTCGTGCAGCACCAGGGTCAGCGTGCCGAACACCAGCACGATGACGGCGGTGACCAGCGCCATGATCGGAACATGGCGCGTCACCAGCCACGAGACGGTCGTCGCCGCCACGATCGCCACCATGAACGCAGCGGTGGCGACGAACAGGTCGAACTTCGCATTGGCGAAGAAGAAGATCAGCAGCGGGCCCAGTTCGGTCGCCAGCTTGAACAGCGGATGCGGCTGCGTCTTGTCCATGGTCAGCTTTCGATTCCCGCGATCGCGCGGGCGAAATCGCTCGCGGTGAACGGCGACAGGTCGTCGACGCCCTCGCCGACGCCGATGAAATGCACCGGCAGTTTGTATGTCTCCGCCAGCGCCACCAGAATGCCGCCGCGCGCGGTGCCGTCGAGCTTGGTCATCACCAGGCCGGTGACGCCGGCGGTGCGATGAAACGCCTCGACCTGCGACAACGCGTTCTGGCCCACTGTCGCGTCGAGCACCAGCAGCACGGCGTGCGGCGCGGTGGCGTCCACCTTGCGCATCACCCGCACCACCTTCTCCAGTTCGCCCATCAGTTCGGCCTTGTTCTGGAGCCGGCCGGCGGTGTCGATCAGCAGCACGTCCGAGCCTTCGGCCTTCGCCGCCGTCAGCGCGTCGAACGCCAGCCCCGCCGCGTCCGAGCCCTGCGGC
>JBASBO010000471.1:0-5704 GCA_049651165.1 Xanthobacteraceae bacterium | reverse complement strand
GCCGTGTTGCGTGGCGACAGCGACGAAGCGTCGGGCCCGCCGCGCGGCAGTGCGAAGGCGTGCAGCGGCGCGATCACCAGCCCCAACACGGCTGCGAACGCCAGATAGGCGCCGCGCCAGCCGAAATGATCGAGCAGGAAATGTGTGGCCGGCCACCCCACCGTGGAGGCGAAGCCGCCGGCGAAGGTGACGAACGTGATCTGTCGTCGTGCCGACGCGCCGAAAATCCGCGTCAGCGTGGTGAACGCCGGATCGTACAACGTCGACGACATCGCCGCGCCGATCAACAGCCAGCACGGGAAATAAGCCTGCCAGCTATCGGTCGTCGCCAGCCCGAGGAAGCCGAGCGCTCCGGCCAGCGCTCCCAGCGACATGACCCGATTGCCGCCGATACGGTCGATCAGGCCGCAAGCGGTCGGCGACAGCAGGCCGGACACCGCCAGCGCCACCGACAATCCGCTCATGCCGAACGCCAGCGACCACCCGCGTTCGGCCGTCATCGGCGGCATCGTCAGGACCGGCGGATAGATCAGGATCCCCCAGCCGAGGATCTGGGTCAGGGATAAAACCGCAACCGCGCGCCCCGGTCCGACGATCAGGTCGCGCAGCCGGGCCATCGCATCAGGATTTCAGGATTTCCGAAGGAGACATTCCGCACGCCGCTTCACGCGTGGGGGGCGCAGCGGACATAGACCATGTTGCCGTAGCGGACCCCGGCGTCCTTGTCGATGAACCGGGTGACCAGCACGCGACCGTCGAACGAGACGATCTCGCGATCCTTCTCGTCGCCGGCGGGGCCCGGCGGGCCGATGTAGTTCTTGCCGCTCTGGCTGCCCTTGAGCCGCAGTTCCTGAGGCGTCGCCTCGTCGGCCAGGTGCATGATGACGCCGCCATTGGCGCCCGCCCCGATTACGTAAGGGTTCTTGCACTGGCCGCGCGCGGCGGCCTCGGTGCGCGCCCGGTCGTTCGGGTTCTGATAGGAGGCGAGCCCCCAGCGGCCGACCAGTTCGCTCGGGCGGATGGTCGAGGGAATTTCCGGCGGGGCTGCCGGTTCCGGCACTGCCGCGGGCTGCGATGTTCCGAACGTCTCGCAGCCTGCGAGGAACACCGCCAGCAGCGGCACCAGCCCGGCATTGAGCAGCTTGCGTCCGTTACGAGATTTGCTTTCGACCATCATTATCCCCCGAGCGAGAACGCCCTCGCATTCGCTATTGCCGGACGGCCCGCCAGTCCACGTTCGCCGCATCGTCACCCCTGGCGCAACCGCCGCAGTCAAGGCGGCCCGGTCACGCGGATCGCGACCATCTGCGATTCGCCTCACCAAGCTCTTAAGCCCTCGGCCCTTAGAGCCCTTGCTTGACAGGACCAGCGGCAGCCCATATCTCGACCCTGATTGGCACTCTCGGCCTTAGATTGCCAAAGGCGGGACAGCCGATCCGGCGGCATCGGCCGCAGGGCACCGCATCCACGCATTTCAGGCGATTCAGACCGTAACCGAACCTCAAAGGAACGTCATGGCTAAAACCAAATTTCGTCCACTACATGACCGCGTCGTGGTGAAGCGAATCGATGCCGAGGAAAAAACCAAGGGCGGCATCATCATCCCGGACACCGCCAAGGAAAAGCCCTCCGAGGGTCAGGTGGTGGCGGTCGGCCCCGGCGGGCGCGACGAGAGCGGCAAGCTGATCCCGATCGACCTCAAGGCCGGCGACCGCGTGCTGTTCGGCAAGTGGTCCGGCACCGAGATCAAGCTCGACGGTGAGGAACTCCTCATCATGAAGGAATCCGACATCATGGGCGTGGTCGGTTAATCGCCTTCACCCGAATTCAGTGAGCCGCCAATTTTGATGCGTCATGCCCGGACCTGATCCGGGCATCCATCTTATGAAGAAGGATGGATCGCCGGATCGAGCACGGCGATGACGCACGGAAGGCGCCGCGGACAACACATCAGGAGTCATATTCCAATGTCAGCCAAGGACGTCAAATTCTCCGGAGACGCGCGCGATCGGATGCTGCGCGGCGTCGACACCCTCGCCAACGCCGTCAAGGTGACGCTGGGCCCGAAGGGCCGCAACGTCGTCATCGACAAGTCGTTCGGCGCACCGCGCATCACCAAGGACGGCGTCACCGTCGCCAAGGAAATCGAGCTTGAGGACAAGTTCGAGAACATGGGCGCGCAGATGGTGCGCGAAGTGGCCTCGAAGACCAACGATCTGGCCGGCGACGGCACCACCACCGCGACCGTGCTGGCGCAGGCGATCGTCCGCGAGGGCGCGAAGTCGGTTGCCGCCGGCATGAACCCGATGGACCTCAAGCGCGGCATCGATATCGCCGTCACCGCCGTCGTCAAGGACATCGAGAAGCGCGCCAAGCCGGTCGCCTCCTCCGCCGAGGTCGCGCAGGTCGGCACCATCTCCGCCAACGGCGACACCAACATCGGCAAGATGATCGCGCAGGCGATGCAGAAGGTCGGCAACGAGGGCGTCATCACCGTCGAGGAAAACAAGTCGCTCGAAACCGAGGTCGATATCGTCGAAGGCATGAAGTTCGATCGCGGCTATCTGTCGCCCTACTTCGTCACCAACGCCGAGAAGATGACGGCGGAGCTGGAAGACGTCTACGTCCTGCTGCACGAGAAGAAGCTGTCGGGCCTGCAAGCCATGCTGCCGGTGCTCGAAGCGGTGGTGCAGTCCGGCAAGCCGCTGCTGATCGTCGCCGAGGACGTCGAGGGCGAGGCGCTTGCCACGCTGGTCGTCAACCGCCTGCGCGGCGGCCTCAAGGTCGCGGCCGTCAAGGCTCCGGGCTTCGGCGACCGTCGCAAGGCGATGCTTGAGGATATCGCCATCCTCACCGGCGGCCAGCTTATCTCCGACGATCTCGGCATGAAGCTGGAGAACGTCACCGTGAAGATGCTCGGCCGCGCCAAGAAGGTGGTGATCGACAAGGAGAACACCACCATCGTCAACGGCGCCGGCAAGAAAGCCGACATCGAGGCCCGCGTCGGTCAGATCAAGGCGCAGATCGAGGAAACCACCTCGGACTACGACCGCGAGAAGTTGCAGGAGCGCCTCGCCAAGCTCGCCGGCGGCGTCGCGGTGATCCGCGTCGGCGGCGCAACCGAGATCGAGGTCAAGGAGAAGAAGGATCGCGTCGAGGACGCGCTCAACGCCACCCGCGCCGCGGTGCAGGAAGGCATCGTTCCGGGCGGCGGTACCGCGCTGCTGCGCGCCAAGAAAGCGGTCGGCCGCCTCTCCAACGACAACGCCGACGTTCAGGCCGGCATCAACATCGTGCTCAAGGCGCTTGAAGCCCCGGCCCGGCAGATCGCCGAGAACGCGGGCGTCGAAGGCTCCATCGTCGTCGGCAAGGTGCTGGAGAACAAGTCGGAGACGTTCGGCTTCGACGCCCAGAACGAGGACTATGTCGACCTCGTCGCCAAGGGCATCGTCGATCCGGCCAAGGTGGTGCGCACCGCACTTCAGGACGCTGCCTCCGTGGCCGGCCTGCTGGTGACCACCGAGGCCATGGTCGCCGAACTGCCGAGGGAGCCGGCCCCGGCCATGCCCGCCGGAGGCGGCATGGGAGGCATGGGCGGAATGGGCTTCTGATCCGCCCTTCCCTCGAATGCACGACTGACGCGAAGGCCGCCTGCGGGCGGCCTTTTGCTGTCTATAGCCGTTCTTGGGTGCGGCTTGCCGCGCGGCATCGCGGGTTCCGCGAGGCGGTTTCCCCTTTGCGGCAAAAGGCGATAAACTCCGCGAGCTTCCAATCCGAACGAGAATCCCTCATGCGCGCATTTTCCGCCTGTCTGATCGGCCTGACGCTGGCGGCTGCCGGACCGGCGCTGGCCCAGAGCAAAACCCAGGCGAAGCCATCCGCGCCGGCCGGCGAGACGCGCTACTTCACCTCCATCGACGGGCTGATGGACGGCAACGCCGACGTGATCCTGAAGGAAAACCATCAGGGCCGGACCGTGACATCGGCGGTGCTCGACGTCTGTTATCCGGCCGCGAAGAACTCGGGCCGCAAGGACCGCTTCGTCGTCGATCTCGCCGTCAGCGGCCAGACCATGACCGGCACCACCCAGAGCCTCGTCGACAAGCTGCCCGTCTCGGTCAAGCTCACGCGCAAGGCCACCGACGACACCTACGAGTTCAAGGGGCAGATCCGCGTCGGCCAGACCGTGACCGAGGTGGCGTCCACCGACAACGCCGACCTCAGCGAGCGCGAGTATCTGGACAACCAGACCAACGACGACGGCATCGTCGCCGCGCCGGACGATTTCACCCAGGTGTCGCCGGAGGCCGTCGCCATCAAGGTGAAGCTCGACAGCGCCGCCGACCTGCTCAAATATCTCAAGGGACAGAACGTCGGGATCGCGGTGTCCAGCCTCGCGGTGTCGTGCGAATCGCTGCGCAGCGGCCAGATGACGCTCAGCCTCACCGTGGACCCGCAGCGCGCCGTTGCCCTTCTCACCCAGGTGAAAACGCAAGCCGGCGTCACCGCCGCGGGCTGGACCAGCGGCCTGTTCGACATGGAGCGCGCGCTGCGCTTTGCCGCGGCGGATTGGCAGGACGGCGGCAAGCCCGACCGCAACAAGCTCGCGGCGGCGATCGCGACGACGATGGAGAAGGCACTGTCCGCAAAGCTCGCCTCGACATCGTGGAGCGACGACAGCGGCAAGCTGACGCTGCTGCTGAAGCGGGCCAGCGAGACGTTTCCGGCGCTGGCGCTCACCGAAACCATCACGTTGAACGCGCTGGTCGCCGCCGACCGGCCGGTCGGGTCCGAGCATCTGATGCTGTGGATTTCCAGCCCGTCGACCGTCGTGACCGACGACTCAGCCCCGCCAAGGCTGAACCTCATCGACACCGGCGCGGACGATGACGAAGGCGACCATAACGACGACGCCGGCATCGTCGATGCGCTGGCGAAGCAGTTCAAGGCGCAGCGCTGGGATCTCGAAAACGGGGTCTGGAAATAGCACGATCACGACCCGCCGCCTTCGCGGCCCGCCACTCCGGATACCTTCAACCTTCATGACGGCGGCGCGCAGGCCGACCGCAAGCATTCACAGCATGGACCTTCAATGACTCGTTACGATGCCGCGGTGATCGGCGCCGGACTCGGCGGCCTCACCGCCGCCGCCATCCTCGCGCGCGCCGGCCGCAAGGTGCTAGTGATCGAGCGCAGCAATTCGGTGGGCGGCGCGGCGTCGAGCTACAAGGCCGGCGATCTGTTCGTCGAAGGCTCGCTGCACGAAACCAGCAACCCGCAAGGCGCAAGCGATCCCAAGCACGGCGTGCTCGAACGCGCCGGCGTGCTTGAGGCGGTCGGCTGGGTCCCCGCCGGCGCTTTCTACGAGGTGCGCGGCGGCCCGATCCAGGAGCCGCTGGTGGTGCCGGATCGCTTCGCGGCGGCGCGCGACACGCTCGCGGCGCGGTTTCCGCGCCACCGCGCGGCGATCGGCCAATTGCTCGACGAAATGCAGGCCGCGGCATCGGACCCGATGCCCGATGCCGGCGACATGACGCTGTCGCTGGCCGCGCGGTTCGATCGCGCCTTCGGCGACGACGAGGCGGTCAAGTGCGCGCTGGCCGCCAACTTGTCCTATTACCACGACGATCCGGCGACGCTGCCGTGGCGCAGCTTCGCGCAGGCGCAGGGGCGCTATCTTCTCAACGGTGGGTGCTTCATTCAC
>JBASBO010000470.1:0-1554 GCA_049651165.1 Xanthobacteraceae bacterium | reverse complement strand
GGCCAATACTCGGTCGATGCGTATGGTTAAGGGTTCACTAAGTGGCGTGGCGTTCGGGGCGGCCGGCTGCGGGCGGCGGGAGGTCGATCGTGTTCAGGTATGACCAGCCCGTCGATATTTCGGCCGTCGAGTCGCGGGCTCCCGAGTCCGGCGGGGTAAAATCGCGCCCGCTGTTCGCGCTGGATCTACGCGATGTCGCCGTGGCGCTGTGGCGGCGGCGGGTGTTCATTGCGGTTGCCGCCCTGTGCTGCGCCTGCCTCGCGGTCGCGTTCGGCAAAAGCCTGACGCCGCGTTACACCGCGACCGCGCAGCTCTACGTCGATCCGCGCGAACTGCAACTGGTCGAGCGCGAACTGACGCCGCGCGCCCAGGACCTCACCGGGCTGTCTATCGTCGCCGAAAGCCAGGCGCGGTTCATCACCTCCAACAGCGTGTTGCTGCGCGTCATCAAGGACACGCAGATCGACAAGGACCCCGAGTTCGGCGGCAAGGCTGCGAGCTTCTTCGCGCCGCTGTGGTCGCTGGTCGGCCGCCGCGCCCCCACGACATCCGGCGATCTCACCGAGACGCTCGATCTCCTCAATCGCCACGTCAGCGTCAAGCGGACCGACAAGACCTTCATCGTCGATATCGACGTGTGGTCGCACGACCCCGCCAAGGCGGCGATGCTGGCGAACGCCATCGCCGACGCCTATCTCGCCGAGTCGCGGCAGTCGTATTCGACGGCCGCGCGCCGCGCCACCGCCGACCTGTCGGGCCGGCTCAAGGAGTTGCAGGCCCGGCTGCGCACCGCCGAGAACAAGCTCGCCGACTACAAGGCGCGGAACAATTTCATCGGCAGCCAGGACGCCGCCATCAGCGACCAGCAACTGTCCGCCATCACCCAGCGCCTCGCCGCCGCGCGCGCGGTGACGCTCGACGCGCAGGCGAAGTCCGATCAGGTCGAGAAGGCGCGGCGCAACGCGATCGATCCCGGCGCGATGCCGGAAGCGCTGCAATCGCCGACCATCGCCAACCTCCGCGCCCAGTACAGCGACACCCGCAAGCGCTACGCGGAACTGCGCAACGAACTGGGACCGCGTCATCCGGCGCTTTTGAACATCGAACGGCAGGTCGAGGACCTGCGCCGCAACATCAACGACGAGGTCAACCGCTACGCGATGGCGCTGCGGACCGATCTCGCCCGCGCCCGCGAGTTCGAGGCGTCGCTCACCCGCGAGTTCGACCGCCAGAAGGGACAGAGCGTCGATCTCAGCCAGGCGGCGGTGCGGGCGCGCGAACTGGAACGCGACGTCGAGGCCAACCGCGCGGTCTATCTCTCCTTCCTCAAGCGCTCGCGCGAAACCGAGGAGCAGGAAGCGCTCAACACGTCGAGCGCGCGGGTGATCGGCGAGGCGGTGCAGCCGCGACGGCGCACCTTCCCGCCCGCCATGAGTTTCCTGGCGATGGTCGGCTTCCTGCTCGGCGGGATCGGCGCGGCCGGCTATGCGGTGGTGATGGCCGAGTTGCGCCGTGGCGCGGCGGAACCGGATCGCGCGCCGGATGATGCCGCGC
>JBASBO010000469.1:0-2612 GCA_049651165.1 Xanthobacteraceae bacterium | reverse complement strand
CAGCCTGCGTGGCTGCCAGCCGGCCCTGATGATGCAGCCGGGTCCGGCGCTGGCGTCGGGCCATCACAACCGCAATCATGCAGGCGGCGTGGCCGGCCGGCGGCCGGCCGATGCTGCGTCCGCGATCTCCGCAGTCGGGCGTCAGCTCGCGGCCGCGGGCTCCTAGAGCCTGTTTCAACCAAGTCGAAACCTTGACCGTCACCCTGAGGCAGTCGCGCTTGCGCGACCCTCGAAGGGCGGCGGCCATCCTTCAAGGCTCGCGGCTTTGCCATTCGCATCTTGGAGTCGGGCCGAAAATTCGATTTGTGCGCGGATTTGCAGCACGAAAATCGTCGTCCCCGCGAAGGCGGGGACCCATACGCCGTGCCGCTTGTGATGCAGGTTGCGCTTGCGATCCTTAAGGGGCAGCCACGCCGACCCACGACCGTCAGGGGTTATGGGTCCCCGCTTTCGCGAGGACGACGATGAGGTTGTTTGAGTCTATGCGCCTCATTTCGAGTCAGACTCCAAGTGCCTGACCGGCACGTCGCTGTCCGGTCAGGCTTCTTGTAACGACGGCGCGTCGGGCGACGCTTACTTGTATTCCCGTTCGGTCCACCACGGGAAATAGTCGGGCATGTCGGCCGACACCTTGTCCTTGAACACCGCCGGGCGCTTTTCCAGGAACGACACCACGCCTTCCTTGACGTCGGCCGAGCGCCCGCGCGCGTAGATGCCGCGGCTGTCCACCTTGTGCGCTTCCATCGGGTCGTCCGCGCCCATCAGCCGCCACATCATCTGGCGGATCAGCGCGACCGAGACCGGCGCGGTCTTGTCGATGAAGCTGCGCGCCAGTTCGCGCGCGGTCGGGATCAGTTGATCGGGCGGCACCACGCGGCTGACGAGGCCGCCGGCAAGCGCTTCCTGCGCCGGAAAGACGCGGCCGGTATAGCACCATTCCAGCGCCTGCGAGATGCCGACGAGGCGCGGCAGGAACCAGCTCGACGCCGCCTCCGGCACGATGCCGCGCTGCGAGAACACGAAGCCGAAGCGGGCGTTCTCCGAGGCGATGCGGATATCCATCGGCAACTGCATGGTGACGCCAATGCCGACCGCCGGGCCGTTGATCGCGCCGATCACCGGCTTGAGGCACTTGAAGATGCGCAGCGTCACCTGGCCGCCGCCATCGCGGATGGTCGCATCGCTGTAGTCCACGGCGCCGTTGGCGAGCCGCTTGGCCGGGCCGCGCTTGGCGTCGCGGTCGAAGGTGTCGCCGCCCGACGACAGGTCGGCGCCGGCGCAGAAGCCGCGGCCTGCGCCAGTGACGATGATGGCGCGGACGTTGTCGTCGGCGTCGGCCTTGTCGAAGGCGTCGATCAGTTCGTCCATCATCGTCAGGGTGAAGGCGTTGAGCTTGTCGGGCCGGTTCAGCGTGATGGTGAGAATCTGGTCGGCAACGTCGTACTTGATGGTCTCGTAGGCCATGGAAAGTCCTCTGCTGGATTTTTGGTCTAACGGATTATCGTCATCCTGAGATGCGAGCGTAGCGAACCTCGAAAGGTGATATCGCAATATCGGGCTGTTCATCTTCGGCGTCGTCCCCGCCAACGGGGCGGCGCAAAGCGCCGCCCGATGACAGGCTCCGGCGGGGACCTATAACCCTTGGGATTAGTTGTGGTGCAACAGCCTCGCCTTTGTCGATAGAGCCGAACCGCCGCGGCATATGGGTCCCCGCCTGCGCGGGGACGACGGTTTCCGTGCTGCAAGTCTGCCCGCAAAACCAATTTCCGGTTTGGCTCCTGAGAGAGGAACCGACTCATTTGCTTGGCGGCACCGGCCACGGCTTCTGCGGGCCGCGCAGGCTCTCGAACGCCTTCGCCATCCGCAGCACGCCGAGATCGTCGAAGCGGCGGCCGACGATCTGCACGCCGATCGGGAAACCTTCCCCGTCGTAGCCGCCGTTGATCGATGCCGCCGGGTTCTCCGCCATGTTCCACGGCACGGTGTAGATGATGTGCTCGAACGGCTTGTGCGGATCGTTGCGCGGAGCCGCGCGTTCGGCGGCGAACTTGACCACCGGCGACACCGGCGAGATCACGTAGTCGAGCCCGGCGAACAGTTGCGCGGCGGCGGCGCGGATCGCCATGGTGGCGTTGAAGCCGCGCACCACATCGACGCCGGTCAGCTTCGCGCCGCCTTCCGCCCACTGGTAGATGTAGGGCAGCGCCTTGTTGCGGACATCCTCCGGCAACCGCAACAGGTCGTCCCACGAGCGCGCGCGCCAGAACGCGTCGAGGCCGTCGAGCGTCTCGCGGGTGATGACGCCGCCGACCTCGGTCACCGACGCGCCGGCGGACTCGAAAGCGCGGGCGGCGGCGGTGACGGTGGCGCGCACCTCATCTTCCAGCTTGTCGCCGAAGCCGAGATCGAGCATCAGGCCGATGCGCTTGCCCTTGGGCGAGGCGTCGAGCGAGGGCCAGTCGATGTCGGCGGGCGGCAGGCTCATGCCGTCGCGCGGATCGGGCTGCGACAGCACGCTCATCAACAGCGCGGCGTCGTTGACGGTGCGGGTCATCGGCCCGGTGACGCGGCCGACATAGGGCGGATCGATCGGCACCCGGCCGAGGCTCGGC
>JBASBO010000468.1:0-2165 GCA_049651165.1 Xanthobacteraceae bacterium | reverse complement strand
GATCGCCGCCGAGCTTGACCGCCTCAACGCAGAGCGCCGCGTCATCGAGCAGGCGGCGGAAGCGCAGGCCGAAAGCGAGGCGCTGGCCGCGCTCGGGCTTGAGGACAAGGGCGCGGTGATCGTCACCGCCGCGGAAGGCTGGCACCCCGGCGTCGTCGGCCTGGTCGCGGCGCGGCTGAAGGAGAAATTCGCGCGGCCGGCATTTGCCATTGCTTTGGAGCCGGGCGGCGTCGGCACCGGCTCGGGCCGCTCGATCTCCGGCGTCGATCTCGGTCGCGCGGTGCGGCAGGCGGTGGCCAACGGTGTGCTCGTCAAGGGCGGCGGTCACGCCATGGCGGCGGGCATCACGCTACGCAGGGAGCAACTGGCTGCGTTTCGCGCTTACATCGAGGATGCGCTGGCGGCTGACGTTGCACGCTCGCGCAACGTCAACGAACTGGCGATCGACGGCGCGGTCAGCGCGCGGGCGCTCACCAGCGAGCTTGCGGCGACGCTCAACCGCGCAGGTCCCTTCGGCGCGGGCAATCCCGAGCCGGTGGTGGCGCTGCCCGCGCATCAGCTTGTCTATGCCGATGAGGTCGGGCAGGCGCACTTGCGGCTGCGCTTCAAGGCCGGCGACGGCGCGACCGTCAACGGCATCGCGTTTCGCGCCGTCGGCCAGACGCTCGGCAACGCGCTGAAGGAAGGCCGCGGCCAGCCGCTGCACGTCGCCGGCACTGTGAGCGTCGATCGCTGGCAGGGCGCGGAGCGCGTGCAACTGCGGGTGATCGATGTCGCGGTGCCGGACGCGGGGCCGGCGATGATCCGGTGAGAGTCTGGCCGGAAGGTCGTTTGGCATACGGATTCACAACACGAAAACCGTCGTCCTCGCGCAGGCGAGGACCCATAACCCCTGGCCTTAAGTGTTATGTGGGCGCTGGCAACAGGCGCTTTCCGCATCAATTCCGCTGCGGCGTATGGGTCCCCGCCTGCGCGGGGACGACGTCCGGGTTGTTTTGGCGGCTTTAAAGAAGCCGCATCTATCCGCCCTGCCGCAGCCGGGCCAGCACCTTGAGGCCGGCGTAGCCGTCGGCGGGCAGGCCGGCCCTGGTCTGAAAATCCTTCACCGCCTTCATGGTGTCGTTGCCGACGCGGCCGTCGGTGCCCCCGGTGTCGAACCCTAAGCGGGTGAGGCGGGTCTGCACGTCCTTGATCTCGTCCAGCGTCAGCGCGCGCTCCGAGCCGGGGAACGGCTGGAGGAACGGCGGCGCGCCGAGGATGCGGTCGCCGAGGTGGCAGATCGCCAGCGCGTAGTTCATCGACGGATTGTAGCTGCGCACCGAATAGAAATTCGGGCCGAGCAGGAACGAGGGGCCGCCTTGCACCGGCGTCCACAGTTTCGCCGTCGCGTTCGGTTGCGGGAATGGCCGGCCGTCGGCGCGGGTGACGCCGGCGCTCGCCCATGCGGCATAGCTACGGTTGCCCTCCGGCGCGCCGCCGGGCGCACGCACCTCATAGCCCCAATGTTCGTTGCGGTGATACTTGCCGCGCTTCACCAGATAGCGCGCGGTCGAGCCCAGCGCGTCGTCGGGCTTGCCGAACGGCGAAACGCGGTCGTCGCCGTCGTAGTCGAAGCCGACGTTGAGCCACACTTCCGGCATCCATTGGGTATGGCCCATCGCGCCGGCCCACGAGCCCCGCATCTCGGCGGGCGTGCTCCAGCCGCGCTGCACGATCTTCAGCGCGTTGATGAGTTCGGTTTCCCAATAGGCGCGCCGGCGCGGCTCGTTCCACGCCAGCGCCGCCAGCGAGGGAAACACCGGCCGCATGTGGTTCTGCTGCACCAGCGGATCGCCATAGGCGGATTCCACGCCCCACAGCGCCAGCAGCGTGCCGCGCTCGACGCCAAAGTCCTTTTCGATGCGCGCGAACAGCGCCTGATGCTGGCGCAGCGCTTCCTTGCCGGCGATGATGCGCCAGTCGGAGACGCGGCGGTTGATGTATTGCCAGATCTGCTCGCGGAACTCCGGCTGGTTGCGCATCTTCTGGAACACGCTCATGTCCGGTTCGACGCGGCCCATCACGCTGCGCCAGGTCTGGTCGGAAATGCCGCGCGCCCGCGCCTTGGCCTCGAAAGCGTCGCGCCAGGCGTCGAAGCCGGCGGGGGCGGCGAGGGACGGCGCGGG
>JBASBO010000467.1:0-2504 GCA_049651165.1 Xanthobacteraceae bacterium | reverse complement strand
CTCGTAGCCGGTGGTGCCGTTGATCTGCCCGGCCAGGAACAGCCCCGGCACCCGGCGGGTTTCCAGCGTCGGCTCCAGCTCGCGCGGATCGACGTGGTCGTATTCGATGGCGTAGCCGGGACGGATGATCCGGGCGGTCTCCAGCCCGGGGATCGAGGCGACGATGGCGCGCTGCACGTCTTCCGGCAACGAGGTCGAGATGCCGTTGGGATAGACGGTCGGATCGTCGAGTCCTTCCGGCTCCAGAAAGATCTGGTGGCCGTCGCGGTCGCCGAACCGCATGATCTTGTCCTCGACCGAGGGACAATAGCGCGGCCCGGTACTGGTGATCTGGCCGGAATACATCGGCGAACGATGCACGTTGGCGCGGATCACGTCGTGGGTCGCGGGCGTGGTGCGGGTGATGCCGCATTGGATTTGCGGCACCGTGATGCGTGCGGTCAGGGTCGAGAACGGCTCCGGCGGATCGTCACCGGGCTGCATCTCCACCGCGTTCCAGTCGATGGTGGTGCCGTCGAGGCGCGGCGGCGTGCCGGTCTTGAGCCGGCCGAGCGTAAAGCCGGCGGCCTCAAACGACTTCGAGAGGCCGAGCGACGGTGCCTCCCCGACCCGGCCCGCCGGCCAGCTTCGCTCGCCAAGATGAATGAGACCGCGCAAAAAAGTGCCGGTGGTGACGACCACGGCGGCGGTCCTGAGTTCGCGCCCATCCGCCAGCCGGATGCCGGTGACGCGGCCCTCGCCGCCGGCGCGCAGCAAGTCGTCCGCCTCGCCTTCGATCACTGTGAGATTGGCGGTATCGCGAATCGCCGCCTGCATCGCCGACGCATAGAGCTTGCGGTCGGCCTGGGCGCGCGGCCCGCGCACGGCCGGCCCCTTGCGGCGGTTGAGCACCCGAAACTGGATGCCGGCCTGGTCGATCACCCGGCCCATCAAGCCGTCGAGCCCATCGACCTCGCGGACCAGATGGCCCTTGCCGAGCCCGCCGATCGCCGGATTGCACGACATCGCGCCAATTGTATCGAAGCGGTGCGTGACCAGCGCGGTACGCGCGCCGAGGTGCGCCGCTGCCGCCGCGGCTTCACAGCCGGCGTGCCCGCCACCGATCACGATCACATCGAATGCGTCCGACACAGCAATACCGGTTCAAGGGTGGAATAACGCCGGCGTTTTATCGCGAGATCGGCGTGGCGGAAAGCGGAATCCGCGGCTGCTGTTTCACGTGAAACAGCACCATGGTTATCAACGGCAATCCTAATGAATGAACCAAATAATATTTCTATATTCTAAAAAGGCTATTTCCCAATACAAAAATCCCGGAAAATCACGTCAAGCACATCCTCGACATCGACGCGCCCCAGCAGCCGGCCCAGTGCGAAGGCGGCCGCCCGCAGTTCCTCCGCGACCAGTTCCTCGCCACGACCCGCCGCATCGATGCTGCGCCGCAACATATCGACCGTCGTGCGGAGCAATTCGCGATGCCGGGCCCGGCCGATCAGCCCGCTCTCGCCCGCCGCAAAATAATCCTGCGCGAAAACCCGGATCGCCGCGATCAGGTCCGCCATCCCGTCGCCCCGCGCCGCCGAGATCGCGAATATCCGCCCGGCCTCCGCCCCACCGCTCTCGCCCTCGCTCGCAAACCGCCCCCGCCCCGCCGCAAGAGCCCCGGCCCCGCCATCGGGCCTCCGTCCCGCTTCCAGATCGATCTTGGTACGCAGCAGCCAGCGCGGCGCATCGCCCGGCAGGTCGGCCAATGACGGATCGGCCAATGACCGACCTTCCACCAGCCACAGCACCAGGTCGGCGTCCCCTGCCCGCGCTTTGGCGCGCCGCACGCCCTCCTGCTCCACCGGATCGTCGGTTTCGCGAATGCCGGCGGTGTCGATCAGCGTCACCGGATAGCCGTCAAGATCGAGCGACACTTCGATGGCGTCGCGCGTGGTGCCGGCGTGCGGCGACACGATCGCCACCTCGCGCCGCGCCAGCGCGTTCATCAGCGTCGATTTGCCGACATTGGGGCTGCCTGCGATCGCCACCACCAGCCCGTCGCGCAAGCGCTCGCTGCGCGCGGACGCCGCCAGCGCGTCCGCGATTTCGTCGCGCAACGCCGCGATCTTCTCAAGCGCCGGCGCGAGCAAATCCGCCGGCACGTCGCCCTCGTCGGCGAAATCGATCCCGGCCTCCACCAGCGCGCACGCCGCGATGATCCGCTGCCGCCAGTCGCGCGCCTTGTCGCCCAGCAATCCCTGCAACTGCCGCAGCGCCTGTCTGCGTTGCCGGTCGGTATCGGCGTGAATCAGGTCGTCGAGCGCTTCGGCTTCCGTGAGATCGAGCTTGCCGTTCTCGAAGGCGCGGCGGGTGAACTCGCCCGGCTCCGCCGGCCGCACGTCCGTGATCGACCCAAGCGCGGCGAACAGCGCCGTCAGCACCGCGCGGCCGCCATGCACATGAAATTCGGCGACGTCCTCGCCGGTCGCGCTGGCCGGCGCCGGAAACCACAGCACGAT
>JBASBO010000466.1:0-5159 GCA_049651165.1 Xanthobacteraceae bacterium | reverse complement strand
GCCGGGGACCGCGCGGCGGCGCGGCGCATCGCGGGCGACGCCTTCCGCGAGATCTACGTCGCGACCCCGGCGGCGGTCTGCGAGCGGCGCGATCCCAAGGGGCACTACGCCAAGGCGCGCGCCGGCCGCCTCACCGGCTTCACCGGCATCGGCACCGACTATGAAGCGCCCGGCGCGAGCGAACTGACCATCGACACCGCGACGCGGAGCATCACCGACGCCACTGCCGACATCGCACAGATGCTGACCCGGACCGGAGTGCTGCTCGACACCGTCGCCGACCTCGCAGCCTCGTGAAGGTTCGACAACAAGCTCGGCGTCGTCCCCGCGCAGGCGGGGACCCATAACCCCTGGCCTTGATTATGATTTCAGGCGCAAGCAACAAGCGCTTTCCGTATCACTGCCGCTGCGGCGTATGGGTCCCTGCCTTTGCAGGGACGACGATTTTCGTGCTGCGAATTCGTGCATCATAAACTTCCAGCCAGACCTTAAGGCGCGGCGGCCCCAGCCGCGGCGCCCCCCGCAGGGCCCTTCTCACGGCGGCGGGGTGGCGCTAAAAGGGGCGTTCAACCCGCCCCGGCACGGGCTTTTTGCGGCATTTTCCGCCCAAAACAGCGCCGTTTGCCGCCGTCTGTCGTGAGAAATCCTATTATGAACCGTATCGACGCCCACGGACTGAAGATCGCCCCTGTCCTCCACGACTTCGTCGCCAAGGAAGCCGCGCCCGGAACCGGCGTCACCGCCGACGCCTTCTGGGCGGGGCTCGCCGGCATCGTCCGCGATCTCGGGCCGAGGAACCGCGAACTGCTGGCGGTGCGCGATACGCTGCAAGCCAAAATCGACGACTGGCACCGCGCCAACAAGGGCAAGCCGTTCGATATCAACGCCTATACCGCGTTCCTCAGGGAAATCGGCTACCTGCGGCCGGAGCCGGCCACGCGCGAGGTCGAGACCGCCAACGTCGATGAGGAAATCGGCAGGATCTGCGGGCCGCAGCTCGTGGTGCCGCTGACCAACGCGCGCTACGCGCTCAACGCCGCCAACGCACGCTGGGGCAGCCTCTACGACGCCTTCTACGGCACCGACGCCATTCCGCACGACCCGAGCGACACCGCCAAGGGCTACAGCAAGGCGCGCGGCGACAAGGTGATCGCCAAGGCCAAGGCGTTCCTCGACGAGGCCGCGCCGCTGGCCTCGGGTCACCACGCCGACGTCACCGGCTACAGCGTCGCGAACGGCGCGCTGGTGGCGAAGACCGCCAAGGGCGACACCGGCCTGAAGAACCCGAAGCAGTTCGCAGGCTTCCGCGGCGACACAGCGAAGCCGCAAGCCGTGCTGCTGGTCAACAACGGCCTGCACATCGAGATCGTCATCGACCGCAACCACGCGATCGGCAAGGACGATCCGGCGGGCGTCGCCGACATCGTCATGGAGGCGGCGGTCTCCACCATTCTCGACATGGAGGACTCAGTCGCCGCCGTCGATGCCGAGGACAAGGTGCTGGTCTATCGCAACACGCTCGGCCTGATGAAGGGCACGCTCGAAGACACCTTCGAGAAGGGTGGCAAGACCATGACCCGCGCGCTCAACGCCGACCGCGTCTATACCGGGCCGGACGGCAAGGAGGTGAGGCTGCACGGCCGCAGCCTGCTCCTGATGCGCAACGTCGGCCATCACATGTTCACCGACGCGGTGCTCGACGACAAGGGTGCGGAGATTCCCGAGGGCATTCTCGACGCCGCCATCTCCGGCCTCTTGGCGCTGCACGACCTCAAGAGCAGCGGCAAGTTGCGCAACAGCCGCACCGGCTCGATCTACATCGTCAAGCCGAAGATGCACGGCCCCGACGAAGTCAAGCTCACCTGCGACGTGTTCGGCAAAGTCGAAGCGATGCTTGGCCTGCCCGCCAACACCATGAAGATCGGCATCATGGACGAGGAACGCCGCACCACGGTCAACCTCAAGGCGTGCATCGAGAACGCCTCGGCACGCATCATGTTCATCAACACCGGCTTCCTCGACCGCACCGGCGACGAGATCCACACCTCGATGGAAGCCGGACCGATGATCCGCAAGAACGACATGAAGGCGCAGCCGTGGATCAAGGCGTACGAGGACTGGAACGTCGACATGGGCCTCGTCGACGGCCTGCCCGGCCACGCCCAGATCGGCAAGGGCATGTGGGCCGCGCCCGACAAGATGGCCGACATGCTGGCGCAGAAGATCGGCCACCCCAGGGCGGGCGCCACCACCGCGTGGGTGCCCTCGCCCACCGCCGCGACGCTGCACGCGCTGCACTATCATCAGGTGGACGTGCTGGCGCGCCAGAAGGAACTGAAGGCCGGCGGCCCGCGCGCGAAACTGTCCGACATCCTCACCATTCCGGTGTCGCAATCGAACTGGGCCCCGGACGACGTGCGGCAGGAGATCGACAACAACTGTCAGGGCATTCTCGGCTACGTGGTGCGCTGGATCGATCAGGGCGTCGGCTGCTCCAAGGTGCCGGACATCCATGACGTCGGCCTGATGGAGGACCGCGCCACACTGCGCATCTCCAGCCAGCACCTCGCCAACTGGCTGCAACACGGCGTCGTCACCAAAGATCAGGTGATGGATTCGCTGAAGCGCATGGCGGCGGTGGTGGACAAGCAGAACGCCGGCGATCCGCTCTACAAGCCGATGGCGCCGAAATTCGACGGCGTCGCCTTCAAGGCGGCCTGCGATCTGGTGTTCAAGGGCCGCGAGCAGCCCAACGGCTACACCGAGTTCATCCTGCACGCGCGCCGCAAGGAAGCCAAGGCTTCCGGTTGAAAGGCGGCGGGCTGAGCGTTATCCGCAACATGCTTCGGACAAAACCAAAGCCCCGGCTCATGCCGGGGCTTTTTGTTAGTGCAGTCGTCGCGAACCTATCCCCACCACCGTGTCGTCCCCGCGCAGGCGGGGACCCATAACCCCTGGCGGTCGCGATCGGCAGGATTGCCCATCAAGCATTACGATAGCTGCGCATATCACAAGCGACACGGCGTATGGGTCCCTGCCTGCGCAGGGACGACGGCTCTCGGGATTCAGAACACCGCGAGATATTTCAAGAGTGAGACGATGCCGATGATGATGACGACCACGCGCGCGATCTGCTTGGCGCGGCCATCGATCGGAAGCAGGTTGATGAGGTAGAGAACAAGAACGACGACAAGAAACGTAATCAGTATGCCGACCAGCATGAGATGACCCCTCAAGATATGAAATGAACCCGGTCGCCGCGCCCATTGCCGGCGGACCGGGTATTATCGAGTAAACAGTCGTGGTTCCAACGCCCGGAACGAGCGTGGGTTCCATTCGGGTTCCGGGAAGCGGCCGGCAAAGCGCCGCGTCAGTCGGACGCCATGATCGGCGCGCGTGCGAAGCGCGCGGCCACCGCCGGCGACACCGGCGAGAAATTCAGTGCCGCGCCCCGGCGGTCCTTGCGGCCGGCCACCATGAGCCCGTCCTCGCTCGCCACCATGTCGCCCTTGCGTAAAGTGGGGTCGTTCTTGGCGTCGATATGGGCGAGGCCAAAGGTATCCTTGCCGTTGCAAGTGCAGCCGGCGACGATCTCGTTGCGATAGCGGAAGGCGTTCGGCAGCGAACTGTAGCTCTTGCCGTTCTCCGCCGCCGCATGATCGATGCTTGAGCCGTAGAAGATCCTGGTGTCGCTGGCGGGACAAAGTTCGCTGCACGAATCCGCCCGGCTCTGGCCCGTGGGCGTGGCGAGCGGGAAATAACGCCCGTCGCAGGTGCGCACGCAAAACGCCTGACGGCCGCCGCTCGCCGTCCGCGCGCGCGGCGCTTGGCCGCCATCGGCGGGGCCGAACCGGAAGAACGACGGCGGTGGCGGCGGCGGATGGCCGAGCATTCCCCCGAACAGCGCCGAGAAGAAATCATTCGCCTGAGCCGGCGCCGCCACGCCGCCCGTAACAGTCAACGTCGCCGCAAGCGCAACGCCGCAAATCATCGACCTACCCGCATGGATCATGACGCGGCACTCCAACGCTCAAGGAAAGAAGGCCGGGCGGAAGATACGTGGTGTCCCTGAGGAATCGCATCGTCCGCCGCCGACAGCCAACGCGCGGCGGCGGACGCCGGTTCCTGCATGGCCGCTTGACGCTCGTTGGCCGCCCCGGATGGAACTTTCGCCACGGGGTGCGAATTAGTCGCGCAAGCAGAGGCAAACGGTTGGAGGCTCCCATGTCACTTGGCACAATCCTGATCATCGTCCTGATCCTGATCCTGCTCGGCGTTATTCCCAGTTGGGGTTACAGCACGGGCTGGGGCTACGGCCCCTCCGGCATCGTCGGCGTCATCCTGATCGTCGTTCTTGTCCTGATGCTGCTCGGCCGGATCTGACGATACGCTTCGCCGGCTCGCAGTCCTTCGCGACACGGCCGGCGCACAGCGACCGATGGAACTTTTGCCGGATAAACTGTATTGATCGTTGTCTGTTGAATGGGAGAGTTGAATGGCCACAGGCGATGCCGACAAGACCGTATCCGACCGTTTCGAGAAGGAGATCGCGGGCGTGAAGGACGATATCAGCGTGCTGACGGAGCGGATCAGCGAAGCGCTTAATACCTTTTCCGGCCAGGCCACCAGGAAGGCGCGGCGTGGTTATCGCGAGGCGCGCCGCAATATCAATGCGGCGCTGTCAGACGCTCAGGCGCAAGGCAGCGCCGCCGTGGAAGCGGCGCAGGAAGCTGCGGCCTCGATCGAGGAAACGCTAGAAAACGCCATCCAGGAACGGCCGATCGCTGCGATCGCCCTTGCCGCCGGTCTCGGCTTCCTGATCGGCGTGACATGGCGACGATGATCTCGCGCGGATTGCCGCCGACGGGGGCGATCCGGTAACCTGTCAGCCGCGCCGCTCGGCGCGGCCATTTTCATTTGTCCGATTGACAAGCGCCTTGACCGAACGGCGCGAACGGGTTGCGGGGCATGTTTCAACGTTGGATCGACGATATCAAGGCAAGCGCCGGTGCGACGGCGCGCCTCTCGGCTTTGGCGCTCGCGGCCGGCGCGGCGCTGACGGTGGCGCTGGCGTTCCTGTGCGCGGCCGGCTTCGTCTACCTCGCGCAGACCTACGGGCCGGTCGTTGCCTGCCTGTCCGGCGCGGGGCTGTTTCTGGT
>JBASBO010000465.1:0-1625 GCA_049651165.1 Xanthobacteraceae bacterium | reverse complement strand
GCCGCGCGACGTGAAGGTTCGTATCATTCCTGCGTGAGCGCGGCCGGCGGCGCTTAGAGCGTTTCATGTTTTGATGGAAACGCCGCGACATGACACGTCGTTGCCGGGCTTGACCCGCCTGCGGGGCCGTAGCCCCTTCGTCGCGGCGAAGGCCCGGCAATCCATCCTTTTTCGAAGATGGATGCGCGGATCAGGTCCGCGCATGACGCCCGATGATTCCGCCAAAAGCGAAAAGGCTTTAATCGCCTTCGCCGAATTTGTCGTGGATCAGGTCGGCGATCGCCATCACCGCCTCGTCCGCGTCCTTGCCGGTCGCGGCCACGGTGATGGTGGTGCCGGGCCCCGCCGACAGCATCATCAGCCCCATGATCGAGGTGCCGCCCACCGTCTCGCCGTTGCGGGTGACGGTGACCTCGGCGCTGAAGCGCTCGACCAGTTGCACGAACTTGGCCGAGGCGCGGGCATGAAGACCGCGCTTGTTGGTGATGAGGATGTCGCGGATCACCGCGTCCGATGGCGCTGCGGCGATGCTGTGAGCGGCGCTGTCGCCGTGGAGGGCGGGATCGTCGGCGGGCGAGGTCATTTTCCGGCCAGCACCCGGCTGGCGATGGTGACGTATTTGCGGCCGGCTTCCTGGGCGGCGGCGATGGCTTCCGGCAGCGGCAGATCGTTGCGGACCTTGGCGAGCTTCACCAGCATCGGCAGGTTGATGCCGGCCAGAACCTCGACCTTGGGCCGGCTCATACAGGAAATCGCGAGGTTCGACGGCGTGCCGCCGAACATGTCGGTGAGAATCGCGACGCCCTGGCCGCTGTCGACGCGACTGACCGCCTCAATGATATCGCTGCGGCACAGATCGGCGTCGTCTTCCGCGCCGATCGTGATCGCCTCGATTTGCTTTTGCGGACCCATGACATGTTCGAGCGCCGCCCTGAACTCGTCGGCGAGACGCCCGTGGGTCACAAGAACCAGACCAATCATCGACAACTCCTCGCGGGCGCTTTTGATGCACCGCACGAACGGGCCACTTTGACCATCCAGCGCCCCCGCGCAAGAGGGGAGCGACATGATTTTCCCTGAATTTCGCCACAAGGCGGGAACCGGGGACGGCGTGTTTCGTGGCAACAGTGGGACTTATATGGTTACCAATTCCCTTCCGGCAATCATACCGGCGGCGGCGTCGATCCGGCGAGGCCGGGGGCCGTGGTCAGCGCCGCGATCACCAGCGGCAGCGCCGAAAAGCCCCGCTGCACCGGGATTCGCGGCAATCGGACGCCTAATAGCGTGGTTGTCAGGCTGTCCGGCGCGGGCAGGCGCGCTGCGTCGGTGGCGTCGAGGTCGACGATGAGGCCAACGCGCACATCGGACAGATGGTCGCAGCGGCGGATACCGAGCCCTCGAATCTCGATCAGCCCGGCCAACTGTGGCGCGGGCCGCGCCCGAACCTCGCTGTCGCGGGCTTCGAGATGAATCCGGTCGTCCCCCACCAGTACCGCCGGCGGGATCTGGCCGGCGCGGCCGGCGAGTATCAGCTCGAAAGCGAGCCGGGACTTGCCGGAGCCGGAGGGGCCGCGGATCAGCACCGCGTCGTCGCCGACCGCGACCGCGCTGGCGTGGGTGCTGGG
>JBASBO010000464.1:0-16446 GCA_049651165.1 Xanthobacteraceae bacterium | reverse complement strand
AGGCCGGGCTGTTCGCAGGTCGAGGAGGACGGCGCGGGCTAAGCCGCGATCGCCTCGGGCAAGTGCCGGAGCTGAACCGGCAGCTTCGCCGCGATCTCGGCGTCGGTGAGCTCGTCGAGCATCTTCAGCACCGTGCCGAGCCGGCCGGCATAGACGAGAACGGTCCGGCGGCCGTGCATGGAGGCGGGCCAGCGCTCGCCGGCATAGCCGCGATAGTCGTCATGCGTGCTCGACCAGATGTGCTCGAGCCGCTCCTCGCGCGTCATGGCGCGGACCGGCCGCGACTCGCGCTCGATGATCGCGGCCTTCATCCGGTCCGGCGAACCCTTGTCCGACAGATCACAATAGCCGTGAAACCAGCGCGGCTTCCCGTCGATGACGAGCGCGAAGAAGATGCTGGTCACGCTGTCCGTCATGAACTCGCGCATCGCGAACATATCGGCGCGCATGAACAGCGGCGGCAGGATGTTGAGCATGTAGTCATGCTCCGCCTCGGCGATCTCGAACCACTCTCCCGCGAAGAGATGCGCGCAATCGCCGGCGCCATAGGCGGGATCGCCGCGATGGCGGTTGAACATGCGATACATCTCGTGGCGCGTGGCGACGCCCTGGAAGACCTTGCGGATTGATGGGACGGCGTGCATGGCGGCTCCTTTCAGCCTTACGGGCCGAAGCGCGAGCGATCGCCTGATCCCTCATCATTTCAGCCCTTCATCACGCCTTCCCACGGGCCGCCTCTCCGGTCCGGCGGGTCAAGGGCCGCGTAGCGGGCGAAGCCTCCCTTGACGCGCCGGCCGGGCATGCGGCATCGCGCCTTCATTCCTTTTCCCTCCTCCCTTCCTCCCCCTCCTGCGCGAGCCGCTGCTCGGCATTGCCGATCGCGCCGAGCGCGGCCTTGAACAGCGCCGAGCCGCGCTCCTCCGTGAATTCCGCCGCGGCGACGACGGCGAGGCATGCGGCATTGATGTCGCCGTCGCACACCGCTTCCGGCGACAAGCGCGTCAGCGCGCCGTCATAGGCGATGACCTCGCCAATCATTGTCCGCACCTCGGCTTCGTCGAAGCGCAGCAGAACATGGCTGCGCGGCGCGGCCGCCGCGGCGGCTTCATCGCGGAATTGCACGATCATCTCGTCGGTCCCGCAGGATCGGACCGCATCGGCGGTGATCAGGGTGGCCATGCCGCCGAATCCGTCCGGACACATGCGCGAGCAGGTGAAGGCGGAGGCGACAACCACCTCCTCGAGCGCCGGCGATCGCCGCACGATGTCCTGGAAGATCGTCGCCCACGACGTCACGGTGAGATCGAGCTCGATGTGCGTGTCAGCGTCGGCGCTCTCCGCCAGGCGCTCCGCGACGATAGGATCGAGAGCGCTTTCGATGCCGGCGGAGCCTCGATGCGCGGCGCGCAGCTCGGCCGCGTCAACCTTGATGCACTCGGCCGGGCTTTCCTCGGCGAAGAAATAGAGCCCGTCGCCGGCGGGCTCGGCGTCGAAGATATGCGAGAGCACGAGCCGCTCCAGCGGCGTCATGTCGGTGTTGGCAATCGTCGTCTGCACGACGGTCGGCACGAAGTAGCTCGCCATGTCGGCCTCCTGAAAATGACAAAGCCCGGCGGCGCCGGGCGGGATTGCGGGGATGAGCGGATGCCGGCGCCGGATCAGTCCGGATCGCGGGCGCCGGCGAGGATGGCCTCGGCCTTGGCGATCGCGGACAAGGCGCGGTCCTGCCAATAGGCGCGATCCGACGCCTCGGCGCCGCTCAGCACCTTCACCAGGCCGAGCAGAACCTCGAAATGATCGGCTTTGCGCTGCACGGTCTCGCCATAGTGCGAGGGCACCGGCACGGACGGGCCGCTATAGGCGCTGTCGCGGCCGTCCCAGACGCCGGTGACATAGGTCTCGCCGGCGGTCTCATAGTCGTGCTTCTCGTTGTCCCAGTCGTCGTCCTCGACGGCGAACCGGCAGGCCTCGGCGAGGCTGTCAGCCTCGTAGCTGCGCTGCCGATAGACCGGCAGGCGATACGTGGTTTCGATCGTAAAGATGGGCATCGGAGTCGTCCTTCCCTTCGGGTGTTGAAAACACCCTCGGGGCGGCCGCCTCTCCGGTCCGGCGGGTCAAGGGCCGCGTAGCGGGCGGAGCCTCCCTTGATGCGCCGGCCGGGCATGCGGCATCGCATTTTTTCTCTTCCTCCCTTTCTCGATTGATGCATCGACTGCCGCGACCACAAACCCCGCAGTGTTTGAACCACCCGCACCACTCATGGCTCGGCAGGCTGCCAAGGACTCGATATCGAAAATGGGTCTGGATCAGGAAAGGGCGAAATATTTGAGAAACACAAACTAAGAAATTGAAGAGGTTCCGACACCGGAACGCTATCACCGCGCAGAAACAGGTTTGTCGAAAATGAGCGGCTTACGATGTCGAGCATGCAAGTCCTACATTTCGGATATGAAACCCTCTACCCAAGCCCCGATTTGTCCCCATTGCGGGGTTTTCTACCTGGACGGCTGGGTGCCCTTGTGGGCCGTAGGCCTGATAGTAGTCGGCTACGTGGCTTGGTTCACAGTCAGCGGCGGATGAGCGGCCCCTTCCCGGCCTCTATCCGCCCTACGTTCCTTGAGTCCTGACCTCTAAATCGCTATCTTTGCTCCCAATGATCTCACTGGGAGCATACCTCATGGCTGGGAACCTTCATGTCCGCAACCTTGACGACGATCTCATCACCAAGCTGAAGGTTCGCGCCGCCCGGCACGGGAGGTCGGCAGAAGCCGAGCATCGCGAAATTCTGCGCCAGGCTCTCGAGGCGGAAGCAGAACCGTCCTTCAACGACCTCGCGGCAGAGCTGCGCAAGCTGACGGCATCGCGTCGGCAGACCCCCTCCGAAACTCTTCTGCGTGAAGGACGTGAGGAACGCTGATGGAGACCCTCGTCATCGACGCCAGCATCGCCGTCAAATGGGTGGTCGAGGAGGAAGGGACCGAAGACGCGCTTCGATTGAGGACGGGATTCAACCTTCTCGCCCCGGAATTACTGATAGCGGAATGCGCCAACATTCTCTGGAAGAAGGTCCAGCGCGGAGAACTCCTGCCCGACGAGGCCGCGATGGCGGGACGCTTGCTCGAGCGGTCGGGCATTGCATTCGTGCCTATGCGCGGATTGCTGGAGGCTACGACCGCACTCGCGATCAAGCTCTCGCATCCCGCCTATGATTGCGTCTATCTGACGGTCGCAAATCAGAGCCAGGCGCGGTTCGTGACCGCGGATCAACGATTGCTCCGGGCGCTCGCCGAGCGTGCGCCCCCGGACATTTCGGATCGGTGCATCTCCTTATCGGAGCTTGCCAGGACGGCACACTAGCGTTCGACTTCCTTTGGTCATGGGCAGCCGCGGATCGCGACCTCCAGGTCCTCATTCCAGTCCTCCCGCGCAGGCCGTAGCCGCTCGTAGCCGCAGCCGGCCTCCGCGGCGATGGCGCGGATGCGATCTCCGAACACATCGCCTTGCAGGTTGCTGTCGGTCGCGGCAACGAGCAGTACGCCCGGCCGCGCGGCGAGCGCACGGATCGCGGCTTCCGTCGTCGGCGACCAACCGCCGCCGGTGCTGACATAGAGGGAGCCGTGGCGCAGGCCCTCGATCGCGGCGAGACTCGTCGCATCGATAGCCGCCTCGGTGACGCAGACGCGCTTCGGATCGGCGGCGCCAAGCCGAAACAGCACCTTCGACCCGTCCGTCGCGAAGCCGCGCCACTCCGAACCGCGCTCCTCCCAGCCGACGACAGCGCCGGCGTCATCCGTATGCGCCGCCCACATGCTACCATGTGGGCCTTCCCGCAGCCGGTCTTGATCGACGGCTTCTTGGATCAGGTGATCGGGAATGGCCCGCGTTTCGGCGAGATAGCGCCAGGTCGGTGAGCCTGGCCGCGGTTTGAGGCGTGCGGCCCAGCGCTGTGTGAGCGGCGCGGTCGGCTTGACCCGTACCGGTCGCTTCCAGGCCGGCTGCGTCGGCGTGAAGCCAACAAGATCGGCTACCTTCTGCAACGCTGCTGAAAATCCAGTTGCGCCGAGATGCTCGGCGAGATCGAAGACGTCGCCTTTCGCGTCCGACATTGGATCGAACCAGCCGCGGCCGTCGTGAATGACGATCACAATCTGACCCTCGCCGTGACGGTATTTGACCGCCTTGCGAGTACTTTCCTTCAGGTCGACCTTCCAACCCGCTTTTTCCAGGATGGACGCGCAGGGCACCTTCCCTCGCAACCCGTCGATATCTTTCTTTTCCATGACACATACGCCGAACCCGCCGCAGCGGCGATGTCCAGCCCTTTCTTCGGTTCGCTTCGCTTTTCCCGCACATGACGGGCCGAAACCGACCGGCCGCGAAGACTGCCGGGTGCAAGGGCGCGTTGACAAGCCGTCGCATTCGTCAGGCTGGGAGCGCGGCGCAGCCTCCCTTGCGGCCGGCACGGCGCAAGCGGCAGCGCGCGCTCACCCACCCACAACCCCTCCCCCGGCGGACCGGGGCCGGCTTTGGCAAGTACGACTTATCGGACCCGTCGGATACGACAGGGTGCGGGACCCGCCGGGATGGTGGATGCTCTCGCCCACGGCGCACGCGCCAGCCCCGGAGGCATCGGACATGCGAGGAAGTGGACTGGCGCGATTGCTCCAACTTGGTGGGATGGTCGGCGAATCCGGAGAGACGACCGAGGTGGTCGAACCTGCTGGATCCGATACCAGCCAAAATGAAACGGGAAGACATCACATGCCAGCGATCGGTTACGTGAATAAACTCGACGACGGCTCCTATCGCGGCACGCTGCGGACACTGTCGATCTCCGCGGCCTTGAAGATCATTCCGAATAAAGACAAGAAGCCGGACAGCGACCAACCGGATTATCGTGTCTACGCCAACGGCGCCGAGATCGGCGCCGCCTGGATTCGCAAGAATAAAAACAGCGGCGACTATGTTTCAGTTTCGATTTCGATTTCGGCGCCCGAGTTCGGTCCACGCAAGTTGTTCGCCAATCTCGGCCGTGCCGCAGGTTCGGAGAGCGACGATGAATTTGCAGTCATCTGGAATCCCACGGAATAGTCGACACCGCCTTCAAGAGCCCGGTGTTTCAATGTTTCTGCGAGGAAAGCATGGTGGGATTGGTCGGACATAGTCGCCACTCTCATGAGCTACAGGTCCAAGGTGGAATCCGAATGTGGTCTTATCAAGTAATTAGGAACGCGCGCGCCGCCGTCTGAATCACCGCCAGGGTTGCCGTGACCCCGTCCGCCTCGCCCTTCTCGAAATCGCCTTCGGTCTGTGCCATCGCGTTGGTGACATGCGCGAAGCACAGCACGGGATGACGCCTTGCAGTCGCGAAGGCGTAGAGCGCGGCCGCTTCCATCTCGACGGCGAGTACGTCTCTGATGCGCGCGGCTTCGATCGCGGCCGCTGTTTCGCGATAAGGCGCGTCTGTCGTCCATGTCGCGCCGCGATGGACGACGACGCCTTTCTGCCGTGAAAGCATATCCTCCGCGCGCGCGATGAGACCGGCATCCGGCGCCTCGGCAAAAACGGCGGGCGGAAGATAGTGATAGCTGGTGCCTTCATCGCGCATGGCTCGGTCGATCAGGATGAAATACGGCGTCGGACCACGATCCGAGATTCGACCCGCGGACGTCACGCTGATGAGCAGCTTGCAACCCGATGCAAAAAGTTGCTCGGCGACGAGCACGGCAAACGACGCGCCTACAGCGCAGCCGACGATCCCGATCTCGCCGACGCCCTCAAGATCGAATGCGACCAACTCGGTGTGATAGCAGGCCCATCCTTCGTGAAGGCGGCCGCTGCCGGTTCGCTTCAAATGACGAACGATGTCTCCATCGGGATCGAGCACGCAGGTATCAGGCACCGGCAGAAGGGGGCTGCCCCGCTGTCGGCGTCCCTCCCGCAACAGGGCTTCCGGCTGGAACACGGACGGTGCGGCGTAGTCTTTGCCATGCAGGATCGGCCAGACGCGGTCCTCGCGCGGGCGGTCATCGTCTTTGTCGAGCGTCGGCACCTTCACGCCGTTGCCTCGACCTCCAGGCCCGCGGCCTGCCATTCGGGAAGGCCGTCCTCCAGCCTGCGGGCGTTGAAGCCACGCTTGCGCAGCTCGGCGACGGCCTCGAACGACATGACGCACCAGGGACCTCGGCAATAGGCGACGATCTCGCGGCCGGCTTCCAGAGCGGGTAAGCGTTTCTCCAATTCCGATAGCGGCACATTGATTGCGCCGGGCAAATGCCCGAGCGCGAACTCATCAGGTGGCCGCACGTCGATGACCGTGACGGCGCCAGCCTTCATGCGCGACGCCAATTCCTTACGCGAGACCGGCTCTATGTCGTCGCGACGGTGGAACCAGCCGCGCACGACACGCTCTACTTCGGCCGAATGGCGTTCCGCGACGGCGCGAACGGCCGCGAAGGCTGTCAACACGCTCTCGTCGGCCAGTCGGTAATTGACGAACTTGCCGTCTCGCTCGGGGGTCACGAGCCCGGCGCGGCGCATCGCTTGAAGATGCTGCGAGACATTGGCGATCGGCAGGCCGAGCTTGCCCGCCAGCACGTCCACGCTGCGCGGTCCCTGCGCCAGATGCTCGATCAGCTCCAGCCGCTGAGGATTGCCGAGCGCCTTCGCCACCACGGCGAACTGCTCATATAGGAGCTGCTTAGGATTGCGGATTGACATGGCGGCCCAATCGAGGCCAGTTCATTCAATAGAATTATTGAATGTATGATACCACAGACCTCCGGAAAGGGGCAACGCCGCCGTGAAAGCCCTCTTCATCCTCAACGACCCGCGTTTCGGCGCCGACAAGGTGCCGGTGCTGTGATGGGGCGCGGTTCGATGCGCCTGCAAGTGCTGATCCTTGCTAGTGCGCAGGCCATTTTCCAGACCGCATCGGTGATGGTGATGACGGTCGGCGGGTTGGCGGGCGGCCATATCGCGACGCGGCCGGAACTTGCCACCCTGCCGATCGCGGCCATGTTCCTCGGGACGGCCGCCGTGACATTTCCGGCGTCGATGTGGATGACGCGCGTTGGCCGGCGCGCCGGCTTCGTGGCGGGCGCGTTGCTCGGCGTCATGGGCGGCATCGCGGGCGCCGCCGGCATCTGGATCGGCTCGTTACTACTGCTCTCCTTTGGGACCTTTCTTGTCGGGGCCTATCAGGCGTTCGCGCAGTTCTATCGGTTCGCGGCGGGCGAAGTCGCCAATGATGCCTTCCGCTCGCGCGCGATCTCGCTGGTTCTGGCCGGCGGCGTCGTGGCCGCTCTGGCGGGGCCATTGGTCGGTCGCTTCGGCGCGGACCTGTTCGCGGCCCAATATGCCGGCTCCTTCCTGCTGATGGCGCTGGGGTCGCTGGCCGGCGCGGGCATCCTCTGCGCGCTGCGCGTCCCCACGCAGAAAGAGGAAGCGGGCGCATCCGCTGTCGGCCGGCCGTGGTCGGCCATCGTCTCGCAGCCGGCCTATCTGGTCGCGCTGTTCGGCGCGGCGACCGGCTACGGCATCATGATTCTCGCCATGACGGCAACGCCGCTCGCGATGGTGCATCACCATCACGACCTTCCGGCCGCCGCGATGGTCATCCAGCTTCATGTGCTGGGCATGTTTCTGCCGTCCTTTTTCACCGGATCGCTGATCGCCCGCTTCGGCGTGCTCAGGATCATGTTGACGGGCGTGCTGATCCTGACCGGGCATGTGCTGATGACGCTGACCGGAACGGGCTTCGGCTCCTTCGCTGGCGCGCTTGTCCTGCTCGGTGTCGGCTGGAACTTCCTCTATATCGGCGGCACCACGCTGCTGACGACCACCTACACGGCGATGGAGCGCGGCCGGGCGCAGGCGACCAACGACATGACGATCTTCGCCGTCAGTCTTGCCTGCTCGTTCAGCGCCGCCGCGCTGCTGCAAGCCTTCGGTTGGCAGGCGATGAACCTCCTGCTCTTGCCCTGGCTCGGCCTCACCGCCGCGTCGCTCCTCTGGCTCGGTTATACGCGCAGGCGGCAGCCGGTTTCGGTGTCGGCATGAACCATTCCATCGCCACGGCCGAGAAGGCCATTCAGGATCATTACCCGCCAAAGTTCGCGCATTGCTTCGGGTGCGGGCCGGCGAACCCGCACGGCCTGAAGCTGAAAAGTTATCTGCGCGGCGACCACACCGAAGCGCGCTTCACCCCGGACAGCCGCTATAGCGGCGGCGTTCCGGACAACGTCTATGGCGGCATGATCGCCTCGCTGCTCGACTGCCACGGCACCGCGTCGGCAGCCACTTTCGCCTATCGCGATCGCGGCCGCGTCATGGGGGACGGCGGGCCGGTAATCCGCTTCGTCACCGCGTCGCTGCGCATCGACTTTCGCAGGCCGACGCCGCTCGACACCGAGCTGCTGATTACCGGCGCGCTCACGTCGATCGAGAGCCCCAAGGCATTCGTGTCGCTCGCGCTTCACGCCGACGGCGAGGAGTGCGCCCGCGGCGAAATGTGCACGATCGAAATCAAGTCATGAGCGAGACCATGCAGGACGGAGCGACTATCGAGGCGCGCGACCGCCTGTTCGTGCGTCTGGCAAACTTGGGAATCGCCGCGGCCGTTGTGCCTTATCCTGCGCATGACACGGTCGAGGAAGGCAAACGCCTGCGCGGCGCGATGGCCGGCGCCTTCACCAAGAATCTGCTGTTGCGGGACAAGAAGGGGCGGCTGTTCCTGTTCGCGATTCACGAGGACCGCGCCCTCGATCTCAGAACCCTTCATAGTCTGGTCGGTGCGAACGGACGCCTGGGCTTCGCCCCGGCCGAGCGCATGGTGGAGATTCTCGGCGTGCAGCCGGGCGCATTGACGCCGCTCGGCCTTATCAACGACATGAGCGGAACCGTCACCGCCGTCATCGACGCCGCGCTGCTTGATGCCGAGCAAGTCAATTTCCATCCGCTGGTCAATACGGAGAGCATCGGTCTTCGACCGGCGGAGCTTCTAATGTTCATCCGCTCCTGCGACCGCGAGCCGATGCTGATTGATTTCGACGCAGCATCGGGGAGCAACCGGGCCTTGCCGTGAGCGCGCTATTTCCCGCCACCTCGATGCCGGACCGCGACTGGTGGACGGCGCTGTGGCCCGATCCGGTGAACGTGCTGCGCCAGCTTGGCATCAGGCCGGACATGACCGTGCTCGACCTGTGCTGCGGCGACGGCTATTTCACCGCGCCGCTGGCGAAGCTCGTCGCAGGAAAGATCTATGCCCTCGACCTCGATCCAACGATGATCAAGAAGGCAAAAGCAGAGGTCGCCCGGCAAGGCGCGTCAGTTCTCAGATGGCTCACAGCCGACGCGCGCCAGATCGCCGAGCTTGTGCCGGAGCCGGTCGACTACGTGCTGATGGCCAACACCTTTCACGGCGTACCCGACCAAGCCGGTCTGGCGCACACCGTCAAGGCGGTGCTTCGTCCGAACGGCCTGTTCGGCATCCTCAACTGGCATGTTATGCTACGCGAGCAGTCCATCATGCTTGGCGAGCCGCGCGGCCCGCGAACAGACATGCGCATGACGCCCGAAGCGGTGGCTAAGATCGTGGAGCCGGCGGGCTTCCGGCGCACCGATCTCGTTCAACTGCCTCCATATCATTACGCGATAATTTTCGAGTGCGAGGTCTGACCGTCAGGGGTCGTCGACTGCGACGCAATGATCAGGTGCGCATCATCGGAAATCCGCGCCTTCACACCGATCTAATCGATACGCCCGTAGGGATCGATCACGTGGCCGGCCGCGGGCCTTTCGCCATGCCGTGCGGATCTGGCGTCGGACTGCCGTGATGCAACTCATCGCCGCGCCCGTGCGGGAGCAGGAACGCGTTGTCGCGCTGGCTGACGCAGACGATCTTGCCGGAGAGGCCTGCGAGATGTCGCGCGACCAGATGTGCTACCCCGCCTTCGCGCTGGGTGCGGCCGCGCACGGTTCGCGCTACCTGCTGACCAAAATTTCGGTACAAAATTTGGTCAATAGTAGCCATTGAACCGAGCTCAATCTGGGCATATATTGGGCAACAGTTGACCATACCATGCTCATTCTTAGCTTGGAGCGCAACATGGCAAACCCGGCATTCGTGATCGCCGCAACCCAGTTTGGAGACAACGGCACCCCGTATCTTTCGCCGCAGCGGATCTCGGAGCGCCTTGGCGTGACGCTGACGGAGTTGGCGAAACTCGCCGGCGTGTCTCGGAACACATTGACCGGCAAGGCAAGTGCGCGGCGCGTCGATGCGGCTTTGAGCCCCCTCGTCCGGATCCTAGCGTCGGCATCGGAGATGTCCGGCGACGAACGGCGCGCGGCCATCTGGTTCAAGCATCAACCGATCCCCGGCTGGGGTGGTAAGACGGCTCAAGACCTCGTTCGACAGGGCGACGCGGAGAAAGTGCTCGAATATTTGGAGGCTGTGCGATCGGGCGTCTATGCCTGACGCGCAAGCTGCAATCATCAAGCTGTGGCGCGCCTTCGTGCCGCGATGGGCCTACATGCCGTCGTCGGGCGCAGGGGCGGCGCGCTTCGGCGGACGATGGAATGCCATCGGTCAGCCGGTGATTTACGCGGCGCGGGAAATCTCGACGGCATGGGCTGAATACAATCAGGGTTTCGTGCAGCACCCCGCGCTGCTGGTTCAGTTTGAATTGGAAGGCGCGTCGCTGGTCGACCTGACCGATGCTGACACGCTTACACGCTACAAGTTGACTGCGGAGATTCACCAGTGCGAATGGCGTATGCTGCTCGATCAACGTAAGAGCGTGCCAACGCATGAGGTCGCCGCAAGACTGCTCGTCGAGGGACATGATGGCGTAATCTACCCGTCATTCATGTCGCCTGGAGGGAGCTGCGTGGCGTTATGGCGCTGGAATGAAGAGGGCGCGCCGGGCCTGCGCGCCCTTGATCCCGAGGGTCAGTTGCCGAGATCGCCGGCATCGTGGTTATGATGGGATCGGAGAGGATGAGCGCATGACAGAGGGAGCGGAAATTCCGACGCGTCTGCCCGACGCGGCATCGGTCGAAACGGTGCTGTCGCGCCTTCCGTCTGGCGCCGATGAAGCGACCCTCGCCGCTGCGCTCACGGATGCATTTCCCGGGTTCTCGTTTTCGGCGGCGAGCGTCGACGATCAATATTGGCGGGACACGCGCTCCGTGCTGGCGTCCGACGGAACACGGATTGCCGAGTATCGTCCGTGGATGCAAGCCGAGCTTGCGAAGGACAATGGAGACATTGCGACGGTCTGGAGGCGGTTGCAAGACACTGATCTCCAGATCTCCGAATGGCACGGCAACAGTGTCTATGCGTTCGCGCCAACAGGATCGGGTGCGGCTGACTACGTGCAGATATCGCTTGGTCGCGAGACCGAGTGGTGCGCGGGTCCGATCGTCAATCCATCGGGCCGGCCTTGGGGCGAGGAGGAACTGCTCGATCCGTCGTGGATCACGCACGATGATGTGTCAGACGACAAGGTGCTTGCGGGACCGCTTTACCGATTGCTCGGCAGGGCGGGAAGCAGCGTCGTGCATGTCCGCAGCTTCCTTGCACGCCGCGCGCGTCTCGAGCGCAACAAACGAGAGGGGCGACGGCCCGAGTTGGAGCGACGCGTCTGGGTTGGCTCCGACGGCATACAGACACCGTTTTTCGACTTGCAGCCCGACTACTTCGATTTCGTACCGCGTGAGGTTCGCTTCTTCCACGATTGGGAGGAATCGAGCGCGCGTAACGCGCGAGTGTACGACCATTGGGCGCTCGACTTTAGGGATTACGAACACAATGGCGAGCGTGAGATCGCGTTCATCACTCGTCCGCTGCATCTGCCAGCAGAGAAATTGGAGGCCGCGGACTCTTCCATGCATATGCTCATGGATCGTATCGAAGCGATCGACCGGGAGATGGGTCTTCCATTCGCCTGGTTTTTCCTGATGACGCACGGCAACAGGGTCTCTCCCGAAGTCGGCGACGCAATCGCGCAAGGCCTGCGCAGGGCGCGCGTGCGCCTTCCCGATCAGGACGCGAAGGTGTTACTGCGCTGGGCTGAGGAACGATATCTCTTCTAGCGTCGGAATCCTTGAAACGCACGCAGATGGGGAAACCGTCCTTCCGCGATGTAGGTTTCCTCGGCAGGTGTCGATTGCCGGCCGAGAACCTCATTGCGATGAGGATGGCGGCCGAAAGCTGCGATCACCTCTTTGACGTCTCGGGCCTGTTTCACCAGCGAATAATAGATCGGCTGCAGCTGTGTCGGGGCTTCTACCGCGATCTCCTCACGAAGCCTGATGAGGAGATCGAGGCGGTCCAGGAGATCCGGCCCTTCGCAATGGCCCAGCGGCAGACCGTAAACGATCTTAAGCCAGGGCAAGGGCAGTGCAGCGTAGTCGCCGTTTGATAGGCCTTCCATCGAAAGTGCTAGCGCAGCAGGATCCTGCGCAAAGGCGCGGCGGCGGTTGCGCCAAACCGAGCGCGAGAACTGATCGAGCACGATGATGAGGGCGAGTCTGCCTTCGGGGTTATCGGCCCAGTGATCGAGCTCGCCTGCGGCCGCCTGTGCCGTGAGGTCCGAAAAGCGGGCGATGATGTCGCTGTCCGCGCCGCCCCGCATCCGCCAGAACCAGTGATCTTGATGGGTATCCGGGTCGATCTCTAAAGAGCGTTCCTCGGGAAACCAGAACCGGAGAACCTCCTGCCATGGCTGTTCGTCGGTTCTCGCGTTCATGTTCGCACCCCGATGAAAAAATCGACGTCGCTTGCGTCGCGCAAGCTTATTGAAAATCTCGCATCAGCAGACAGCGACTTGCTCCCGCGCCCAAGTGCGGGGGCAAGTCGCACAAGCAATCGCCTACGTTCTGGCAGTGACGATCGTGCCCTGCTCCCTACTTTCACGACCGGCCACCGGGGACCGGGCCGCCTTCGGGACACGCAGCAAGCGCATGCCGTTGGCGATGACGACCAGAACCGACAACTGGTGCGCCAGCATACCGCCCGCCATATGGATGTCGCCAGAGAACACGCCGACCAGCAGCCCCGCCACCGTGACGAGCGCGATGACGAGATTCTGACGCATGTTGCCGAGCGTCGCGCGCGAGATCGCCATTGCCTCAGGAATCTTACCCAGATCGTCCTTGAGCAGCGCAATGTCGGCGGTCTCGATGGCGACGTCGCTGCCCGCCGCACCCATGGCGATGCTGGTGTCGGCGGCCGCCAGCGCAGGCGCGTCGTTGATGCCGTCGCCCACCATGGCGACATGCGCGCCATCGGCCTTCATGCTGCGGATCAGCTCCAGCTTGTCCTCCGGCATCAACCCGGCGTGGACCTCGTCGATCCCTACCTCGCGGGCGATGGCCTGCGCCGCACCCCGCTGGTCGCCGGTCAGCATGACCACGCGGCCGATTCCGATGCCGCGCAGGCGGGCGATGGCTTCCTTCGCGCCTTCACGGGCCATATCGGACATGCCAAGGAGGCCGATCAGCTTGCCGTCCGCCGCGACCAGGATCGGCGTCTGCCCGGCGTCGAGCAGTTGGTCCAGCCCGGCTTCGCCGTCCGTGCCCAGCAGAATGCCGAGCTTGTCCATCAAGCGGCGGTTGCCTGCGGCGATCTCACGCCCCTCGATGCGGGCACTAATGCCCATGCCGGCATGTTCGTCGAGCGATTCAGGCGTGGGCAGCGGACCTTGCTTGCGTCCCACCTCGACGATGGGACGGCCAAGCGGGTGGTCCGAGCCGGCCTCGGCGGTGGCGGCAAGGCGCAGCAATTCATCCTCGCCCGTGCCAGCAAGCGCGATCACCGTCGCAAGACGCGGCTTACCTTCCGTCAGCGTACCGGTCTTGTCGAGCGCTAGCGTGTCGATCCGCCCCGCGCTTTCCAGGTGCTGGCCGCCCTTGATGAGGATGCCGCTACGCGCGGCCCTTCCGATACCTGCGACGATCGACACCGGCGTCGAGATCACCAACGCGCCAGGGCAACCCACCACCAGCAGCGTCAGCGCCAGCCGGATATCCTGCGTGAACGCGAAGGCGAGACCCGCCAGTCCGATGATCGCCGGGGTGTACCACTGCGCAAAGCGCTCAATCATTCGCTGGGCGGGGGCCTTCTCCTCCTGCGCCTCCTCCACGCGGTGGATGATCCGGGCGAGCGTAGTGTCGGCGCCAACATTGGTTGCGCGAATGCGCAGCAGGCCGTTCTCCGCGATTGTCCCGGCATGGACGCGGCTGCCCGGCGCTTTTTCGGCGGGCATTGGCTCGCCGGTTATGGCGGCCTCGCTGACGGCAGCAGTGCCTTCTGTCACCTCGCCATCGACAGGAATGCGCTGGCCGGCCTTGACCAGCACTGTTTCACCTAACAGCACGGCAGACGCGGAAATCTCGACCAGCCCGCCGTCGCGCAGGACGGTTGCAGTGGCCGGAGCGGCGTCCAGCAGCTCTTTCAATGCACCGCGGGTCTGGCCCATAGTCCGCATTTCCAGCCATGCGCCGAGCATGAACAGGAAGGTGACCGCCGCCGCCTCCCAGACCTCGCCGATGACCAAGGCGCCTACCGCCGCGATGGTGACGAGCAGCTCGATGCTGAGATGCTTCACGCGCAGCGCCCGCCAAGCCCGGATCGCGATGTCCGAACCGGCGAGCACGGCGGCGGCCACCATCAGCGCCGACCAGAGTCCGACCATTCCAAAACCGTAGCGCGCAATCAGACCGGTCGCGATCAGCCCGCCGCTGCCAACGGTAAGCCACAAACGCCGCCGCGCGGGATGCGCGAAGGCGCTCGTGATATTCGTGACAATACCGCTCATCTCGGCTCTCCTTTTCACCATCATCTCCAAATACTTCGCCGCACCGGGTTGCGGCGCGGCGGGGCAGGGATGGCGGTCAAAATGCAGAAGGCCGCGCTTCATAGCCGGTGCCACGGATCGCTTCGACCAGTGCATCAACACTGGACTGGGCGGGGTCATGCTCGACCTCGATCTTGCCGGAGTTAAAGCGGACCTTGGCCTTCTCGACGCCCGGCAGGGCATTGAGCGCCTTCTCAATCTTCGGCACGCAGGACGGGCACGAAAGTTCATCGCTGCGCAGGACGGTGCGGACGTTTACGTTCCGGGACATGATTGCCTCCTGTCTCGCAATGGCGGCTCCCACTGAGCCTTGTTTCACTGCAATGTTCAATGCGGGGCCGATGTCCCGCGGTGCTGATGACTGGCTCCCGCCTCGACCAGATGCTGCACGCCTTCAGCAAAATGCGTGAACTGCACGTAGGCTTCGACGTATTCGCGGCCCTTCTCGACGGACTCTTCTGCTGTCTGGCGTTTCTTGTAGGCCTTCGCAAAACGCTCTTCGACGCCATGACGAACCGATGTCGCCAGTTTCTCGGCGAGCGGCTCGATTTTGCCGTTCTGCAGCGCCTTGTCGACGGCGGCGATCGCGGGATCGACGCTGCCTACCGGCTTGAGTCCGGTAAAGCCCTCGCCTTCGCTCGCCCGGTGCACCCGGATCAATGTTTCGTAAAAGTAGCGATCGGCGACTTTCATCGCAGCGTCGCTTTCTCCACGAACCACCAGCGTCATCTCGAACGCGCTGCGGATCTGCTCTTCGTCGGCTACTGTGACCCATTTGAGAACTGGCGTCACATTCTTCTCTGTGATCGCCCGCTGCGCGTCATGGACAACCGGACCATCCATGCTGTCGCAATGGGCCAGGGCTGGGCCGGACAAGGCGCCCGCCAGGATTCCCAGCGTGGCGGCGGCAGTGATCAATAAGCTACGGGTATGCAATTTGCCCCTTTTTTGATCGTTTCTGTTCAGAGCGATTGCCGGGATGGTGGTCCGAGACATGATTTTCTCCTTTAAATTCCTTTTGGCGTTGAGCGTGCTTACCTCGACCTATCAAATAGCCTGTGCGAAAGTGCGTTGATATTGGCGATAACTGAAAGCTCGTCTTGCATGAATGCAAAGGTAGAGAACTGGAACGATCTGCGCGTCTTTCTTGCTGTGGCGCGCGCGGGCTCGCTGTCTGGTGCAGCAGAAGAGCTCGGGGTGAATCACTCCACCGTCTTTCGTCGCATCGGCGCATTCGAGACAGAGCTGGGTGTGCGTCTGTTCGAGCGGCTGCCAAACGGCTATTTCCTGACCCCGGCCGGCGAGGAGCTGCGCGACGGTGCACTGCGTATCGAAGAGGAGATCGCCGGTCTGAGCCGCAAGGTCACCGGGCAGGATCTGCGCCTAAGCGGCACGGTGCGCGTGACAACGATCGACATGCTGGCGCTCGGCCTGCTCCCGCGCCACCTTGCCGCCTTCCATGCCGCATTTCCCGGTATTGAGGTCGATCTCGTCATCGACAATGCGACGCTCAGCCTGAGCCGGCGTGAGGCGGATATCGCACTGCGTGTCGGCAATACGCCGCCCGAGACGTTGGTCGGCC
>JBASBO010000463.1:0-3715 GCA_049651165.1 Xanthobacteraceae bacterium | reverse complement strand
TGTCATGGCCAAACAGCTTGTCGATTTGCGCGCGATGTTGTTCGGCGATGCCCGGCTGCGGCTTGTCGGTGAAGACGCGGATGGCGTCAGCCACCCGCGCGGCATCCACCTCTTGTGGCAGCGCGGTAAGCGCAGCACGCAACTCGGGCCACTTCCCTGACGGTACGTAGAAGTCGGCGAAGCCGGCATAGATCGCGTCAGCCCCGTTCATGGTCTGCCCGGTCAGGCCGAAATAGGTGCCGACCTCACCCGGCGCGCGCGACAATAGCCAGGTGCCGCCGACATCGGGAAAGAACCCGATGCCGACTTCCGGCATCCCGACCTTGGTCCTGTCGTTGACGACGCGATGGCTGCCGTGGGCCGCGAGCCCAGTGCCGCCGCCCATCACCAGGCCATCCATGTAGGCGACATAGGGTTTCGGGAACCGCGCGATGCGGTCGTCGAGGATGTATTCCTCGCGCCAGAACACCGGGCCGAGATCGCCCTTCTCGCGCGCGCTGTCGTAAAGACCGCGAATGTCGCCGCCGGCGCACAGCCCGCGCTCGCCCGCGCCTTCCAGCACGATCAGCGCGACGGCGGGATCGGCTTCGAACGCATCGAGCGCGCGATCCATGTCGCGGGTCATCTCCAGTGTCAGCGCGTTGATCGCCTTCGGGCGGTTGAGCCGGATGATGCCGGCGGCCCCCTCGCGGCGGACGATCAGGTCGCCTTCGGTCACCTCGAAACTCATCGCGCGCCCTCGATCAGCTTGCGCGACACGATCAGCCGCATGATCTCGTTGGTGCCTTCAAGGATTTGATGCACGCGCAGGTCGCGCACGATCTTCTCGATGCCGTATTCGGCGAGATAGCCGTAGCCGCCATGCAGTTGCAGCGCCTGATTGGCGACCGCGAAGCCGACATCGGTGCCGAAGCGCTTGGCCATCGCGCACAATATCGAGGCGTCGGCGTCCTTGCGGTCGAGCGCCGCCGCCGCGCGCCACAGGAAGGTGCGCGCCGCTTCCAGTTCGGTCGCCATGTCGGCGAGGCGGAACTGCAACGCCTGAAATTCGTCGAGCCGCTTTCCGAACGCCTTGCGTTCCTTCATGTAGGCCAGTGTCTTGTCGAGCGCCGCCTGCGCGCCGCCGAGCGAACAGGCGGCGATGTTGAGCCGGCCGCCGTCGAGCCCGGCCATGGCGATCTTGAAGCCGATGCCTTCGTCGCCCAGACGATTGGCGACCGGCACGCGCGCGTTCTCGAACATCACGGCGCGCGTGGGCTGCGCGTTCCAGCCCATCTTGCGCTCGTTGGCTCCGAACGACACCCCCGGCGTCTTGCTGTCGATCACCAGCGTCGAGACGCCGCCCGCGCCGTTGTCGCCGGTGCGCACCATCGCCACCAGAAGGTCGGTGCTGCCCGCGCCGGAGATGAACTGCTTCTGGCCGTTGAGGACGTAGTGGTCGCCGTCGCGGGTCGCGCGGGTGCGCAGCGCCGCCGCGTCCGAGCCCGCGCCCGGCTCGGTCAGGCAATAGCTCGCAAGCTGCTCCATGGTGCAGAGCTTCGGCAGCCACTTGTGGCGCTGCTCGTCGGAGCCGTAGGCGTCGATCATCCACGACGCCATGTTGTGGATCGAGATGAACGACGACACCGTGGGGCAGCCCTGCGCCAGCGCCTCGAAGATCAGCGCGGCGTCGAAGCGGGTCAGCGCCGAGCCGCCGACGTCGTCCCTGATGTAGATGCCGCCGATGCCGAGGCTCGCCGCCTCCCGCATCACGTCGACGGGAAAGTGTTTCTCCTCGTCCCATTTCAACGCGAACGGCGCGATCTTTTCGGCGGCGAAATCCCGCGCCATGTCGCGAACCGCGATCTGATCCTCATTGAGCGCGAACTGCATGTCACCCCGCTGCATCCAACCGTCGGGCCCCGCGACAAGCGGGGTCCATCAGTTTCGTGACTGTATCGGTCTGTTCCGATTCAAGCGAGCCCGGAAGGCCCGCCGCGCCAGCCGGAGTCCGCTCCCGGAACGAAACCGGGAGCGAAGCCTCCCGACAGCAGCTTAGCTGGTCGGCATCGCGAAGTCGGCGCCTTCCTTGACGCCGGACGGCCAGCGCGCGGTGACCGTCTTGGTCTTGGTGTAGAAGCGGATCGAGTCCGAACCGTACTGGTTGAGGTCACCGAAGCCGGAGCGCTTCCAGCCGCCGAACGAGAAGTAGGCCACCGGCACCGGGATCGGCACGTTGACGCCGACCATGCCGACATTGACGCGGGCCGCGAACTCGCGGGCCGAGTCGCCGTCGCGCGTGAAGATCGCGACGCCGTTGCCGTATTCGTGCTCGGACGGCAGCCGCAGCGCCTCGTCGAAATCGTGCGCCCGCACCACCGACAGGACGGGCCCAAAAATCTCCTCCTTGTAGATGCGCATGTTGGGAGTGACGTTGTCGAACAGGCAGCCGCCCATGTAGAAGCCGTTCTCGTAGCCCTGCATCTTGAAGCCGCGGCCATCGACCGCCAGCGTCGCACCTTCCTTGACGCCGATATCGACGTAGTTGCGCACGCGCTCCAGCGCCGCCTTGGTGACCAGCGGGCCGAAGTCGGCGCTCGGATCGATCGACGGGCCGATCTTCAGGCTCTCGACACGCGGGATCAGCTTTTCCATCAGCCGGTCGCCGGTGGACTTGCCGACCGGCACCGCGACCGACACCGCCATGCAGCGCTCGCCGGCCGCGCCGTAGCCGGAGCCGACCAGCGCATCGACCGCCTGATCCATGTCGGCGTCGGGCATCACGATCATGTGGTTCTTGGCGCCGCCGAAGCACTGGGCGCGCTTGCCGGTCTGCGCCGCGCGCTCGTAGATGTACTGCGCGATCGCAGAGGAGCCGACGAAGCCGACCGCCGAGATGTCGGGATCGTCGAGGATGGCGTCGACCACCTCCTTGTCGCCGTTGACGACGTTGAGGATGCCCGGCGGCAGGCCGGCTTCCAACATCAGTTCGGCGAGCCGCATCGGCACGCCGGGATCGCGCTCCGAGGGCTTGAGGATGAAGGCGTTGCCGGCGGCGATGGCGGGCGCGAACTGCCACATCGGGATCATCGCCGGGAAGTTGAACGGGGTGATGCCGGCGACCACGCCGAGCGGCTGGCGCATCGAATAGATGTCGATGCCCGGCCCCGCGCCCTCGGTATATTCGCCCTTCATCAGGTGCGGAACGCCGAGCACGAACTCGACGACCTCGACGCCGCGCAGGATGTCGCCCTTGGCGTCGGGAATGGTCTTGCCGTGCTCGCGCGCCAGCAATTCGGCCATGGCGTCGTTGTCGCGGGTCACCAGTTCGAGGAACTTCATGAACACGCGCGCGCGGCGCTGCGGGTTGGTGGCGGCCCAGGCCGGCTGCGCGGCCTTGGCGTTCTCGACGGCGGCGTGCAGTTCGGCCTTGGTCGCCAGCGCCACTTGCGCCTGCACGTCGCCGGTCATCGGCTGGTAGACGTCGGCGAACCGCCCGGATGTGCCCTTGACGGTCTTGCCGCCGATGAAATGTCCGATCGAGCGCATGTATTCCTCCACAGAAGCGTTGCTGGGGCTACTTTGGCCCCTCACGCCGGCTTTGGAAAACGGATTCTCCGCGCAACCCGTTTGCGAAAATGCGGACATCGGGTGTGCGCGCCTGCGGGGACCGCCGGCGGACCCGGCTCAATCCGCCGCCTGCGCCGGACCCGCGGCCTTCGCACCGCCCTTGCGG
>JBASBO010000462.1:0-1666 GCA_049651165.1 Xanthobacteraceae bacterium | reverse complement strand
ACCTCAAGCTCCGGCGTTTTGGCGAGCGCGCGCATGCACGACGCCACCGCGCGCTTGAACGGCTCGGCGGGCGCCTCGCGGACGCCGGTGCGGAATTTGTTGCTCGGTGGTGTGCTCATCGCTGCCTTTCCGCAGGTCGTCCCCGCGCAGGCGGGGACCCATAACCACCAACGGTCGTTTCGGTCCCGAAGCCCTCTGTCGCCTGCGTCAACGCCAACTCTCAGTTGCGGCTGCCGGGAGTATGGGTCCCCGCCTGCGCGGGGACGACACCGCAAATGTCGAAACATTCCCGCCGCAAGTCGCGGAGGGATGCATCTCAGCTCAGCGCGACGTTGAGCGAGGATTCCGTCAGTTCGACGTTGAAGCAGCGCTGATAGAACTCCGCCACCAGCGGCCGCTCCAGTTCGTCGCACTTGTTGAGGAAGGTGACGCGGAACGCGAACGCCTGATCGCCGAAAATCTGCGCGTTCTCGGCCCAGGTGATGACCGTGCGCGGGCTCATCACCGTCGACAGATCGCCGTTGGCGAAGGCGTTGCGGGTGAGATCGGCGAGCCGCACCATCTTGTTGACGATGTCGCGCCCCTCCGGCGTGCGGTAGTGATGGGCTTTCGCCAGCACGATCTCGACTTCCTCGTCGTGCGCCAGATAGTTCAGCGTGGTGACGATCGACCAGCGGTCCATCTGGCCCTGGTTGATCTGCTGGGTGCCGTGATACAGCCCCGAAGTGTCGCCGAGGCCGACGGTGTTGGCGGTGGCGAACAGCCGGAACGAGGGATGCGGCCGGATCACCTTGTTCTGGTCGAGCAGCGTCAGGCGGCCGGACACTTCCAGCACGCGCTGGATCACGAACATCACGTCGGGGCGGCCGGCGTCGTATTCGTCGAACACCAGCGCGACGTTGCGCTGCAACGCCCACGGCAGGATGCCGTCGCGGAATTCGGTGACCTGCTTGCCGTCCTTGATGACGATCGAGTCCTTGCCGACCAGATCGATGCGGCTGATGTGGCTGTCGAGGTTGACGCGCACGCACGGCCAGTTCAGCCGCGCCGCCACCTGCTCGATATGGGTCGATTTGCCGGTGCCGTGATAGCCGGTCACCATGACGCGGCGGTTGTGGGCGAAGCCGGCGAGAATGGCGAGCGTGGTCGGGCGGTCGAAGCGGTAGTCGGGATCGACGTCGGGGACGTGCGGGTCGACCTCGGAAAAGGCCGGCACTTCGAGGTCGCTGTCGATGCCGAAGACCTGCCGAACCGAAACCTTCATGTCGGGGATGCCGGTCGGCTCGGCCCCGGATTGTTGCGCTTTGTTGATGGCGGCGGTCATCGGTCCTCCGTGGTTACGGGCGTTCCCGAAACCAGATGTGTGCAAACCAGATGTATGCATTGGCTGCGGTTGGATACGGTCAGGAACCTAGCAGGTTGTCGCGACCGGCAGAAGCCCGCCGCGCAATCAAAGTTCCGCTGTCCGATCATCAAGATAAGCCTTCGCTGCGATTTTTGAAAGGCTGCCCTGCGCGATCCCGGCCGGATGCCGCGCCGGCGCGCGCGAGCGATCACACCTCGAAGCCGGACCGAAAGTTAGAATCTGCTCACAAATTCGTTTTGTGCGGAGATTTGCAGCACGAAAAACGTCGTCCCCGCGCAGGCGGGGACCCATACGCCGTGT
>JBASBO010000461.1:0-1925 GCA_049651165.1 Xanthobacteraceae bacterium | reverse complement strand
TTGAGCTGGCGGAAATTCCTGATCTGGTCGAGCGTCATCTCCTTGTTGCCGGTCAGGTAAAGGAGCGCGTAGAGCAGCATCGAGCCGTGGCCGGCGGAGAGGATGAAGCGGTCGCGGTCAGGCCAGTTCGGTTCCGCGGCGTCGTATTTCAGGAATTGGGTGAACAGCACGGTGGCGACGTCGGCCGCGCCCATCGGCAGGCCGGGATGACCGGACTTGGCCTTTTCCACGGCATCCATGGCAAGCGCACGGATCGCATTGGCCATTGTGGAGGGTTCAACGCGCGTCGTCATGGGCTGTGCCTGCCAATCATAGGTTTCAGGGCCGGGTTTGACGCCGGGGTGACAATTGCCGCTCGAACGAAGTTTGGATGGGCAGGGCTGAATAGCATCCCCACCGGGTGAGTCCAAGGGCGGCCGGCGCGGGCCTTCCGGTTCCGTCCGCTTTATGGTGCATAGCTCGCCCGTGCCGTTGCGCTGGGCTTTCCCGGCACGTAAGTTTCAGTCACTAAGCGATTGCCGGCACGCTGTTTTTACCGGGTATCCGGATATCTTACGCGGGCCGCAAAGAGTATACGTCCCTGATCTTGTTCGTATCCCTGACAAGGTGGTGAACGTCGGCATGACCAATCGGCCTCCTCCCTCCGGCCATGACGAACCCGCCGCCGGCACGAGCGGGTCGGCGGAGATCGAACGCGCCACGCGCCGGCTGGTTGCCGCGCTGGACGCCCTGGAGAGCGCCGTCGAGCGGCGGCGCGACGCCGACCGCGACGAGGACGAACTGGCCAACCGCATCCAGGCGCTGGGCGCCGACCGCTCGCGGCTGGCCGACGAACTCGACAGCACGCTGGTGCGCTCGCGCAAGCTGGAGCGCGCCAACCGCGAGATCGCGGAACGGCTCGACGCGGCCATCGATACCATCCGCACCCTACTGGAGCCGGAGCAGGAGGAGGACGGGCGATGAACCACATCAACGTCACCATCAATGGCCGCCAGTATCGCATGGCCTGCGAGGACGGCCAGGAGCAGCGGCTGCTCGGGCTCGCCGAGGATTTCGAGGCGCGCATCGTCGAATTGCGCGGCAAGTTCGGCGAGATCGGCGACGCGCGGCTGACCGTGATGGCGGCGCTGATGGTGGCCGACGAACTGCTCGACACCCGCGAGCGTGCGCGCGCGCTTCAGGACGAAGTAGACTCGTTGCGCGACGTCCGCGTCGCCGCCGCCGAGCGCAACCGCGCCACGCAATACGCGGTATCCGCCGCGCTCAACGCCGCCGCCGAGCGCATCGAGAAGACGACACAGGTTCTCAACCGCACCGTCGGCAACGGCATCGCCATCGGGTGAGAACCACTATCGTCGTCCCTGCGAAGGCAGGGACCCATACGCCACAGCAATCATGTGGCGGAAAGCGCTGGTGGTTTTCTGCCCTCTCACGCTTGCGATAATAACAAAGGCAGGGGTTATGGGTCCTCGCCTGCGCGAGGACGACTCGCGGAAGGGGGGCGGCTTACACTGCTCTGGCATTCGCGCCGTGCAATGACTACATTGCTTGTCGCGAGGCTGTGACGCGCGTCAGGAGCCATACATCCCCGGGGCCTTATCGATCCTTTAGGGAACTGTCCCTGACCGGGTCCGTGGACCCGGACATATGGTGCCCACCTACTTTCGTAGGGAACTCCGGGATCGAGCGCTTCAACGGCGATTGCGGCTTCGCACTTTCCGACTTTGTTCGCCGCCGGGAGTCGTCAGAGATCCAGTCGAAGGACCAGTTGCGCGCCGCCGCGCTTTCGCAACGCGACGCCTTGAGCGCGCTGGCGCGTGAAGCCGCCGCGCAGCGGTTCGCGGCTTACGCCGATATCTTCGCCGTCGCGCCGGGCGCGGTGGTCGCCGGCTACATGCCGATGCGCAACGAGGCCGACCCGCTGC
>JBASBO010000460.1:0-2326 GCA_049651165.1 Xanthobacteraceae bacterium | reverse complement strand
ACCAGACCGCGCCGGCCGAGCGCCTGCCATATCGCTCGCGCGACCTGCTCGGGCGGGGCCATGGCGTCGATCAGCACGCAACGCTCGGGTTCCGCCGCCGCGATCCTGCGAAAGCCGTCGCGCAGTTTTTCATGGAAGCCGAGCGCCTCGCCCTCGAAGCGATCCGGGACCTCGTTGCCCCGCCGCTGCGCGGCGCGCCGCATCCCGACCTCGACCGGCAGATCGAGCACGAAGGTGAGATCGGGCTTCAACGTCCCGATGGTGACGCGCTCCAGCGCCTCGACCAGCCGCCGGTCGACGCCGGCGGCGTGGCCCTGATAGACCCGCGTGGAATCGATGAAGCGGTCGCACAGCACCCAGACGTTCTGCTTCAGCGCCGGTTCGATCACGCTGCGGACGTGGTCGTCGCGCGCCGCGGCGAACAGCAGCGTCTCGGCGTCGGCGCCGAGCGCCTTGCCGACGCCCGACAGCAACACATGGCGGATGATTTCCGCGCCGGGCGAGCCGCCGGGCTCGCGGGTGACGATGACGCGGACCCCTGCCCGGTCGAGCCGCTCCGCCAGCATCTGGATCTGGGTGGATTTGCCCGACCCCTCGCCGCCCTCGAAGGTGATGAAGCGGCCGCGCGCGGCCGCGCCCGTTTCAGCGGATGGCGTTGTCATCACAGCTTCTCGACGCCGGCGCGGAACATGCCGATCATCAGTTCGCTGGCGCCGTCGAAGGCGCGCTGCATCGTGGTGCCGGTCGTAATCGCGTCGGTCGCGTAAAGCGGCTCCTCGACGGCGAGATTGCCGCCGCGCCACACCTTGACGGCGCCGACGCGCTGCCCGGCCGCGACCGGCGCGCGCACGGGCCCATCATAGACGATCCGCGCCAACAGCTTGTCGTTGCCGTTCTTCTGCACCATCACCCGCACCGGTGTCTCGGCCGCGACGCGGACCCAGCGCTGGTTGCCGCCGAACACCTTGACCGAGCCGACCGGCGTTTTCGCGGCGAACAGCGTGCGCGTCTCGAAATTGCGGAATCCCCATTCCAAGAGCTTTTTGGCTTCCGCCGCGCGGTCGTCCTTGTCGTCGAGGCCGTTGATCGCGACGATCAGACGGGTGCCGTTCTGCACCGCCGAGCCGACCAGGCCGTAGCCGCCCTCCTTGGTGTAGCCGGTCTTCAGGCCGTCGGCCCCCTCCAGCGATTTCAACAGCGGATTGCGGTTCTGCTGCCGGATCTTGTTCCAGGTGAACTCCGGTTCGGAGAACAGCTTGTAGAACTCCGGATAGGCATGGATCAGGTGGCGGGCGAGGCTCGCCAGTTCGCGCACCGTCATCTTGTTGTCGGGGTCGGGCAATCCGGTGGAATTGCCGAAGGTCGAGCGCGTCAGGCCGAGGGCGCGCGCCCGCTCGGTCATCATCGCGGCGAACGCCTTTTCGCCGCCGGCGATGCCTTCCGCCAGCACCATGCAGGAGTCGTTGCCGCTCTGGATGATCGCGCCGTGCAGCAGGTCGCCGACCGAGACGACGCTGTGGATCGCGGCGAACATCGTCGAGCCGCCGGCCGGCGCGCCGCCCTTGCGCCAGGCGTTCTCGCTGACCCGGAATTCGTCGGTGAGCTTGAGCTTGCCCTCGGTGATGGCGTGAAACACCACCTCGACGCTCATCAGCTTCATCATGCTGGAGGGCGCGCGCAACTCGTCGGCGTTTTTCTCGAACAGCACGCTGCCGCTGTTGGCCTCGATCAGGATCGCGGTCGGCGCATCGGTCGAAAAGCCGTCGTCCTTCTTCGCGCCCTGCACGCTGTTGTTGGCGGCAAACGCCGCCGCCGCGCCGAGGGCGAGCGCGCACGCCATGACGCCGGCCACCAGCGCGCGCCGCGCGCCGCCGGTCCAGGCTGATAATTGGATGGATCGCGCGTTCCGCATGGTCATGTCCCGATGCTTCAAGTCTACCAGCGCGATCCGGTCCGAACAACATGCGCACGATGTGCGAGGGTGCCCGACCGCGAGGCTGCCCGGTTGCGGGCGCGGGCCGCGCTTCCTATGGTTGGCGGTCCTTCAGTTCATAAAGGCTTCGCGATGTCGTCCAGCCGCACCCTCGCCGTCAACGGCATCGAGATGTTCGTCCGCGAGCAGGGCGACGGCCCGCTGGTGATCCTGTGTCACGGCTGGCCCGAACTGTCCTATTCGTGGCGGCACCAGATCGGCGCGCTCGCCGCCGCCGGCTATCGCGTGGCCGCGCCGGACATGCGCGGCTTCGGCAAGACCTCCGCGCCGGAGGCGATCGACGCCTACGGCATCTTCCACCTGGTCGGCGACATGGTGGCGCTGGTGACGGCG
>JBASBO010000459.1:0-22837 GCA_049651165.1 Xanthobacteraceae bacterium | reverse complement strand
CGCCGGCGCTGGCGCAGGCCAACGGCCCGATCAAGATCGGCGTCATCGCCGAGGTCCAGTCGATCGCCGGCGCGGCCACGCCGGGCGGCGCCGAGATCGCGGCCGAGGAAATCAACGCGAAGGGCGGCATCAACGGCCGCAAGATCGAGATCGTCACCTACGACAACAAGAGTTCGTCGGCCGACTCGGTGCGCGCCTTTCAGCGCGCGGTGTCCGAGGACAAGGTCAGCGCGGTGATCGCGAGCTACATCAGCGAGGTGGTGCTGGCGCTCGAACCCTGGGCGGCGCGACTCAAGATGCCGCTGATCACGCCCGGCGCGGCGAGCAACGAGATCACCCGCCCGATCCACGACGATTACGACAAGAACAAGTACACCTTCCACGGCTACCTGACCTCGGCGGCGCAGGCGCAGGCGATTTGCGACGCCGCCAAGGACCTTCTGGTGGACGGCCTGAAGATGAAGTCCGCCGCCGTCATGAGCGAGGACGCCGCCTGGACCAAGCCGCTCGACGAGGGCCTCAAGGAGTGCCTGCCGAAGGCGGGCCTGAAGGTCGTGGAGCACATCCGCTTCTCGCCTGACACCACCGACTTCACGCCGATCTTCAACAAGATCGAAAACACCAAGCCGGACGTCATCGTCACCGGCATCTCCCATGTCGGCGTGCAGCCCACCGTGCAGTGGAAGAACCAGCAGGTGCCGATTCCGATGTTCGGCGTCTCGGCGCAGGCTCTGAGCCCGACCTTCTGGGCCGACACCAACGGCGCCGCCGACGGCATCCCCTCACTCGCGGTCGCGACCGAGAACGTGGCGGTGACGCCGAAGACCAAGCCGTTCGCCGAGAAGTTCAAGAAGAAGTTCGGCAAGGCTCCCGCCTATACCGGCTATACCGCCTACGACGAGGTCTACATCATCGCCGAGGCGATCCAGCGCGCGGGCTCGACCGATCCCGACAAGATGGTCACGGAACTGGAGAAGACCAATTACGAGGGCACCATCGGCACGATCAAGTTCTACGGCCGGACCGACAGGTTCACGCACGGCCTGGTCTATGGCCCCGACGCCGTCAACGGCCTCGTCTTCCAGTGGCAGAATGGCAAACAGGTCACGGTGTGGCCGAAGAAGATCGCGGAAGGCGGATTGAAGTATCCGAAGTTCATCAAGCTGCCGGACTGACCGGGTTGCCGACCGGGCCGGCTCGCGTGGCCGGCCCGGACGCGGCACGCGAGCCTGCCGCGCCAGCGTGAGAATCTGCCTTCGGACCTGAACCGGAAGCGGGCCTCCGGCATTGTCCCCGGTGCTCGATTCGAACCGGACCGGCGCTTGCGCGAACCGGACCCCACCCACTCGAAAACGCTATAGGCGCTTGGCAATGGGCAGGTTATAAGCTCCGCCATGCCCGTGACCGACATCGCAACGCGCACCTATGACCACGGCTGGCGGCTGGATCCCATCATCCGCAGCCTGCTCGATACCGATTTCTACAAACTGCTGATGATGCAGATGATCCGGGAGTTCTACCCGGCCGAGCACGTCACCTTTTCGGTCATCAATCGCAGCCGCCACGTTCGCCTCGCCGAAGTCATCGACGAGGGCGAGTTGCGGGCGCAGCTCGATCACGCGCGCAGCCTGCGCTTCAGCAAGAAAGAACTGATCTGGCTGGCCGGCAACACGTTCTACGGCACCACCCAGATGTTCTCGCCCTCGTTCATCCGCTGGCTGAGCGAGTTTCGTCTGCCGGACTATGAACTGCGCAAGGTCGAGGGGCAGTACGAACTGCACTTCCATGGCCCCTGGGCCTACACCACGATGTGGGAAATCCCCACGCTCGCCATCCTCAACGAACTGCGCTCGCGCCAGGTGATGAAGGGACAGGGCCGCTTCGCGCTCGACGTGCTCTACGCCCGCGCCAAGGCCAAGCTGTGGAGCAAGGTCGAACGGCTGCGCAAGCTGGATGGCTTGCGGCTGTCCGACTTCGGCACCCGGCGGCGGCACGGCTTCCTGTGGCAGCGCTGGTGCGTCGAAGCGGTCAAGGAAGGTTTGGGACCGGCGTTCACCGGGACCTCGAACGTGCTGCTGGCGATGGACAACGACCTCGAAGCGATCGGCACCAACGCGCACGAACTGCCGATGGTTGCAGCCGCGCTCGCCAACGACGACACCGAATTGCGCTGGGCGCCGTACCGCATCCTCGACCAGTGGCGGCACACCTATGGCGGCAATCTGCTGATTGCGCTCCCCGATGCGTTCGGCACGCGGGCGTTTCTGCGCGACGCGCCGGACTGGGTCGCGGACTGGACCGGCTTTCGCCCCGACAGCGCGCCGCCGATCGAAGCCGGCGAGGAAATCATCGCGTGGTGGAAGGCCAAGGGACGCGATCCGCGCGAGAAGCTGCTGGTGTTCTCCGACGGCATGGATACGCACTCCATCGAGGAAGCGTATCATCACTTCGCCGACCGCGTCCGGGTCTCTTTCGGCTGGGGCACCAATCTGACCAACGATTTCGTCGGCTGCTCGCCCGATCCGACCACCGACCTCGATCCGATCTCGATCGTATGCAAGGTCACCTCGGTGAACGGCCGTCCCGCCGTCAAACTGTCGGACAATCCCGAAAAGGCGACCGGCGACCCCGCGGAGACCGCGCGCTATCTGCGCGTTTTCGGCGACAGCGGCCGCATCCGCAGTCCGGTTCGCGTCTAAAGCGGCTCGCTCAACGAGAATTTATCGTCTCTCACCGTGTTTAGAGTCTGATTCAACCTCGTTGAATCAGACTCCTCGCTCAGCTTTTTGATCGAGCATGATCTCGTCCGGCCCCAACGGCCGTACAGTGCAAACCGGTTTCCAATTTTCGGGATCGTGCTCCAAAAACGACGGTGACGATAAGTGTCGGATTACCACCGCCAGTCGCATGATCGCGCGCGCCGGTATCAAGATAAGCCTCTAAGACTCCATCTTTTGAGGCACAGCAAAGCGCGCCATGCCGTGCGCGCTATCAGTGTCCCTCTCGCGACAAGCGATATTCATCGACTTGATATCACCGCCTGTCGCACTCGCGCCGCACCTATTGCACTGCTTGCAAATAACGGCCTCTGCTACTAGGGATATATTGATGCGATCCACGTCGCTCATCATTCGGGCTGGAAATGGCTGACGTTGGCTTGAACGAACCATACGCGATTCCGCGCAGGCGGGATCCCGCGAGCACGCAGCGCAAGCTGCTCGCTGCGGCCCGTCTGGAGTTTGCGCGCAACGGGCTGGCCGGCGCACGGGTCGACGACATCGCGGCGCGTGCCGGCGTCAACAAGCAGCTCGTCTATCACTATTTCGGCGACAAGGACGCGCTGTATTTCGCGGTCCTTCAAGGGATGTATCGCGAGATCAGGGATTACGAGCGCAAGCTCTGCCTCGACGGGCTCGATCCCGATCAGACGCTGCGCAAGCTCATCCTGAGCGCGTTCGATTATCTCGTCATGCACCCCGACTTCGTCAGCATCCTCAATGACGAAAACCGCAACGAGGCCACTCATATCCGCAATCTGGAGCGCTTCTCCGAGATCGGCCTGTCGCTGCTGCGTCTTTTTTCAAGAACGCTGAACCGCGGCGTGCGCGACGGCCTGTTCCGCCGTGGCGTCAATCCGGAGCAGCTTTACATCTCGATCGCGGCACTGAGCTACTTCTACTTCTCCGGGATGCCGACGCTGTCCGTCATGCTCGGCAAAGATTTCTCGAGCAAGGCGGCGTTGCGCAAGCGTCGCAAGCACGTCGTCGATTTTGTCATGCAGTCGCTGCGGCCCTGACCCTACGGCATTTCCAATTGCCGTTTCTCACGCCATCGCCCTCCCGGTCGCCCAACCGCGCCCGGTCACTTGCTCGCAGTGGTCGGCGCCCGCAGCCGCGCCAGCCATTTCTCAAGCGGCGGCAGCAGGCCGCGCGGCGAAATCAGAATGACGGCAATCACCACGACGCCATAGATGAAGTAGTGCAGCCCCGGCAGCGTGCCGCCGAGCTTGCCGCGCAGGATCTCGCCGAGCGGCACCAGCAACAGCGCGCCGAACGCCGGCCCGTAGGCCCGCCCGAGACCGCCGACGGTCGCGAACAGCACGATCTCGATGATGATGATCGGCGACACCAGCAGATAGGGATCGGCGAACGTCAGATAGCGGACATAGGCGGTGCCGATCACCGAACTGAGCATCGCCGATATCACCATCGCCGCCACCTTGTAGCGCAGGATGTCGACGCCGATCGCCCGCGCCGCGTTCTCGTTGTCGCGGATGGTCCGCAGGTAATAGCCGAGCGGCGCGTTGAGAATCGCGACATTGATGAGAATGCTTGCGATCGCCAGAACCAGCATCACCCAGAACGCACCGATGCCGCCGCCGAACTGGAATTCCCAGAAATTTCCCGTATCCCGCGGCAGCAGCAGCCCCGAGGCGCCGCCGAGGAAATCCCATCCCTCGACGATCACCGTGCCCATTTCGGCGAACGCCAGCGTGATCAGCACGAAAGACAGATGCCCGAGCTGGAAGCGGTAGTCGATCCAGGCGATGATCGCTCCCATCACGCCGGAAATCACGGCGGAGATGACCAGCCCAAGCCACATGTTGATTCCGAGCTTGAGCAGCAGCGCGGTGGAAAGCATCGCGCCGGTGCCGATGAACAGGCTGTGCGCCAGCGAAATCTGCCCCGCCATGCCGCCGACGATATTCCAGGCCGAGGCCAGCGCCACATAGACCAGGGCCAGAATGATGATGTGCAGATAATACGACGGCAGCAGCGGCGGCAGCACCGCCGCCAGCAGCAGCACGACCAGCCACACCGGAGACATCAGCGTCTTGTAAAATTCCTGCCTCATCGCGACGAACTCCAGGTCAGTCCCTGAGGCCGGAACAGCATGATCAGCACGAAGATGCCGTAGGGCAGCAGCATCCCCAGCGTGTCGGAGAGATAGATGGTGCCATAAGCTTCGGACAGGCCGATGATGAGGCCACCGAGCATGATGCCGACGAAATTGGTCATGCCGCCGAGCGCGACGACGATCAGCGTGATGACCGTGTAGCGCAGGCCCTGCGCCGGCTGGATCGGTGTTCCCGGCAGCAACAGCGCCGCCGCGATCGCCAGAATGCCGATGCCGAGCGCGAAGGTCAGCGTCTGCACGCGGCTGACGTCGATCCCCATCAGCGCGGCGGCGTGGGCGTTCTGATGCACGGCGCGGATCGAGCGCCCGAAGTCGGTGGAGCGCAGCATGACGTAGAGCCCGATCGCCATCGCGAACGACACCACGAAGGCGATGACGTGCGGAACGCGAACCACCACATCGCCGAGAATGAGAAGCTTGGATTCGACCACCGAGGGCGTGCGCGCCGGCTGGCCGCCGAACACCATCAGGATGCCGTTCTGCAACACCAGGCTCAAACCCAACGTGAGTTGCACCACCATCAGGAACTGATGTCCGACCATCGGCCGCAGCAAGTACCAGTACACCAGCCCGCCGATGGCCGTCATCACCGGAACGGTGATGACCAGCGACACGTAAGGATCGAGCGCGAACGCCGAATACAGCGCCAGACAAAGAAACATGCCGAGCGAGATGAAATCGCCATGCGCGAAGTTGACCACGCCGCTGACGCCGTAGAGCAGGCCCATGCCGAGCGCCAGCAGCCCGTAGGTGCTGCCGATCAACAGGCCCTGCGCCAATGCTTGCAGAAATTCCGCCACGTCCGTCTCCGCCCCGTTATGATCGACGACAGCCCGCTACTAAAGCCCGAGATAGGCGCTGCGGGTCCGCGGATCGTCCTTGATGATCTCGGACGCCCCCTCCACCGCGATCCTGCCCCGCTCCAGCACGTAACAACGCTGCGCGTGACGCAGCGTCAGATTGAGATTCTGCTCGATCAGCAGGATCGACAACCCCTCGCCGTGCAGGCGGTCGATGATGCCGAAAATATACTGCACGAACAGCGGCGACAGCCCAAGCGACGGCTCGTCCAGCATCAGAAGCCTGGCTTCCGCCATCAACGCCCGGCCGATCGCCAGCATCTGCTGCTCGCCGCCCGACAGCGTGCCGGCCTTTTGCCCGAGCCGTTCCTGCAAGCGCGGAAACAGTTCGAGCACATGCGCGATCTGGCGCGGCCGGTGATGGCGGGCGCGCGCGTTGATGCCGCCGAGCAGCAGGTTCTCGCGCACGCTCATGTCGGGGAACACCAGTCGCCCCTCCGGCACCTGGACGATGCCGAGTTCGACCCGCTGGCGCGGGGTCATCGCGGTGACGTCCTGTCCCTCGAAGCGGATGCGGCCCGATATCGGCGCATACATACCCGAGAGACTATTAATCAGGGTGGTCTTGCCGGCGTTGTTGGCGCCGAGCAGCCCGACGATCTCGCCCGCGCTCAGCTTCAGCGAGATATCGTGCAGCACCGGCACGCCGCCGTATCCGGTGACCAGATGATCGATCTCAAGCATCGAGGTGCTCCCCGAAATAGGCGTCGATGACCTTCTGGTTCTTGACGATCTCGTCGGGCGCGGCTTCGGCGATCTTCTCTCCGAAGTTGATGACCACGATGCGGGTCGCCAGCCGCATGATGACCGGCATGACGTGCTCCACCATGACGATGGTGACGCCCTGGCTGTTGAGTTCGCGCACGATCGCCATCGGCGCTTCCGTCTCGGCGATCGTCAGCCCCGCCATCACCTCGTCGAGCAGGATACAGCGGGGATCGGTCGCGAGACACTTGGCGAGTTCGAGCAGCTTCTTGTCCTGAAGCGAGAGCGTCGCCGGCGTCATCAACTCCTTGCCGGCCATGCCGACCCGCCTCAAGACATGCGCGGCGTAATCGATCGCCTCGCGAATCGGCCGCCGCGTCAGCGCCGCCGTCGTCACCACGTCGAGCGCGTTCATGTCGGCGAAGGTCTGCACCACCTGGAAGCTGCGCACCAGGCCGCGGCGCACCAGCCGGTCGGGCGACAGCCCGACGATGGTCTCGCCGGCAAAGCGGATCGTGCCTTCGCTGGGCGGCAGAAAGCCGGAGATGACGCTGAACAGCGTGGTCTTGCCGGCGCCGTTGGGGCCGATGATGCCGAGGATCTCGCCCTCGGGCACCGCGAAGCTCACGTTGTTGACGGCGACCAGGCCGCCGAACCTCCGGCTGACGTTATCGACTTCGAGCAGCGCCACGGCCTGCGCTCACACCCGGGGACGCGGCGTGGTCTGCGCGAACTCCTTGGGGAACACCACCTGCTGCTGCTGGTCGGCGGTCCACTGGATGAACATGGCGCTGCCGTCCTTGAGCAAACGATCCTCCGCGAACTGCAAACCCTTCGGCTTGGCGACGTAGAGATGGGGATCGCCGAAGGGAATGTTGACCTTCTTGAAGGCGTCGAGCAACGCATCACGCTCCAGCGACGCCGAGTTTTCCAGCACCTGCTGCAACACGCGCCCCGCCTGCGCGTACTGGATCGCGCCCTGCCCGATGCGGTCGAGCTTGGCGACGTCGTGCAATTCCTTGATGATCTTCTGCATCGAGTCGATCTTCGCGCCGGGGCTGAACCCGGTCATGCCGAACAGGTTCTGGGTCAGCACCGCCTTGCCGATCTCCGGCCCGAGGTCCTTCCACAGCGACAGGTCGGAATAGCCGCCAGTGCCGCCGCAGAAGATGCTACCGTGATAGTTGAGGTTGTAGCGCGCCTGATGCAGCAGGATGCCGTCGCGCGGCGTCACCAGCCCGACCACGACATCGGGCTTCAGCGAGCGGATGCGCACCATCGCCGAAGTCTGGTCCTGCGCCTTGATGTCGAGCGGCGCTTCGCCGACGATCTCGATGCCGCTGGCCTTGAGCTTCTCGACCAGGAACTTGTTGACCTGCTGGCCGGCCTCGTAGTTCGAATAGCCCATCACCGCGGTCTTGATCTTGAACTTCTCGGCGTCGCGCAGGAACACGACGAAGTCGTGCATGGTCTGCGCGTAGCCGCGGTCGTAAGGGTAGCCGAGCGTGAACATGTAATTGGATCGCGCGCCGCCGGCCCACACCGACAGCGTCGGCATCTTCAGTTCGTCGAGCACCGGCGTCAGCGCCAGCATCTGGGCGCTGAGGATGGTGCCGGTCAACAGATGCACCTTTTCCTCGGTGATGAGGCGGCGGGCCTCGGTGGCGGTGCGCGCCGGCTGGCTGGTGTCGTCGGCCTGAATCAGTTCGATCTTCGCGCCGCCCTTGCTCTTGATGCCGCCTTCGGCGTTGATCTTCTTGATGATGTATTCGAATGCCGGCTGGCCCTCCTGCGCGTAGGCCGCGAGCCCCCCGCTCATCGAATTGACCACGCCGATGCGGATGGTGGAATCGGCCGCGCCCGCGCGCCGTATCCACGGCGAAGCGACCGAACCAAGCACGACGCCGGAAGCGCCGGCGGCGAATGCGCGACGGGTTATCCTCATATCAGTCCTCTCCCTCTTGTTCCGACATGACTGAGGCCACATCGATTTTTGATTATGGCGGACGAGCCCGCATCGGTTCGGCGCCACCCTCACGAGGCCACAGATCGAACCGCCGACGGGCCGGCAGCACTTTGAGGCAAAATTTAGCCACCTTTGGCGGGCGTCGTCAAATCAGCAGATCGAACAACAGGGTCCTCAATCGTTCGCAACGGAACCTACGTCTGATGCTGGCCCCCGCGTCCACTGCTGATTTTGCAAATCAGACGCAGCGCTTCAATCACTTTCGGTCGCCGTCGTTATCACAGCGGCGAGCCGCACCAACGTCCGCGCACACTTGTTCATTCCCGGCGACGGAAATTCGTTCCAACGTGATAACCTCGGGGGTTTTAGAGCTTTTGTCTGCGTTGACACTGCGGAATCCGGCGTGTCAAAACTAATTGAAGTTCGAGCGGTCGTGGTGGAATGCGCCGATGCCAGCAATCAAGCCATCGAGAGGACGCACTGTGGCCGAGCCCGAGATGGAAATCGTGCGGCTGGCTCCGGAGACGAGCTTCAAGACCAAGGCTTACGAGGCGCTCAAGAGCGCCATCCTGCGGATGGATATCTACACCGTGCCCGATCCCGTCATGCTCGACGAGCGGGCGCTGTCGGAACGGCTCGGCGTCAGCCGCACCCCGATCCGCGAGGCCATCGCGATGCTCGAACAGGACGGCCTCGTCCGATCGCTGCCGCGTCGCGGCATCGTGGTGGTGCGGCGAAGCAAGGGCGAGATCGTCGACATGATCCGCGCCTGGGCGGCGCTGGAGAGCATGGCGGCGCGTCTCATCACCCACACCGCGCGCAAGCGCGACATCACGGCGCTGCGCGACTTCTTCAAGGACTTCAACGCGGAGCGGCTGCCGCAGGATCACGTCGAGGAATACTCAAGAGCCAACATCGCCTTCCATCAGACGCTGGTTTCTCTCAGCGAATCGCAGGTCCTGATCGACATGACCAATGCCATCCTGCTGCATGTGCGCGGCTGTCGCCAGTTGACCATCGGCCGCGCCGAGCGCTTTGCCGCCTCGCTGCCCGAGCACCTCGCCATCATCGGCGCGCTAGAGGAGCGCAAAACCGAACTCGCGGAGAAATTCGTCCGCGACCATACGCTGGGTCTCGCTGCTTACGTCGAAGCCCACGGCGACGAACTGTTCCACTGACGCATGCGCGGGCCGCGCCGCGCCGGCAGGCCATATATAACGGGGATCACCATGAAAGCATTTCTCTACGGCGCCCGCGGCGCCGAAATCGGCGACGTCGCGCAGCCTAAGCCGAGCGGGGCGCAGGTGCTCGTTCGCGTTCGCGCCTGCGGCCTCAACCGCGCCGATCTCGGCATGACCAAGGGTCATGTTCACGGCAGCGCCGGCGGGGTCGGCACCATGCTGGGCATGGAATGGGCCGGCGAAGTGGCCGAGATCGGCCCCGACGCCAGGGACGTCACGGTCGGCGACCGGGTGATGGGATCGGGCACGGGCGCGTTCGCAACATACGCGCTCGCCGACTACGGGCGGCTGTTTCCCATCCCCGCCGGCATGAATTTCGAGACGGCGGCAACGCTGCCGGTGGCGCTGACCACGATGCACAACGCGCTCGTCACCAACGGCGGCTTGCAACCCGGACAGTCGGTGCTGGTCCAGGGCGCAAGCTCGGGCGTCGGCCTGATGGCGTTGCAGATCGCCCGGCTCAAGGGAGCCAGAACCGTGATCGGGTCATCAACCGATCCGACGCGGCGCGGCCGGCTGAAAGAGTTCGGCGCCGATCTCGCGATCGACTCGCGCGATCCCGCCTGGGTGGATCAGGTGCTCGCGGCGACCGAGGGCCACGGCGTCGATCTCATTATCGATCAGGTTTCGGGCGGCGTCGCCAACCAGAACCTCGCCGCGACGAAAGTGCTCGGCCGCATCGTCAATGTCGGCCGGCTCGGCGGCAGCCATGGCGACTTCAATTTCGACCTCCATGCGGCCCGGCGCATCACCTATATCGGCGTCACCTTCCGCACCCGCTCGATCGCGGAAATCCGCGAGATCTTCGCGCGGGTCAAATCCGATATCTGGCCGGCGGTCGAGGACGGCAAGCTCAAGCTGCCGATCGACCGCACTTTCGCCTTCGACGATATCGCCAAGGCGTTCGCGCATATGGAAGCCAACAAGCACCTCGGCAAGATCGTCGTGACCGTGTAGCGGCGCGCCGCCCGCCTTGCGTCCCGTCCGTAGTTTGAAACTGGAATAAGTCGTATGTGCAACTGGCGTGGAAATAACCGTGAAGGATTGCGCGCGGCGCTTTGATGTCGGCGGCGCGGGCTGCTAAACCCCGCCCATGGGACAGCACGCATCGACCAGCAAGACCCGCGTCGCGGCAATCTCGGTCGCGGCCAGCGCCGCCATGGCCGCGATCAAGTTCGTGGTCGGCGTCGCCATCGGCAGCCTGGCGCTGATCTCGGATGCGTTGCACAGTTCGGTCGATCTGGTGGCGACCGCCATCACCTGGATCGTGGTGCGGTTCTCGGATCGCCCGGCCGACGATGAGCACCACTACGGCCACGGCAAGTTCGAGAGCCTGTCGGCGCTGGGCGTCATCGCCCTGCTCTACGTGCTGGCCGGCGGCATTCTGGTCACCGCCTACGGCAACCTGCGCGACGGCGCGCCGCCGCCCACCATCTCGTTCGTTCCGTTCCTGGTGCTGTTCGTCGAAATCGGCGTCAACCTGTGGCGCGCCTACGCGCTCCACCGCACCGCGCGCGCCACCAAAAGCCAGGCGCTGGCCGCCGACGCGCTGCATTTCACTTCCGACGTGCTGGGCTCGGTCGCGGTCATCATCGGACTGACGCTCACGGCGCTGGGCTACGCGTGGGGCGACGCCGCCGCCGCCATCGCCGTCGCGGTGGTGATCTCGGTATTGGGATTGCGGCTCGGACGCTCGACCATCGAGACGCTGCTCGACCGCGCGCCGGAAGGCATCTCCGACAAGGTCCACGCCGCCATTTCAGGCATCCCGGGGGTAATCGGCATCGCACGGCTGCGCGCGCGCACGGTCGGCGCGACATACTTCATCGATGCCGACGTTCAGGTGCCGCGAACATACCCGATCGACCGCGTCGACGCCATCAAGCGCAGGGCCCAGGAGGCGGTCACCGCCGCGCTCGGCGACGCCGACCTCACCTTCACGGCGCTGCCGGTGGCGCGCGACAACGAGACGGTGCGGGAGCGGATCATGGTGATCGCGCGCAACATGGCGCTCGCCATCCATCACGTCACCGTCCACGATCTCGGCGGGCGGCTGACCGTGAGCATCGACCTTGAGGTGGACGGTAACCTCGGCCTCGAAGCGGCTCACGATATCGCGCAGGGCCTTGAGCAGAACATCCGCGACGAGTTCGGCAGCGACGTCGAGGTCGACACCCACATCGAGCCGCTGGAGCCGGAAAGCCCGGCCGGCGTCGAATGTCCGCCGGCCCGCGTCGCCGAGATCACCGCGGCGCTGTCGCGTTTCGCGGCCGACCACGACATTCACGACATCCACAATGTCCGCGTGCGCGATACCGCGGCGGGGCAGATCGTCAACTTCCATTGCCGGGCGGCGCCGACCATGACCGTGACCCGCGTGCATGAGAATGTCGACGAGATCGAACGCGCGTTGCGCCGCGCGTTCCCGACCGTGAAGCGCGTCATCAGCCACGCCGAACCCACGCGCGAGGGCGGTTAGAAAAATAGCCCGCCTCGCCTGTTCTCCTTTCGGACTCGTTTGCGCCGCGCATTGGCGCAGCGTAATCGCCTTTGGATAAAAAATTCGACGTTAACGATTCGTTGACTCTCGACAGCCCGCGAAATCTGGATTCAAATCGCAGTGATTCGAAGCGGTCTGGGGGCCGCTTCAAATCGGGAAGAACGGCACCGTTCGCGTCATCCGCCCGCCGGACCCGCAGCGATCGGCCTGACCTCCCCGCGTTCGATGTGGCCGCGTAACGATGTGTCGCCGTCCCGGCGTCGGAAGTTGCGTCAGGGCGGCGTTCCAGAGGAATCCCAAGGGGGCAAAGGCATGACGCGCGCGCGCACGCAAAGCGCCTGCGTCCAATCCGATTCGATCCGTGGATTGGCGCAGTCTATCGCGAAACCTGCCTACCATCGGCTGCTCAACGCCGAGCCGGTGCTGCGCCGCGCGGTGCCGATGCTGATAATCGCATTTCTCGTCACCATCTGTTTCGGCGCCTTCGTTCAGGTCACCGATCAAAGCCGGCAGACGCAAGCCGCCGCGCAGCGCGACCTCGCAGCACTTGCCGACCTCATCGCCGAGCGCCTCGACCGCGCCATCGCCGAGCGGCAGACCGGCGCGACGCCCTCGCAGCTTCAGGATCTGCTGCCGGCGTTCATTCCGTCCTGGGGGGTGGAGACGGACCGCGCCATCGTGCTGATCGAAGGCGGCCTCCGCATCCTCGCCCGCGTCGCCGTCGGCCGCTCCGCCGATATCGACGACACTTTCTCGCCGCGCTCGCTGATGGCGATCGCCACCTCGCTTGCCGCCGCCGCGCCCGCCGGCGCCGACGGCCGGATCAAGGCGATCGACGACACCATCGCCACCGCCCGTCCGCTGAAGGCGCTGCCCGGCCAACTGCTGATCGCCCAGAAGAACCAGTCGCCGCTGTGGCAATCGGAAGCCGCGCTCTCGATCACGCTGTCGGCGACCACCGGCTTCGTGGTTCTCATTCTCGGCTTCGCCTTCCACTGGCAATCGACCCGCGCCCGCGAGGGCGACCTCATCAACGACGTGGTGCGCGCGCGCATCGATACCGCGCTCAATCGCGGGCGCTGCGGATTGTGGGACTGGGACCTGTCGCGCGGCCGCATCTTCTGGTCGCAATCGATGTTCTCGATCCTCGGGCTTGAGAGCCGCAGCGACCTTCTGACCTTCGGCGAGGTCAACGCGCTGGTCCGCTCCGACGACATCGACCTGTTCGCCATCGCCGACCGCCTGATGTCGGGCGAAATCCGCTACATCGATCAAAGTTTCCGGATGCAGCACAAAAACGGCCACTGGGTCTGGCTGCGGGTGCGGTGCGAACTGATCCGCGGCGACAGCGACGGCCGGCTGCATCTGATCGGCATCGCGGTCGATATCACCGAGCAGAAAAGCCTGGCCGAACGCTCCGTCGAAGCCGACCTGCGGCTGCGCGACGCCATCGAGACGATACCGGAATCGTTCGTGCTGTGGGACGCCGAGGACCGGCTGGTGCTGTGCAATTCGCACTTCCAGCGGCTGCACCGGCTGCCGGAGTCGGCGGTCGCGCCGGGAACCTCGTACGAAACCGTGAGCGAGGTCGGCAAGATGCCGCAGGTCCGCTCGCTGCTGCCGGCGGCGGGGACGCTGGCTTCCGGCGCGCGGACCTTCGAAGCGCAGTTGGACGACGGCCGCTGGCTCAACATCAGCGAGCGCCGCACCAAGGACGGCGGCTACGTGTCGGTCGGCACCGACATCACGCGGATCAAGGAGCACGAGCAGAAACTGGTCGACAACGACCTTCGCCTGCGCGCCACCGTCATCGATTTGAAACGCTCGCAAGCGACGCTGGAGCGCCAGGCGATCGAACTCGCGGACCTCGCCCAGAAATACGCCGACGAGAAGGACCGGGCGGAGGACGCCAATCAGGCCAAGTCGAAATTCCTCGCCAACATGAGCCACGAATTGCGAACGCCCTTGAACGCCATCATCGGGTTCTCCGAGATCATGGGCAACGGCATGTTCGGCAATCTGGGATGCGACAAGTATCAGGAATACTGCCACGACATCCTGACATCCGGCCGCTACCTGCTCGAAGTCATCAACGACATTCTTGACATGTCGAAGATCGAGGCCGGGCGGATGCAGCTCGATCTCGAACCGCTCAATCTGGCGCAGACGCTCTCTGAGTCGCTGCGCGTCGTCTCCGGCCGGGCGCAGGAAAAAGGGCTGACGCTGGACGCCGATTTCGAGGACACCGTGCCGCTGGTGGCCGACCGCCGCGCCGTCAAGCAGATCGTGGTCAACCTGCTCTCCAACGCGGTCAAGTTCACGCCGGACGGCGGCCGCGTCGTGGTCCGCAGCCGCCTCGTCAACAATGCCATCGTGCTGATGATCGCGGACACCGGCATCGGCATCGCGCCTCATGCGATGCTCAGGCTCGGCCAGCCGTTCGAGCAGGTCGAGGGACAACTGACCAAGACCTATCAGGGTTCCGGATTGGGTCTGGCCATCGCCAAGTCGCTCACCGACCTGCACGGCGGATCGATGCGGATGCGCTCGCGGCCCGGCAGCGGCACCGTGGTCGGCGTCACGCTGCCGTGCGACGGACACCCGCGCCCGCTCTCGCGGGCGGCGTAGAGTCGCTTCGCTTGATAACGCTCTAACAGCCTGTTGAAAATGGCTCCGTGCCCCGGACGCGGCGCGGCATGAAATGCCGCTCCGCAGAGCCGGGGCCGTTCCAATGACAGTGTTTGCGACGGTCCCGGTTCTGCGATGCAGCGTTGCACGCTGCGTCGCGCCCGGGACACGGCAGCGGCCGTTTTTTCAACAAACCTGCTAACCTTCCACCAGCGACAGGAAGATGCCGCGCACGTCGCCCTGGGTTTCGCGGAGGCGCGCCTCCAGCGCCGAGAAATCCGGCGCGTCGCCGGCGCGGGTCATGATCCGCAGCAGGTCCTCGCCGGCATTCGACGGATCGAACCTGGCGCTCACGCACAGCCGCAAGACCTGCGTCAGGTCGTGATAGAGGCGCGCCGCGGGCCGCAGCACCTCCATGGTCGATTGCGGCAGAATGCCGAGGCGCGCCGCGTTCTCCAGCACCTGCGCGGTGCTGACGTCGAGAATGGCCGGCGTGCGGGCGGCGTGGATCAGTTGCAGATATTGGGCGATGAACTCGATATCGACCAGCCCGCCGGCGGCGTATTTCAAATCCCAGATGTCGCTCTCGCCTTTTTCCTGCGCGATGGCGCGGCGCATTTCGGCGACGTCGCTGGCGATGATGCCGGGATCGCGCGGCCGCGTCAGCACGTTGCGGATGACGGCTTCGATCCGCTCGCGCAACGACTCCGACGCCGAGATCACGCGCGCCCGCGTCAGCGCCATGTGCTCCCAGGTCCAGGCTTCGTGATCCTGATAGTCGGCGAACGCATCGATCCGCGAGGCCACCGGGCCGGCGCGTCCGGACGGCCGCAGCCGCATGTCGATCTCGTAGAGCACGCCGTAATTGGTGCGCGTGGTGAAGGCGCTGATGAGGCGCTGGGTGAAGCGCGCGAAATATTGTCCGCCGTGCAGCGAGCGAGCGCCGTCGGAGTCGGGATGATCGTGGTCGAAATCGTAGATCAGGATCAGGTCGAGATCGGAAGATGCCGTCATCTCGCGGCTGCCGAGCTTGCCCATCGCCAGAATGGCGGTTTCCTGCCCCTCGATGCGGCCGTACTGTTCGGCGAACTGCTTGGTCACCAGTTCGTGCACGGTCTGCACCGTGCCCTCGGCGACGTCGGCGAACGCGGTGCTGGCGTGCCGCGCCGATACCGTGCCCGACAGAATCCGCGCGCCGATCAGGAACAGGCTTTCCTGTCCGAACAACCGCAGCCGGTCGAGAAATTCCTCGTAGGAATCGGCGTCCGCCAGCGTGGCGGCGAGGCGCTGCGAAAATTCCCGGCGGTCCGGCATCGCGCCGAAGAAGCGCGGATCGATCAGGCCGTCCATCAGTTGCGGCTGCCGCGCCAGCATTGCGCCGAGCCGCGGCGCGGCGCCGAGGATCAGCGCCACCAGCGCCACCAGATCGCGGTTCTGGCCGAGCAGCGAAATCAGCCGGCCGCCGCGCTGCAACGCTTGCAGGAAGCTGTCGAACGCGGTCACCGCGTCGTCAGACCCCTCGGCGTGCGCGAGGCCCTCGATCAGCGCCGGCACGAACGCCTCGAAGGCGCGCCGCGTCGCCTCCACCTTCAGCACCCGATACTCGCCCGACATCCATTGCTGCACGATGGACGCCACCATCAGCGGCTTGCCGAAGCCGAGATCGGACAGCCGCTTGACCACGCGCGGGTCATCCGGCCCGCCGCGATAATCGACGTCGGGAAGCGCGGCTCCCTCCGCCATCCCTCCCTCGAACAGCTTGCTGTAATGCCCCTGCACGCAGTTGAGGTGATGCAGCAGATCGGCGGCGAAGACGTCGCGGCTGGCATAGCCGAAGAAGAACGCGAAGCGCTCCAACGCGTCGGGGTCTTCCGGCAAGGTGTGGGTCTGCTCGTCGGCGACCATTTGCAGCCGATGTTCGAGGCGGCGCAGAAACCGGTACGCCTCGCTCAATTCGTCGCGCACCGCTGGCGTGATCCAGTTGTCGGCGGCCAGCACGTCGAGCGTCGCCAGCGTCGGCCGGGTGCGCAGTTCGGGATGGCGGCCGCCGGCGATCAGTTGCTGGGTCTGGGCGAAGAACTCGATCTCGCGGATGCCGCCGCGCCCGACCTTGACGTTGTGGCCCTCGACCGACATCTCGGTCTGGCCGCGAAACGACTGCATCTGGCGCTTCATGTCGTGGACATCGGCCAGCGCCGCGAAATCGAGGTGCCTGCGCCACACGAACGGCGCGATCTCCGCCAGCAGCGCGTCGCCGGCGGCGAGATCGCCGGCGCAGGGGCGCGCCTTGATCATTGCGGCGCGCTCCCAGGTGCGCCCTTCCCGCTCGTAATAATCGAGCGCCGCCGCGGTCGAGATCGCCACCGGCGTCGAGGCCGGATCGGGCCGCAGCCGCAGATCGACGCGAAACACGTAGCCGTCGCCGGAGCGTTGTTGCAGCATCCGCGCCAGCGCCTGCGTCAGGCGCACGAAGAACGGCTGCGGCTCGATATCCGGGGCCAGCGTCGGCGCGTCCAGATCGAAGAAGACGATGAGATCGATGTCGCTGGAATAGTTCAGTTCGTCCGCGCCCATCTTGCCCATCGCCAGCACCACGAGGCCGCTGCCGTCTTCCGGCTGCTCCGGGTCCGGGGGCAGGATTTTGCCGCGCGCGGCTTCCTGCAACAGCAGGAAGCGAAGCGCGCTGCGCACCGAGGTCACGGCGAGGTCGGTCAGCGCGCGGGTGACACGCATCACCGGCCACACGCCGCCGATGTCGCACAGCGCGATCATCAGCGCCGCCTCGGCCTTGAGTTGCCGCAGCCTCAGCATCGCCTCGGCCTGATCGGCGGCGGCGGAGACACGCTCCATCGCCTCAGTCAGAAGCTGCGCGAAATGCGCTTCGGGCCGGCATTGCAACAGCCGCAGCAGGCGGCCGCCGTCGGCCCGCATCAGGTCGAACAGATAGGGCGAGGCTTCCGCGACGCCCTCCAGCAGCGTCCGCACCCCGGGATATTGCGCGCTTACTTTACTGATGGCGGCGGCCTGCTGTGGCGGCAGGTCGGCGAGCCAGCCGTCGAGGCGCTCAGCGGCGTCGGCAGCGGCAAACACCACCGGCCCGGTCACCACCGCGGCGGCCAGGGAGGACGGGTCCGCGTCGGCTTTCGCGGAAGACATCATGCGGGGTGCGATTCCAGTTGAGAGGAGGAGCCGGATACGGCGCGGACCTTATCCTCGCCCGCCCTGACTTGCGAAGTCGCGGGGCGAATGTCAAATCCGAACCTCGCGCGCATCTTATACGCGGGAGCCGCGGTTTGCATTCCGACCTTCGCACGGGAGCCCCGAGGGGCATCGCGGGCTCACGCCGCCGCGCCGGTGGCCTCATTCGTGGGCGCGGGAAACGCAAGCGTGGCGCGCAATCCCGGCGTCGCGTCCTCAAGCTGCAATTCGCCCCGGTGCAGCGTCGCCACCGCCGAAGCGAGGCTGAGGCCGAGCCCCGAACCCGGCTGGGTGCGGCTGGCTTCGAGGCGCACGAAGCGCTCGGTGGCGCGCTTGCGGTCGGCTTCGGGAATGCCGGGGCCGCGATCGGTGACGCTCAGCAGCACCTTGTCACTGTGGCGGCCGGCTTCGATCACGATGGCCGGCGGCTCCCCGCCGGCCGCCGCCGCGCTCTCGGACGGCTTGCCGTACTTGATGGCGTTTTCCACCAGATTGGCCAGCGCCTGGCTCACCAGTTCGCGGTTGCCGTGCAGCCTCGCCGGCGCGGCGCTGACACGCAGCGAAAGCCCGTTGTCCTCCGCCAGCGGCTCGTACAGTTCGTGAATGCCGTTGGCGACGTCGGCGGCGTCGAAATCCTCCGCCGCCTCGCCGGCCTGCCCGGATTCCGCGCGCGCGATCATCAGCAGCGCGTTGAAGGTGCGGATCAGCGCGTCGGATTCCTCGATGGTGCGTTCCAGCGCGGCGCGGTATTCGGCCTCGCTGCCGGAGGTCGCGAGCGCTTCCTCGGCGCGGTTGCGCAGCCGCGTCAGCGGCGTCTTGAGGTCGTGGGCGATATTGTCGGAGACTTCCTTGAGGCCGCTCATCAGCGCCTCGATGCGCTCCAGCATCCGGTTGAGGTTGTCGGCGAGGCGGTCCAGTTCGTCGCCGCTGCGGCCGACCGGCAGCCGCTCGCTGAGGTCGCCTTCCATGATGCGGCGCGTGGTGCCGGTCATGGCGTCGATCCGGCGCAGCACCCGCCGCCCGACGAACACGCCGGCGGCCAGCCCCAGCACCACCACCACCAGAATCGACCATTGCGCCGCCGCCGCGACGATGCCGAAGATGCGCCGCCGCTCCTCAAGGTCGCGGCCGACCAGCAGCCGGAAGCCGTTGCTGAGTTCGGAGATGCGCACCAGCGCCAGATGCGGCGCCTGGTCCTGCTCCTCGATGCGCTGATACGCCGTCTCGAACCAGCCGTTGCCGGCCATCGTGCCCGGCGGCAGCGCGCCGACATTGCCGGCCACCGCCTGCCCCGCCGGCGTGACGACGAGATAGAGGTTGGCGCCGGGCCGCAGCGCCCGGTTCTCGATCGCCATCGTCAGCCCGCGCAGCCCGCGCCGGCCGTACAGCCCGGTGAGATCGGAAAACTCGGCGTTCACCGTGGTGGTGATCTGCTCGGTAATCATCCGCCGCGTGTTCCAGGCGAAGAAGCCGAGCAGCGACGCCGCGAATAGCGCGAACAATAGCAGATAGACCAGCGTCAGCCGGAACGCGGTGGTGCGGATCAGTTTACCGAATGCCGTCACGGATCATGTAACCTGCGCCGCGAATGGTGTGCAGCAGGGGCCGCTCGAACCCCTTGTCGATCTTGGCGCGCAGCCGCGAGATATGCACGTCGATGACGTTGGTCTGCGGATCGAAATGATAGTCCCAGACGTTTTCGAGCAGCATGGTGCGCGTCACCACCTGCCCGGCGTGCTTCATCAGATATTCGAGCAGGCGAAACTCGCGCGGCTGCAAGGTGAGTTCCTCCTTGCCGCGCGCGACGCGATGCGACAGCCGGTCGAGTTCGAGATCGCCGACGCGATACACCGTTTCTTCCGCCGGGCCGCCGTGACGGCGCGACAGCACCTCGACCCGCGCCAAAAGTTCGGCGAAGGCGTACGGCTTCGGCAGATAGTCGTCGCCGCCGGCGCGCAGGCCCTTGATGCGGTCGTCGACCTGGCCCAGCGCCGAGAGAATCAGCGCCGGCGTGCGGTTGCCCTTGTCGCGCAGGGTTCCGATCACCGACAGCCCGTCGCGCTTGGGCAACATGCGGTCGACCACCAGCACGTCGTAGTCGCCGCCGTCGGCCATCGCGAGGCCCTCCTCGCCGTCGCCGGCGAGATCCGCGACGTGGCCGACCTCCCGAAAGGCTTTCGCGAGATAATCCGCCGACTCGCGATCGTCCTCGATAATCAGTAGCCGCATCGGATGGTCTGTCTCACCTGACGTCACGGGAAATATCCTCAAGCATGGCCCGATCGCACCTGCGACGCAAGGCGACGAGGCATCGTCCCGACAAAGAACGGCGGACGATGAAGCTGGGGGACTTCATCGCCCGCCAGATCTTCCAACGGAGGGGGCTGATCCATTGGAAGTCGCTCCTGAATCCGCCGGCGTCCGGCGGCCGGAGCTAACCCTTGCCCAGCGGCACCGCGACGAAGCGCAGCGAGCCGCCGGAGCGGATCCGCATCAGCACGCTGTGCTTGCTGTCGGCCTGGGCCGAGCGGATGGCATCGCGCACATCGCCGGGGTCGGTGACGCTCTTGCCGGCGACTTCGAGGATGACGTCGCCTTCCTTGAAGCCGCGCTCGGCGGCGGCGCTGTTGGGATCGACGTCGGTGACCACGACGCCCTCCTTGCCGGCGCCGGCGACCGAAGCGGCCGGGGCGACGGTGAGGCCGAGACGCGTCACGTCGCTGCCGCGCGACATCCCGCCGCGATCGCTGCCGCGGTCGAACGAGGCGCGCGCCTCGCGCTCGCTCGGCAGCTTGCCGAGCGTCAGATCGACCACCTTCTTTTCGCCCTTGTGGAGAACGTCGAGCTTGATGGCGTTGCCGGGCGCGAAGCCGCCAATGGTGCGGGCGAGTTCACGCGCGTCCTTGATCGGGGCGCCGTTGACGCCGGTGATGACGTCGCCGGACTGGATGCCCGCCTTGTCGGCCGGGCCGTTCGGCTGCGGCTCGGCGACCAGCGCGCCCTCGGCCTTCTTGAGGCCGAGACTATCGGCGATGTCCTGCGTCACCGGCTGGATCTGCACGCCGATCCAGCCACGGTTGACGGCGCCCTTGTCCTTCAACTGCGTCACCACGCTCTGCACCGTGGAGGCGGGAATCGAGAAGGCGATGCCGACGCTGCCGCCGGACGGCGAATAGATCGCGGTGTTGACGCCGATCACGTTGCCCTGCATGTCGAACGCCGGGCCGCCGGAGTTGCCCTTGTTCACCGGCGCGTCGATCTGGATGAAGTCGTCATAGGGACCGTTGCCGATATCGCGGCCGTTGGCCGAGACGATGCCGGCGGTGACGGTGCCGCCGAGGCCGAACGGATTGCCGACCGCCAGCACCCAGTCGCCGATCCGCGCCTTGCCGGTCGAGAGCTTGGCGTAGGGGAAATCGGAGCCGCCCTCGACCTTGATGAGGGCGAGGTCGGTGCGCGGATCGGTGCCGATCACCTTCGCGGTATAGGTCTTGCCGGCATCGGTGGTCACCTCGACCTTGTCAGCGCCTTCGACGACGTGGTTGTTGGTCACCGCATAGCCGTCAGACGAAATGAAGAAGCCGGAGCCCTGCCCCATCTGCGGGCCGTGACGGCCGCGCAGTCCCGGCGGCAGGCCGTCCGGGCCGCCGAAGCGGCGGAAGAAGCGCTCCATCGGCGAGCCGGGCCGGAACGGCGACGCATCGTCATCGTCGGAGTCGGCCGCCTTCTCCTTGATCCGGACCTTGACCGAGATCACCGACGGCTTCACGCGCTCGACGATGTCGGCGAAACCGACCGGGGTTTGAATCTTGCTGACTTCGGTGTTGACCTGCGCGCGCGCCGGCGTCGACAGCAGGTCGAAGCCGCCGGGCGCGGGGCTGAGGCCATAGGCGGCGACGCCGAGGCCGGCGGCCACCGAGGCCATCAAGGCGAACTTGCGCAGCGACAGGATCGAACGGCGCGGCTGATAGGCGGGGGCGGAGGTGAGATCGGAGGGACGGTCGTTCATGGGAAACTCCAGGGCCGGATTGGAAGCGCCCAGCGGGGCGGCGCATCATATGGCCTTGAAGATGGGGGCCGTCGCCTTACGACATGCTGGCGGGGGAATTAATCTTTGGTAATCTTGAAAAGGAGACGCTCGACAACGTCATTGCCGGGCTTGACCCGGCAATCCATCCCCTTTCGAAAAAGATGGATGCCCGGATCAGGTCCGGGCATGACGGCAGAGTGGTTCGATAGATTCAAACGCCCTACTGCGTTTTATCGGCCGGCACTTCAGCAGCCAGCAGCTTTCGCAGCCGCGCGTCTTCCTCGGGCGTCAGCGCCTGCGGCTCGCCGCCGGCTTCAGTCGCCAGCCGCCTGCGGCGGCGATACTGCCACCACAGTCCGAACATGCCGCCGCCGAGCACAAGCGGCGTCAACAGCCACAGCAGCAAGGTCTGGCCTTCGAAGCGCGGCTTGAGCAGCACGTATTCGCCGTAGCGCGCGACGAGGAAATCGATCACCTGCCTGTCGCTGTCGCCGGCGGCGATGCGCTCGCGCACCAGGAGCCGCAGATCGCGCGCCAGCGGCGCGTCGGAATCGTCGATCGACTGGTTCTGACACACCATGCAGCGCAGTTCGCGCGATAAGTCCCGCGCCCGCAATTCCTTGGCCGGATCCTTCATCACCTCGTCGGGCTGCACGGCAAAGACGGGCTGCTGCGCAAGCGCAAGCAGGAGGCAGACAAGCACGCCAAAGACGTGCAGGAGCCTGCCCCGATCACCGGGTCGTCCCCGCGCAGGCGGGGACCCATACACCCTGCGGTTCGAGTGTATATCAA
>JBASBO010000458.1:0-3307 GCA_049651165.1 Xanthobacteraceae bacterium | reverse complement strand
CCCAGACGCCGGGGCCGGCGATATCGGCGCGGATTCCGGAGCCGGAGCCGTAGACATACGCCTCGGGTCGGCCGTCATAGGTCGCGACGAACCTCACCCGGCGGAACTCATCGTGCGCCGGGGTCAGCGTCGCCCACTCCGCCGCCGCCGGCAGCGACACCGGCGCGGCGGCAAGGCGCGCGTCGAGCATGGCGATCAGGGCGTGCTTTTCGACGCGGCGCTGCAACTGCCAGACGCCGAGCCCGATCAGCAGCGACACGACGACGACGGAAAAGACGCCGAGCCCCGCGATGGTCCGGAGCCGCGTCGCGGCGGCGCTCATGACGACTCCCTCGCGGTCAGCCGGCCCTCCGCCGCCTTGTGATGGAATTGCAGCGCGATCAGCAGCGATTTCATCACCCGCAGCGGCACCAGCGTGGTCGCGGCGATCAGCGGCAGCCACAGCGCGGCGTGGACCCAGAACGGCGGCTGGTACTTGACCTCGACCACCAGCGCGGAGCCGACCACGATGAAGCCGGCGATCAGGATGATGAAGACCGCCGGCCCGTCGCCGCTGTCGATGAAGCCGTAATCGAGCCCGCAACGGTCGCAGCGCGGCCGCAGCCCGATATAGCCCGCGAACAGCTTGCCCTCGCCGCAGCGCGGGCAGCGGCACATCAGGCCGCGGACGATGCTCTGCGAGAGAGGCGTCGGATCAGGCTCTGGCATCGGTCGTTCCGTTCCCGCGCGGCGCATCGCCCCGCGAAATGAAAAAGGGCGGCCACGCGGCCGCCCCTTGTAGCACAATCGTCCGGCGCTAGAGCATGATCCCGAAAAGTGGAAACCGGTTTTCGGAAAAGATCATGCTCAGACCTTAATGCGCGGCGTGCGCCATGGTCTCGGCGCCGTGGCCCCACACATAGATGCAGATGAACAGGAACAGCCACACCACGTCGACGAAGTGCCAGTACCAGGCGGCGAACTCGAAGCCGAGGTGATGGGTGGGCGTGAAGTGGCCGGCATAGGCGCGGAACAGGCAGACCAGCAGGAACACGGTTCCGATCAGGACGTGGAAGCCGTGGAAGCCGGTGGCCATGAAGAAGATGCCGCCATAGACGTTGCCGGCGAAGCTGAACGCGGCGTGCTGGTATTCGTAAACCTGAACGCAGGTGAAGCAGGCGCCCAGCAGCACCGTGAGGATCAGGCCCCACTTGAGGCCGCGCCGATCGTTCTCCAAGAGCGCATGATGCGCCCAGGTGACGGTGGTGCCGGAGGTCAAGAGGATCAGGGTGTTGAGCAGCGGCAGGTGCCAGGGATCGAAGGTCTGGATATCCTTGGGCGGCCACACGCCGCCGAACAGCGCCTCGCGGGTGACGTGGACCGGGTCCGCCGGGAACAGCGCCGAGTTGAAATAGGCCCAGAACCAGGCGACGAAGAACATCACCTCGGAGGCGATGAACAGGATCATGCCGTAGCGGTGGCTGATCTGCACCACGCGGGTATGGTCGCCCTTGTGCTCGGCCTCGCGGATGACGTCGCCCCACCACGCCGCCATGGTGTAGAGCACGCCGATGACGCCGATGCCGAACACGATCGGCGCGGCCGAATAAAGGTGGTGCATCCACGAAATCGCGCCCACCGCCATGACGAAGGCGGAGAACGAGCCGACCAGCGGCCACGGGCTCGGATCGACAAGGTGGTAATCGTGGTGCTTAGCGTGCGCCGTAGCCATTTCAGTGTCTCCGTAAGACGTGCCGGACCAGTCGGCACCTATTCGTGTCAAAAATCAATCGCGTTCGGTCAACCGGCGAAACCTTGCGGCCAGGGTTGGATCGGAAAAACCTGCATCATAAGTTTCCCTTGGCGGTACCGGCTTGCTTGTCGGCTTGCTTGTCGGCTTCCTTGGCGGCGACCGGCTTCGGGGCGATCTCGCGGATCGGGTAGAAGGTGTAGGACAGGGTGATGGTGTTGAGATCGCTGTTGTCGGCATCCTTGACGATCGACGGATCGACGTAGAACACCACCGCCATCTCGCGCTTCTCGCCCGGCCCGAGCGTCTGTTCGGTGAAGCAGAAGCAGTTGATCTTCTGGAAGTACGAGCCGACCGTGAGCGGCGCGACGTTATAGGCCGCCTGCCCGCTGGTGGTGCGCGCCGCGGTATTGGTGACGGTGTAATAGGCCGTGACCACCTCGCCGATGCGAACGTTGATCTCGGTCTGCTCCGGCTCGAACTTCCACGGCAGCCCGCCGCTGACGTTGGAATCGAAGCGCACCGCCACGGTGCGATCGAGCGGAGCCCCGGCCGGGCCGGATTTCGCAACCTGGGTGGTGCCGTTGAAGCCGGTGGCGCGGCAGAACCAGTCGTAGAACGGAACGGCGGCATAAGCGGCGCCGACCATGACGGCGACGAACGCGCCGCAGGCGGCCGCGACCACGACGTCGCGGCTCAGCCCGCGCCGCTTGCGCGCGGCGGTCCGGTCATTTTTCATCGGTTCGGGCGTCGTCATCTCAACCTGCCTTCCGACCTGCCCCACACACCCGCATCACGTTCCCGGTCCGGCACCCACGGTCCAGTTCTCGTCCCGTCGTCACGCGTTCCGGCACCCGCCGCGCCGTCGTCACATCGGACGGTTGAGCACCGCCGGTCCCTTCACCAGCGTAACCGCGAAAAACAGGATGACCAGCACACCGAGCGCCAGCGCGATCGCGATCGACCGCTCCCGGCGGCGCTTCTTCTGCGCCTCGGTCAGGACGATCCCTTCCGGCTCCTTGTCATCCATGTCCCGCTATCAAACCTTCAGCCAAACCACGCAAGCGCCGCCGCGACCATCACCTCGATCAACAGGATCGCGAACAAGGCGAACAGATATACCAGCGAGAACCCGAACAGTTGCCGCGCGGCCTTGAGCGCCGGCGCGCCCTCACGCCGGCGATAGACATTGACCGCCAGCCACAGCATCCAGCCGCCGAGCGCGAGCGAGGCGACGCCGTAGATCGCGTCGAAATAGCCGAGCGGCCACGGCGCGGTCGCCACCGCCACCAGCACCACGGTGTAAAGCAGGATCTGCAACCGCGTCGCGTCGGGGCCGGCGACCACCGGAAGCATCGGCACGCCGGCGCGCGCGTAGTCGTCGCTGCGGAACAGCGCCAGCGCCCAGAAATGCGGCGGCGTCCAGAAGAAGATGATGAGGAACAGGAGGATCGGCTCGACCGCCAGCGACCCGGTCGCCGCCGCCCACGCCACCACCGGCGGCAGCGCGCCCGCGGCCCCGCCGATCACGATGTTCTGCGCGGTCCAGCGCTTGAGCCACATCGTGTAGATCACGGC
>JBASBO010000457.1:0-2688 GCA_049651165.1 Xanthobacteraceae bacterium | reverse complement strand
GACGACTACCTCGACCTCGACGTGGAGCCGGCCAACGACGACGCCGCGCTGGTGCGGACCATCCGCGCCGCCATCGACGCCAACCAGATCGAGATTTATCTACAACCCATCGTCACCCTGCCGCAGCGCAAGGTGCGGTTCTACGAGGCGGTGACCCGGCTGCGCGACGCCGGCGGACAGGTGCTGGCCGCCGAGGATTTCATCGCCACCGCGGAAGCCGCCGCGCTGATGGGGCGGATCGACCACAGCGTCATCCTGCGCTGCGTCCAGGTGCTGCGCCGCCTGACGGTGCGCAACAAGGACGCCGGCATCTTCTGCAACGTCTCGCACATGACCCTCGCCGACCCGGCGAACTTCGCCCAGTGCCTCGATTTCCTCGACGCCAACCGGGCGCTGGCCCCCTCCTTCGTCCTTGAGTTCAAGCAGGGCGCGTTCAACCGCCTCGGGGCGGTGGAGCGCGAGCATCTGGCGGCGCTGGCGCAGCGCGGCTTCCGGTTCTCGCTCGACCACGTCGAGGATCTGCGGATCGAGCCGCGCGACCTCGCCGACCGCGGCGTCCGTTTCATCAAGGTCCCGGCGGCGCTATTGCTCGATCCCCGCCACGCCGCCGGCGCCGACATCCACGCCGCCGACCTCGCCGACCTGTTGGGCCGCTTCGGCATCGACCTGATCGCCGAGCGCATCGAGGGCGAGCGCGCGGTGGTCGATCTGCTGGACTACAACGTGCGGTTCGGGCAAGGCTTCCTGTTCGCGGCCCCGCGGCCGCTGCGACCGGAAGCCGACGCCGCCGGCCATGGCGCGGCCGCCGCGGCCCCGGACAAACCCTTGCGCGAGGTATCCGTTGCAGCCCCCACTCCCGATCCGCGGCGTATCGATCCGCCTCGCGCCACCGGCAACGCCGCCCTGGCGCGCCGGGCGGTGCGACCTCACTGAGCGGCCGCGGCAGCGATGACCGGCCTGCGCTTCATCGAGCACATGGGCGATCTGGTCGGCGACGTCGACGTCGTCCTCAGCGACATCTGGGGCGTGGTCCACAACGGGCTGGTCGCCTTTCCCGAAGCCTGCGCGGCGCTGCGCACCTTCCGCCAGCGCGGCGGCACGGTGGTGCTCATCACCAACGCGCCGCGGCCGGCGGATTCGGTGCAGCGGCAGTTGCAGAAACTCGGCGTCGCCGACGAGACTTACGACGCCATCGTCAGTTCCGGCGACCTCACCCGCCACTTCGTCGCCGGGCATCCCGGCAAGGCGATGTTCTGGATCGGCCCGGAGCGCGACAACTCGATCCATCGCGGCCTTGAGACGGCGTTCGCCCCGATCGAGCGCGCCGACTACATCGTCTGCACCGGGCCGTTCGACGACGAGACCGAAACCCCGGAGGACTACCGCGCGATGCTGGAGCAGGCCCGCGCCCGCGGCCTGCCGCTGGTCTGCGCCAATCCCGACATCGTGGTGGAGCGCGGCGACCGCCTGATCTATTGCGCCGGGGCGATCGCCGAACTGTATCGCGAACTGGGCGGCGAGGTGATCTTCTACGGCAAGCCGCACCGGCCGATCTATCAGCGCGCCATGGCGATCGCGCAGGAGCGCCGGCAGGCGGCGACGCCGCTCGACCGGGTGCTGGCGATCGGGGATTCGGTCCGCACCGACCTGACCGGGGCGCACGGATTCGGCATCGACTGCCTGTTCGTCACCCGCGGCATCCACGCCGAAGAATTTCACGGCATCGACGCGCTCGACGCCGCCGCGGTCAAGGAACTGTTCGGCCACCCGCCGCTGGCGCTGACCCGCGAGTTGCGCTGGTAATCAAGCAGAGCGATGAGAGTCCGACCGGACATCCGTTTGGTGCGCGGCTTCGCAACACAAAAACCGTCGTCCCCGCGCAGGCGGGGACCCATACGCCGTGTCGCTGATGATGCAGGTTGCACTCGCGATTCTTGATGAGGTCCCGCTGACCGCAACCGCCAGGGGTTATGGGTCCTCGCCTTCGCGAGGACGACGCCGAGGTTGTTTGATCCGACACGCCCTATTTCGAGTCGAACTCTCTGGACGACGCCGTGCGTGTTGCGCCTTCCTCAACGCCGGCCGAACAGCTTCTCGATATCGGCGAGCTTGAGTTCGACATAGGTCGGGCGGCCGTGATTGCACTGGCCGGAATTCGGCGTCGCCTCCATCTCGCGCAAGAGCGCGTTCATCTCCTCCGGCTTGAGGATGCGCCCCGAACGCACCGAGCCGTGGCACGCCATGGTGGCGGCGACGTGCAGCAGCCGCCGCTCCAGCGGCAGCGCCTCGTCCCATTCCGCCATGTGCTCGGCGAGATCGCGCAAGAGCGCCGCCGCGTCGGTCTTGCCGAGCAGCGCCGGCGTCTCGCGCACCGCCACCGCGCCGGGACCGAAGGATTCGATGGCGAATCCGAACCGGCCGAGGTCGTCGGCGCGCGCCACCAGCTTCTCCACCGTGGCCTCGTCGAGTTCGACCACTTCCGGGATCAGCAGCATCTGCCGCGCCACGCCGTTTTCGGCGAGCGAGGCTTTCAGCCGCTCGTAGACGATGCGCTCGTGGGCGGCGTGCTGGTCCACCACGACGAGACCGTCGCGGGTCTGCGCCACGATGTAGTTCTCGTGGATCTGCGTGCGCGCCGCGCCGAGCGGGCGGTCGAGCAGATCGGGCGCGGGCGCGGCCGCCTCCATG
>JBASBO010000456.1:0-5624 GCA_049651165.1 Xanthobacteraceae bacterium | reverse complement strand
TCGGTGCGGAACGCCGCAAACGCGGCGGCGCGCGCCGGATCGGGCGCGGCCTTGAAACCCGCGAACGCCGCGCGCAGCGCCCGCCATTTGAGGTCCGCGACCGTTGCATAATCGACCAGCGCGCTGTCGCGCGCCCGTTGCAACGCCGCGCGATGCTCGACCGCGAACATAGCCGGACATTCCGGCATGGCCTCGACATCGATGTAGAGCGGGTTGAGGAACAGCCGGCTGTTCGGCGCATAAGGGCTGCAATCGCCGGGCCGCTCCGCGAACAGCGCGTGCAGCGGGTTGAGGCCGACGCCGTCCGCGCCCCAGTCGGCGGCGAGATCGATCAGCCGCGCCAGATCGGTGAAATCGCCGATTCCCCAATTGCGTTCCGAGCGCACGCCGTAAAGCTGCACGGCCAGCAGCCACGCGCGGGTAAAGTGGCCCTGATACGCCATCGCCGGCGCGACGACCGGCGGCTCGCCTCGCGGCGGCGGCATCGCCTCGACAAGAGCGCGGAGCGCTTCGGGCGCTATTGCATGGCGCTGGCCCCGGCCATCGATGAAATCCGCGTCGATGCCGAGGTGCCGCGCTGTCGCGAAAACATCCATATCAGCCGCCGCACGGCGCGAACCCGCCACGCCGCGAATACCAAAGATTCGATCAAGGGTTGTCGCAGCATCAACGCACCGGGGGCAATCGGGTTCCAATGGAACCAAAACCCGGTTCCGCGCTTGATATAGCGCGTGCGGAGCACCGCTTCGCGCGGGCATGTGGGCCGTTGCAAAAAACCGAGCGTCGGAATCGTGAATAAGTCAGAGGGGTCGGTCGGAAGCGTCACCCGCGACGCTTTCCACATCGAGGAGATTTATCCTTGCATCGACGGCGGCCGCTTCGCCATCAAGCGCGTGGTCGGCGAAGCCGTCGAGGTGTGGGCCGACATCGTCCGCGACGGCCACGAGGTAATTGCCGCGACGCTGTTGTGGCGGCGCGAGCAGGACGCCGAATGGGTTCGCGTGCCGATGCGGCTGCACGGGAACGACCGCTGGACCGCGTCGTTCGTGCCGGAGCACATCGGTCGCCACGTCTACGCCATCGAGGCATGGACCGACGGCTTCGCCACCTGGCGGCGCGACTTCGAGGTGAAGCGCGCGGCGGGACAAGACGTGACGCTCGACGCGCTGGAAGGCGCGGGATTGCTCACGCGAGCGCAATCGGGCGGCAGCGCGGCCGCCGCCGTCATCCTGCGGCAATGCGAGCGGTTTTTGCAGACCGGCGATGCCGCGCCGCTGCTTGCGCTGGAATTGCAGGCCGCGATGGCGGAAAGCCAGGATCGCGCCGACCTGACCCGCTCGCCGCTATTCCCGCTGACGGTGGACCGGCCGCGCGCGCGTTACGGTGCGTGGTACGAGATGGTGCCGCGCAGCCAGGGCAAGGAGCCCGGACGCCACGGCACCTTCCGCGACTGCATCGCGCGGCTGCCCGACATCGCCGACATGGGCTTCGATGTGCTGTATTTCACGCCGATCCATCCGATCGGCGTGACCCACCGCAAGGGCCGCAACAACTCGCTCCAGGCCGCGCCCGGCGATCCCGGCAGCCCCTACGCCATCGGCTCCGCCGACGGCGGCCACGACGCCGTGCATCCCGAACTCGGCACGCTGGACGATTTTCACGCGCTGGTCGCCGCCGCGCGGCGGCTCAACATCGAGATCGCGCTCGACATCGCGGTGCAATGCTCGCCGGATCATCCCTGGCTGCACGCGCATCCGCAATGGTTCAGGCGGCGGCCCGACGGCTCGATGCGCTACGCGGAAAATCCGCCGAAGAAATACGAGGACATCGTCAATCCGGATTTCACCTGCGCCGACGCGCGGGCGCTGTGGACGGCGCTGCGCGACGTGGTGCTGTTCTGGCTCGGTCACGGCGTGCGCGTCTTCCGCATCGACAATCCGCACACCAAGCCGCTGCCGTTCTGGGAATGGCTGATCCGCGAGGTGCAGCGGCGAGACCCCGGCGTGATCTTTCTCGCCGAGGCGTTCACCCGGCCGAAACTGATGAAGGCGCTGGCCAAGCGCGGCTTCACCCAGTCCTACACCTATTTCACCTGGCGCACCGGGAAGTGGGAAATCGAGGAATATCTGCGCGAACTCACCGGCTACCCGGAGCGCGATTACTACCGGCCGAACTTCTTCGTCTCGACCCCGGACATCCTGCCCTATCACCTGCAAGGCGGCGAGCCGTGGATGTTCAAGGCGCGGCTCGTGCTGGCGGCGACGCTGTCGGCGACCTACGGCATCTATAACGGCTTCGAGCTTCTGGAGCACGAGCCGATTCCCGGAAAGGAGGAATATCTCGACTCCGAGAAATACGAGATCAAGGTGCGCGACTGGGATCGGCCCGGCAACATCAAACCCTACATCCGCGACCTCAATCGCGCGCGGCGCGCCAACCCGGCGTTGCAGCAGACCGCCAATTTGCGCTTTGTCGGCATCGACGACGACAATGTCACCGGCTTTATCAAAACCTCCGTCGATGGCGCCAACATCGTGGCGGTGGCGATCGCGCTGTCGCGCGAGCCGCGCGACGTCTGGTTTCCGCTGAACGACGTGCAGGTGACGGCGGGCGCGGCGATGCGCCCGGTGGCGGCGGTGGAGAACCTCGTCACCGGTGAGCGGCTCCCGGTCGAATGGGGCGGCGTACGGCTGCGGATCGAGCCGGATCGCGATCCCGCCGTGCTGTTGCGGTGCCTCGCGTGAAGGAGCCGGACGTGAACGTCATTCCAACCATCGCGCCAAAGGATACCTCCACGGCCACGCGCGACGATCCGTTGTGGTACAAGGACGCGATTATCTACCAGCTTTACGTGCGGGCCTTCGCCGACAGCAACAACGACGGCATCGGCGATTTCGCCGGCCTCACCGAAAAGCTCGGCTATCTTCAGGACCTCGGCGTCAACACGCTGTGGCTGATGCCGTTCTATCCATCGCCCGGCCGCGACGACGGTTACGACATCGCCGATTATGGCGCGGTCAATCCCGACTTCGGCACCATGAAGGATTTCCGCCGCTTCATCACCGAAGCCAAGCGGCGGGGCCTGCGCGTCATCACCGAGCTGGTTATCAACCACACCTCGGATCAGCACGCCTGGTTCAAGCGGGCGCGGCGCAGCCCGCCGGGATCGAGCGCCCGCGACTGGTATGTGTGGAGCGACACCGACCAAAAGTATCCCGGCACCCGCATCATCTTCACCGATACGGAAAAGTCGAACTGGACCTGGGACCCGGAAGCCAACGCCTATTACTGGCACCGCTTCTTCTCGCACCAGCCGGACCTCAATTTCGACAATCCGCGCGTGGTCGATGCGGTGATCCGCGTCATGAAGCGCTGGCTCGACGCCGGCGTCGACGGCTTCCGTCTCGACGCCATCCCCTATCTGTGCGAGCGCGACGGCACCAATAACGAGAACCTTCCCGAGACCCACGCCATCATCAAGCGGCTGCGCGCCGCGCTCGACGCCTACGCGCCCGGCAAGGTGCTGCTGGCGGAAGCCAACCAGTGGCCCGAGGACGTGCAGGAATATTTCGGCGACGGCGACGAGTGCCACATGGCCTATCACTTCCCGCTGATGCCGCGCATCTACATGGCGATCGCACAGGAGGACCGCTTCCCGATCACCGACATCCTGCGCCAGACGCCGGACATTCCCGACACCTGCCAGTGGGCGATGTTCCTGCGCAACCACGACGAGCTGACGCTGGAGATGGTGACCGACGTCGAGCGCGATTACCTGTGGTCGACCTACGCCAACGATCCGCGCGCCCGCATCAATGTCGGCATCCGCCGCCGCCTCGCGCCGCTGATGGACAACGACCGCCGCAAGATCGAACTGATGAACTCGCTGCTGTTGTCGTTCCCCGGCACGCCGATCATCTATTACGGCGACGAGATCGGCATGGGCGACAACATCTATCTCGGCGACCGCAACGGCGTGCGCACGCCGATGCAGTGGACGCCGGACCGCAACGGCGGCTTCTCGCGCGCCGACCCGGCGCGGCTCTACGCGCCGCCGATCATGGATGCGGTCTACGGCTATCAGGCGGTCAACGTCGAGGCGCAGTCGCGCAGCCTGTCGTCGCTGCTCAGCGCCGCCAAGCGGCTGATCGCGGTGCGCAAGTCGACGCCCGCCTTCGGCCGCGGCAGCATGACCTTCGTGCGTTCCAGCAACCGCGCGGTGCTGGCCTATCTGCGCCAGTACGGCGACGAGGTGATCCTGTGCGTCGCCAACCTGTCGCGCTCGGCGCAGGCCACCGAGATCGACCTGTCGGAGTGGAACGAGCGCGTGCCGCTGGAAATGCTCGGCCGCACCCAGTTTCCGGCGATCGGTGAACTGACCTATCTGATCACGCTGGCGCCTTACGGCTTCTACTGGTTCCAGTTGCGCAAGAAGGACGTGTCGGTGCATGTCGAGCCGACCCGGATGCCGGAGTTCGAAACCCTGGTGGTGCCGTACGGCGCGACATGGGTGACGCTCAGCCGCACCCGTGGCGTGTTCGAGCGCGACGTGCTGCCGCCGTACCTGTCGCGCGCGCGCTGGTTCCCGGAGCGTTCGCCATCGGCCATCGCCGTCACGCTCACCTCGGCGATCCCGTTCGTCACCGAGGGCGACAACCGGCCATGGCTGGCGTTCTTCTCATGGGCGCAGACCGGACCATCGGTGCGCTACACGCTGCCGCTGCGCATCCGCTGGCACCGCTTCGAGCGCGAGCATCACAATCCGCGCGCCCTCGCCGCCGTGCGTCAGGGGGCGCGCGAGGGCACGCTGCTCGACGTCGCCACCGAGCACGAGTTCATCGAAATTCTGATCGACAATCTGCGCCGCGGCGAAACCGTGGTCGAGGGCGACGCACGGCTGGAATTCCGCGCCACCGCCGCGCTGGAAAAACTTCCGGCGATCCCGGTCGAGCGCGTGCAGGCGGTCGAGACCGAGCAGTCCAACACCACGACGCTGGTGGACTATCGCTACGTGGTCAAGATTTATCGTAAGCTCGAAACCGGCATCAATCCGGAGAGCGAGGTCGGGCGCTTTCTCACCGAGGTCGCCTACTTTCAGAACGCACCGGCGCTGTACGGCAGCATCGAACTGGTGGAGGGCGAGCGGCGCTCGTCGGTCGGCATCGTCCACGCCTTCGTCCAGAACCAGGGCGACGCCTGGACCGTTACCGCCGGTTATCTCGACCGCTATGTCGAGCAGGAACGCCTGCTGGCGAATCCCGACGCGAGCGCCGAGAGCGAGGACCAGACTTCCTATCTGCGCTACATGGCGCAGGCCGGCCGCCGCGTCGCGGAGATGCACGCAGCACTCGCGAGCAACGACACGCTCGCGGACTTCCGCCCGGAGGCGGTCGCCGCCGACGACATCCAGGCATGGATCGCGGGCATCGACGCACAGGCCGCGCGCGTCAACGAACATCTCGCCCGCCTGCGCGCCGCCCGCAATGAGTCCGACCGCCACCTGATCGACCGGCTGATCGCCGCCGCCGGCGGCGGGCTCGACGACCGCCTGCGCCGGCTCACGCGCTCGTTCGCCGGCGCGGTGAAAATCCGCCACCATGGCGATTTCCACCTCGGCCAGATGC
>JBASBO010000455.1:0-7820 GCA_049651165.1 Xanthobacteraceae bacterium | reverse complement strand
GCGCGCAACTGCGCGATGCGCGCAAGCAGCGCGTCGGTGCCCTCGATGCCCTCGACGCCGACGACGTGGCCGTCGATCACCACCACCGCCTGACCGATATCGAACGGACCGAGCGCGCGCAGCACGTCGCAGCCGGTGGCGATATCGGCCTCAGTGTCGCCATCCGGCGCGGCGCGGGTCAGGCAGCCGGCCGGCATCAGCAATTCCGGCGCGAGGTCCTTGATCCCGATGAGACGAAAGCCCTCGCTTTCGAACAGCCGTCCGACGCGCGACAGCAGATGATCGTCGCCGCCGCGAAACGCCGCCCACACCCGCGGCAGCACCCGCAGCGTCCCCCAGTCGAGCCGCAGTTCCGACAGCGCCGGCCGCACCAGCGTGCCGATGAAGGCGAGGTCGCGGCAGTTCTCGGCGCGCAACAGCCGCGTCACGCGGCCGAACTGGCCGAGCGAAATCCAGTGATGGCGATAGCGCGCGACCGTAGTGGAATCGCAAAATCCGCGGATCGCGAAGATCACCGAGGCGACGCCGCGGGCCGCCAGCGCCTCGCTCACCGCGAACGGCAACACGCCGCCGCCGGCGATCAATCCGACCGGCGATGAAATCGGCAGCGTGTCATTGGTCATGGCTGGCTCACCGCCTCGTCGTCACGACTTGTCGCTGTGGTCTCCCGGCAGGCAGAGCGGCCGGTGCTCGCCTGCGCCGATGAAGGTCAATATCTCCGCGATCGCCGGGTCCTCGGCCGCGAGCGGTTGCACCTGTTGCAGCCGTTCGGCGAAGGTGCCCGCGCCGTGGAACAGGCTGCGATAGAACGCCCGCACGCGCGCGAGCCGCTCGCGGGTGAACTTGCGCCGCCGCATCCCGACGATGTTGAGCCCCTCAAGCCGCGCGTACTGGCCGTTGACCAACCCATACGGAATGATGTCGCCGCGCACGCCGCAGACGCCGCCGATCATCACCTGCGAGCCGACGCGGGTGAACTGATGCACGGCGGACAGGCCGCCGATGAAAACGAAATCGCCGATCTGGCAATGCCCGCCCAGCGTCGCCGAGGTGGCGAAGATCACGTCGTCGCCGACCTGACAGTCGTGGCCGACATGCGCATTGTTCATGAAGTAGCCGCGCGCGCCGACGCGGGTGAGCCCGCCGCCGCCGACGGTGCCGACATTCATGGTGACGCCTTCGCGCAACTGGCAGTCCTCGCCGATCTCCAGCCGGGTCGGCTCGTCGCGATAGGCCAGCGACTGCGGCGCGCCGCCGAGCGAGACGAACGGCGACATCTTGCAGCGCGCGCCGACGCTGGTATGTCCGGCGATGACGACATGCGCGTCGAGGCGGCAGCCGTCGCCGAGCACGACGTTCGGCCCGATGACGCAGTACGGCCCGATCGAGCAGTCCTCGCCGATCGCCGCGCCGTCCGCGATCCGCGCGGTCGGGTCAATCCTGCTCATTGAAAACCCGCGTTCGTCCGTACCTGCGTCAATCGGTCAGCATGGCGCCGACGTCGGCCTCGGCGACGACCGTGCCGTTGACCTTGGCGTCGCCGTGAAACCACCACATGGTCTTGCGCCGGCTGGTATGGCGCATGTGGTATTCGATGGTGTCGCCCGGCAGCACCGGTTTGCGGAACTTGCACTTGTCGATGGTCAGGAAATAGACCGCGCGCGGCCGGATGCCGTCGCCCGCGGCGCGGATGCCGATCACGCCCGCGGTCTGCGCCATCGCCTCGATCATCAACACGCCGGGATAGACCGGCCGGTCCGGGAAATGCCCCAGGAACGGCGGCTCGCTGATGGTGACGTTCTTGATTCCGATGCCGCTGAAATCCTCGCGGATATTGACGACCTTGTCGATCAGCAGGAACGGATAGCGATGCGGCAGCGTCTGGAGGATGGTGTTGATATCGACCGTCTCGATGGTGATTGGCGCTTCCATTACTCCTGCCCCTTGCCCTCGGCATCGCCGCCGCGCGCCTCCTGCGCGGTCCCCGCCAGCTTTTCCACCGCGAGAATCTCGCGGAACCACTGCTTGGTCGGACGTGCGAAGATCCCGCCCCAGCGCTCCTTGGCGGGAATGCTGTCCTTGACGCCGCTCATCGCGGCCACCTGCGCGCCGTCCCCGATATGAACGTGATTGTTGACGCCGACCTTCGCCCCCATGGCCACATTGTCGCCGATGGAGAGGCTCCCCGCCAGCCCGCACTGGGCGGCGATCAGGGAATGCCGGCCGATGCTGACGTTATGGCCGATCTGCACCTGGTTGTCGATTTTGGTGCCCTCGCCGATCACGGTGTCGCGCAGGCTGCCGCGGTCGATGGTGGTGCCGGCGCCGATCTCGACGTGGTTCTGTATCAGCACGCGGCCGGTCTGCGGCACCTTGATGTGGCCGTCCTTGCCGAAAATGAAGCCGAAGCCGTCCTGCCCGACGTGGCAGCCGGGATGGATCAGTACGTTGTTGCCGATCAGGGCGTTGTGGATCGAGCCGTTGGGGCCGACATTGCAATCGCGGCCGATCTTGACGCCCGGCCCCAGCACGACCCCGGCGCCGATCACCGTTCCCGAGCCGATCTCGACGTCCGGCCCGATCACGGCAAACGGATCGACGATCACCTCGTCCTCAAGCCGCGCCGCCGGATCGACGACGGCGGACGGCGAAATGCCGGTGGCGCCGCACGATGAGCCCGGCCGCAGCGTATCGGAGTGGAGGTGGCGAGCCAGATCGACGAAGGCGCGGAACGGCTGCGCCGCGCGCAACACCGCGACATGGGCCGGGACCCTGGCTTCGAACCGCGCATGGATCAGGCAGGCGCCGGCATGGGTCGTGGCCAACTGCCCGGCATATTTCAGGTTGTCGAAAAACGTCAGATGCATCGGACCGGCCTCATTGAGCGAGGCCAGCCCGTGAACCGGCTGGGCCGCGCGCGAGGCGTCGGCCAGATGCGCTCCGGTCAACGCGGCGACATCGGCCAGCGTCAACCTCGGCGGCGGTTTGAAGAATGTCGGCTGCGCCATGTCACCCGCCGCGATTCGTGGCGAGGGCAAACCCAGGTGAGCGGGTCTGCCATCCGCTCCCCACCTTGCCGCAACCCCGGGAAGCGAATGTCAAAACCGCCACACTAGGCCACACTAGAACGTGGTGCCGCCGCCGAACCGGAACTCCTGCACGCGATCGTACTTGCCCTTGGTGATGGGCACGGCGTAATCGAAGCGCAGCGGGCCGAACGGAGACTGCCAGATCAGGCCCACGCCCACCGAACTGCGGACCGTGGAATCGTCATAAGGATCGAACGCTCGCAAATTCAGTGGAGGCGGAATGATCTGCCCGGCATAGGGCGGTCCCTTGTAGTTCGAGAGCTGACCGGCGTCGGCATAGACCGCGCCCTTCAGGCCCACTTCCTTCGGCAGGAACCAGAACGGCATCTGCAACTCGACCGAGGCGCCCCAATACTGGGTGCCGCCCAAGGCGTCGCCGTAGCCGTACAGGTTCCATAGCGAGATGTCGCGCGGACCGATGCCGTTCGGAGCGAAACCACGCACCAGGTTCGGACCCATCTGGAAATGATCCAGCATCCGCAGGTCCTTGCTGCCGACCTTGTTCATGATGCCGCCCTGCAGGCGGACGATACCGACGATGTCGGACACCAGCGGGGTGTAGTACTTGGCGTCGATCGTGGACCTCAGATAGCTGACATCGCCGCCGACGCCGGCAAAATCCTGCTTCCAGTCGACCAGCAGGCCGTCGGTCGGGTTCTTGTTGTTGTCCAGCGTATTATAGGTCAGCGTGTAGCCGACCATCGAGGTCAGCGCGGATCCCTGATTCAGTTCCATCAAGACCGGCAGGGAGATGGCCGTCGTCGCCGGATCGAGCAATGAGTCGGGGAGCGTGACCTCCTGCTGATAGATCGAATAACGCAACTGCAAGGTCAGGTCTTCGCGCAACTGGAAGCCGAGACGCGGGCTGAAGCCGAGCGTCTTGGTGCCGTAGGAGATGTACTGGTTCGGCAGTTGCTGACGCTGGAACAGGTCGAGCCCGAGCGCGACGCGATAATCGAACAGATAGGGCTCGACGAACGACAGCGAATAGCCGCGCGCGTACTGGCCATACTGCACCGACGCCTTGGCGAACAGGCCGCGCCCGAGGAAGTTGCGCTCGGAAATGCTGACCTCGCCCATCGCGCCGTCGGTGGTCGAATAGCCGCCCGAAACCGAGAAGTCGCCGGTGGACTTCTCCTCAAGGGCGACGACGACGATAACGCGGTCGCTGGACGAGCCCGGCTCGGTGGTGACCTTGACCGAGTTGAAGTAGTCGAGGTTTTTCAGGCGCCGCTCGGCGCGGTCCACCAGCGCCCGGTTATAGGCGTCGCCCTCGGAGATATCGAACTCGCGGCGAATGACATAGTCGCGGGTGCGGGTGTTGCCGCGCACGTCGATGCGCTCGACATAGACGCGCGGCCCCTCGTCGATGGCGTAGGTGATCGCCACCGTGTGCGCATCGTAGTTGCGCTCGCCGCGCGGACGCACCACCGCGAACGCATAGCCGCGACGCGACGTCTCGATCTGCATTTCCTCGACCGACTTCTCCAGCGCCTCGGCGTTGTAAACGCTGCCGACGTTGACGCGGGAAAAGCCGCGCAGCGAATTGCCGTCCAGGCTCGGGATCGTGGACTGGAAGTCGACCGAGCCGACGCGGTACTGCTGCCCCTCCTCGATCTTGAAGGTGACCATGAAGCCCTTCTGCGCCGGATCGTATTCGGTCAGCGCCGCCACCACCTGAACGTCGGCATAGCCGTTCTTCAGATAGAAGCGCCGGATCAGGTCGCGGTCGGCCTCGACCCGGTCCGGATCGTAGACGTCGCCCGACGACAGGAAGCTCAGCCAGTTCGATTCGCGGGTCTTGATGACGTCCTTGAGCCGATAGGACGAGAAGGCGCGATTGCCGACGAACTCGACCGACCTGACGCCGGTCTTCTCGCCTTCGGTGATGACGAAGACCAGATCGACGCGGTTGTTGGGCTGCTGGATCATCTGCGGATCGACGCGCACGTCATAGCGGCCGGCCCGGCGATAGATTTCGGTGATTCGCAGCGCGTCCGCCTGGACCATCGGCCGCGACAGCGTGCCGCGCGTCTTGCTCTGCACCTCGGCGGTGAGCTGCTCGTCCTTGATCTTCTTGTTGCCCTCGAAGGCGACGCGGTTGATGACCGGGTTCTCGACCACCGAGACGACCAGCCGGCCGCCGACGCGGTTGATCCTCACGTCCTGAAACAGGCCGGTCTCGATCAGCGCCTTCAGTCCGTCGTCGATCGCGCCCTGATCGAGATGGCCGCCGGGGCCGGCGCGGAAATAGGAGCGGATGGTCGCGGCCTCGACGCGCTGATTGCCCTCGACGCCGATCGACGCCGCGGTCTGGGCGATTGCCGCCGACGACACCAGAGCGGTCCCCATCGTCGCAGCGACAGGCATGGCCACCATGACCAGAGCGGCGAACAGCCCGCCCCGCAGAACTCGCATTCCAAGCTTCATGCGCCACGCGCCCTTATTCGTCATGACCGGTGCTCCGCCATCCCCCGGAATACCGGCAGATTCTCTCGTATTGCCCTGCTTGTAGCCAATTTTACCCACCTGGCAAACGGTCTTTCGCAGCGCGATTTCAATTTCAATCCAAGACGTTGCCCTTTCGCCACGCCTAGCCGAACAGACCCCTGACCCAGCCGAGCTGCCGGGTGTCGTTGAAGACCGTAAAGATCATCAGCATCATCACCAGCGTAAGGCCGACGCGAAAACCCATTTCCTGAGCGCGCTCCGACAGCGGACGTCCCCGCACCGCCTCGATGGCGTAGAACAAAAGGTGGCCGCCATCGAGCAGCGGAACCGGAAACAGGTTGAGCAGGCCGATCGATACCGACAGCACCGCCGTCAGGTGAATCAGCGCGGCGAAACCGATGGTCGCGACCTGACCGGAAATCTGGGCGATCCGGATCGGCCCTCCCACCTGATCCACCGATTCCCTGCCGACGAACAGGCGGCCGATATAGGCCACCGTCTGGTCGATCACGAACCAGGTTTCCTTGACGCCGAGCCACACCGCGGTGGCGGGATCGACCCGCTCGGTCAGGACGTCGCCGGGGGCGTTCGAGCGGGTGATGCCGAGCACGCCGATCTTGTGGACGTTGCCGAAGCTGTCCTTGATCTCTTTGAGTTCCGGCGTCGCCTGCAACGACACCGCGCGGTCGCCGCGCTGCACCGTGAAGCTCAGGGGCCGGCCGGCCTCAAGGCCGACGATCCGCTGCATCTCGGCGAAATTGGCGATTCTGCTGCCGTTGATCTCGGTCACCAGATCGCCCGGCTGAAAGCCGCCGGCGGCGGCGGCGCTGCCCTCCATCACCTTGTCGACGCGCGCGGTGGCGTTGGGCCGGCCGTAGAAGGTGAACAGGCCGGCGAAGATCACGATCGCCAGAATGAAATTGGCGATCGGGCCGGCGGCGACAATGGCCGCGCGCGGCCCGAGTTTCTTGTGATGGAAACTGCCCTTGCGCTCGTCATCGGTCATGGTCGAGAGCTTGGCGTTGTCAGGGGTGCTGGCTTCGCTCTCGTCACCGAAGAAGCGCACATAGCCGCCGAGCGGGATCGCCGACAGCCGCCAGCGGGTGCCGCGGCGGTCGTTGAAGCCGGCCAGTTCCGGGCCGAAGCCGAGCGAAAAGGTCAGGACTTTGACGCCGGCCCAGCGGGCTACCAGGAAGTGCCCAAGCTCGTGGAAGAAAACGACGACGGTCAGGACGAACAGGAAGGGAATGATATAACCGGCGAACCCATGGCTTAACGTACTGAGACCATGGAGAAAAAAATCAGACATCGATAATCCCTCAGCAAGGCCGGCCGCCGCCCGCGAAACCGTCCGACCCTGTCACGAAGTTCCTAGGATGCCTTTGCGGCAATTTGAGGCAAGAGGGAGGCGGCGAGATTTCGCGCGCTATGGTCAACGGCGATGGCGTCGTCGGCCGAGGCGAGCGCCGCAAGGTTGCCGGCGCGGATCCAGTGCTCCAGCGTCGCCTCGACCAGCCGGGCGATGGCGCCGAAGCGGATTTTCCTGGCGATGAAGGCGGCAACCGCGATCTCGTTGGCGGCGTTGAACACCGTGGTGGCGCCCTGCCCGGTCCGCAGGGCGTCGAACGCCAGCCGCAAGCCCGGAAACCGCTCGAAGTCCGGCGCCTCGAACGTCAGTTGGCCGATCTTCGCCAGATCGAGCCGCACCGACGGCCCGGCGATGCGCTCCGGCCAGCCGAGACAATGGGCGATCGGGATGCGCATATCGGGCGAGCCGAGTTGCGCCACCACCGAACGGTCGGAGAACTCCACCAGCCCGTGGACGATCGATTGCGGATGCACCAGCACGTCGATCTGGTCCGGACGCAGCGCGAACAGATAGGCGGCCTCGATCACTTCAAGGCCCTTGTTCATCATCGACGCCGAATCGATGGTGATCTTCTGTCCCATGCTCCAGTTCGGATGCTTGAGCGCCTGCTCCAGCGTCGCCTGCTCGATATCCGCCGCCGTCCAGGTGCGGAACGGGCCGCCGGACGCAGTGATGATGACGCGGGTCAGTTCAGCGCGATTGCCGGAGCTCAGCGCCTGAAACAGCGCGTTGTGCTCGGAGTCCGCCGGCAGGATGCAGGCCCCGGCCTCGACCGCGCGCTGCATGAACAGATCGCCGGCGCACACCAGACATTCCTTGTTGGCGAGCGCGATGGTGGCGCCGCGATCGACCGCGGCCAAGGCCGGCTTCAGCCCGGCCGCGCCGCTCACCGCCGCCATCAGCCAGTCGGC
>JBASBO010000454.1:0-20962 GCA_049651165.1 Xanthobacteraceae bacterium | reverse complement strand
AGCCAGCCCCAGCCCGGAAACAGCACGCCGGCGGCGGTCAGCGGGTGAGCCCAGCCGACGATCCCGAGCGGCGGCACGCCCATCAGGACGCTGGCGAGCGCGAACCGCCCTGCCTGGCCCCAATCCGACTGTGCGGACCATAGGAGGCCGTGGACGGCGACAAAAACGACGGCGGCCGCGATCCAGAGCGCTAACCCCAAGACGATGCCCGAGCCATAGAAGGTCATCACGCCCTGCGGCAAGCCGCGAGATGCCGCCAGGAAATAGGCGGCAGAGACGGTGACGGCGATCCAGCGCCTTGGCGCCGCCGCCCAAAGCGCCGGGAAAGCCATGGCGAGGGGGAGTGCCAGCACGGCATCACTCCATCCCAGCGTCCCGGCCGTGGCCGCGCCAGCGATCAACACCGTTGGGCGCAATCCATCACGGGTCAAAGGTGGCAATCGGTCGGGCGAGCCCGAGAACCCCGGCCTCGGGGAGCGGCCCGAAATAGCGTGAGTCATAGGAGCCTGCGTAGTTGGAGTGGAGGTAGAGATGTCCCGGCGGGATGACGCCGCCGGCGTGAGGCGCCAGCGCCCTGCCCTCAGCGTCGGCACGGCTGACGCGCGAATGGTCGAGCGGGCGGCCGTCGATCGTCACGGATCGGCCGACCTCGACGTGCTGACCGGGCAAAGCGGCGACAGCCTTGATGAGCGGACCGGCGCCGCCCCGACAAAGGCCAGGGCGCAGGTAGCGGCGAGAGAGCCCGAGCGTCAGTCCGGCGCCAGGCGGCATACAAATAAAGACGAGGTCGCCGACCTTGATCAGCGCCACGGGCCGCTCAATGCGCCATAGGCCGAGCGGATAGCTGGGAGTCGCGTTCAAGCGGAAGCCACCGACCCAGCCGAGGCCTGCGATCGCGGCGAGCGCGGCCACGCCAAATCCCAACACCGAGAGGACGGCCCGCGATCTCATTTCATGGTTATCCCACGGCTCTGGGTTTGCCGCTGGACTTGGCGCTCGGCCTGGCGCTGGCTTTCGACTTTTGTGGCTGTCTCTGCCGCCTGTTTCTGCTGCGCGGCAAGCTGCTGCGCCGCCCGCAGCATGGGCCATGCGGCGGCGAGCGCGGGTCGTTCGTTCTCCCGCAGGCCTGCGGCCGCGGCATCGAAGGCTGCGCCCTTCGGCTCCTTCGCGCGATTAGACAGGAACGCGCCCTCCTCGAAGCGCTCTGCCACGGCCTTGTTGAAGCCTTCGATCTCTGCAGCGACCATCTTGTTGGAGAGCGCGAAGGCGAGCGCGTTCGGTAGATCGTTGCGGTCGATGGCGTCGCGAACCCGTTCCAGCACCAGCGTCGCGGCTGGCGAGAGCGCCGGCACGTCAACGGTGACACGCAGGCGCATCGCACGCTCCTCGGTTTCGTGCTTGCGCATAGCCTCCGCGCGTAGCCGTGCAAAACGCTCGATCTCGCGGCCGAGCGCGGCGACATTGGCCTCAGCCTCGCGCCGCTCCTTGGCGGCCGCCTTGCCCGCCAACATGCCTTTGTCACCGCGCAGATCGCCGAAGGTGGCCGGCGCCTTCGTGAGCCGCTCGAGCGTCGCCCTGCGTGCTGTGGAATCGTGCAGCACGGCTTCGAAGTTCATGGCCTTAAAGGTGGCCTCCGGGTTCGCGAACACGAGCGCGAAGCGGCTGGACACTTCCTGCCACTGCTTCCTGCAAGCCGGATCGGCGAGGATCTTGTCCTCGACCGCCTCGGCGACGGATTTCGGCCAGGTGGTGACGCCGGGCAGCATGGGCGCGGTCTCCGTCTTCCGGCTGGTGGGCGGGATATCGCGACGGTCGAAAAGCCCGAGACGGGCGCCGACGGAGCGCAGGCGCGTGGCGAGATCATCGAACCGCTGCTTCTGCCGTCGCGCCCAGCGCAGGTGGTCGGACACGAGGGTCCGGGCGACGCGCATGACGTGGAGGCCGCGGTTGGCGGCGAAGCGAAGGGCTTCGCGGTAGAGGCCACCGCGCTCGTAATCGAGCGTGGTCTCCTTGGCATTGCGCTGAGACAGAATGGGGACCAAGCCGCCGGCTTTACCGAACGAGCGGCGTCCGTAATAAAGCGCGACGTCCGCACGATGGCGGGTCAGCGCCACGTAGGTCAGATGCCGGTCAAGCGACAGGCTCGCCAGCACCTTCACGCGATCGACGGTCGCACCTTGCGCCTTGTGGATCGTGGTGGCGTAGCCGTGGTCGACGTTCCGGTAGAAGCGCTGGTCGACCTCGACGCGGCGGCGGTGACTGCCCTCGCCCACTTCTGCCGTGAACCGGCCCAGCTCCGCCTCGATCACGCGGCCGATCATCCCGTTCTTCACCGCGAGGGAACCCTCGTTGCGCAGGAACACGATCTGGTCGCCTGCCGCAAATTGGCGCTCTCCGTCTTCGGTGCGGAACGCGTGACCCGCGCCGACGAGGCCGCGCGACACCAGCCTGGCGCGGGCCAGGTCATTAAGCGCGCGCACGTCGCGGCGCAGATGCGCGAGGATCAAGGTCGACTTTGTCGGATCGTAGTCGCGGCTCCAATCATCGATCAGCGCCGTCACGGCCTGCACCTTCAACTCGGCCCCCATGACGTGCCCGTGATGACGATAGGCCGCCAGTGCTTTGCCGACACGGCCGCGCGCGAGATCGAGCGAGGCGTCGCGCATCCATTGCGTGTTCTGGCGGTAAATCGTTTCGAGCTCGGCATAGCCGACACGCTCAACCAGCGCGCGGAAGGCGGCACCCGCTTCGATCGGCTGAAGCTGCTCGGCGTCGCCGACCAGGACCAGCTTGGCGCCGGCACGCGACACCGCCTCAACGAAGGTTGCCATCTGGCGCGAGTCGACCATGCCGGCCTCATCGAGGACGAAGACCGTGCGGCTGTCGAGGATTGATCGGCCCTTGCTCCAGGCGAGTTCCCAGGACGCCAAAGTGCGCGATGCGATCCCCGCCTCCTTCTCCAAGCCTTCGGCCGCCTTGCCCGCCAATGTGCCGCCGACAACGCGATAGCCCGCCGCCTCCCACACCTCACGTGCGGCGCGCATCATGGTGGTTTTGCCGGCGCCCGCGCGTCCGACCACGGCTGCGGCGCGCCCCGCCGCGGTCACATGCTCGATGGCCGATCGCTGCTCAGCCGAGAGCATGGTGTGATGATCGAGAACCGTGTTGCGAATCTGATCACGCACGCCGAACGAGTCCGCGCGGGCGAGCCCGATCGCGCGCCTAGCCATTTCGGATTCGATACGGATCAACTCGCGCGTCGTATAGCGCGCCGGCATTCTGGCGCCCGTCGCAAAGTCGATGCTTTCTTTCTCGAGGCGAACCGCATCAGCGCTACGCAAAATGCGCGCCAGGAGCATTCTGAACACGGCGGGATCGTCGACATAGCGATGCAGCACCTTGGCGACGTCGCGCTCATCGAACACGCTCTTCTCACGCGATACGATGTCGAGAACGATCTCCGGGCGTCGCATGATCCGCGTAGCCGACACCTTTTGCTGCTCCTCGAACAGCCTTAGGCGATCGAGGTTTGATCCGCGTCCTTGCCGCCTCGCCTTTCGCTCGATCGCCGTTGCTGCGACGCCGACGTGGGTCGTCGGCACGATGTCGATGCCACGCTCAGCGTAGGAGCGGCCATCCACGCGCACGTCGAGCCCGGCGAGCGCGAGATGATGGTTCTGCAAATCGATCCAGCCCTGGCGAACCACCAGAAACGCATTCTTGTCGCCGGCCCAGAGCGTGTAGACGATCTTTCCCGCGCGATTGCGTAGTGGCGTGCCGTCAGCGCCCAGAACGGCCACACGCTTAGGCCCGAATCCGTCCTCGGTGAGCGGCCGCAGGCTCGTCATCAGATGCGCGTGCGGATTGCCGGGATCATCGTGATACACCCAGTCCGCAACCATTCCCGCCGGCAGGACGTGCTCGGCTACGAACTGGCGCATGAGCGCGATATTCTGCGCGGTCGTCAGCTCGATCGGCAACGCGATGATGTACTCCTTGGCAAGCTGCGCATCCGACCGTTTCTCGAAGGCCTCGACCTTGTTCCAGAACGCCTCGGATGCACCAGCGACGGAGCGGTCCGCAACCATCGCCCGTGCCCATTCCGGCGCGTCCAGCGGCAACAGAAATTCCTCATTCACCATGCCGCGCTTGGCTGTGTAGTCGACGATGCGACCCTCGGCCTCGAAGGTCATCTTTGCGCAATGGCGGTACGCGGCCGACAGCACGACGCTGCGGCCATCGGCGCGGCTGATGAGCTGGGGCGTAAAATGCGTGATCGCCACGGTGACCGCGTCTCCGGATGAAGCATCGAGCATCGTCGTCCGGAGGGCCCGGCCCCGCCGGGGCCGGCGCAGCACGTCGCGTCCGCGACGTATTACTGCGCCCTTGGGGCCGACCCTTCGGATCGGCGGGATGATCCCTCAAAGTGTCGGCTTCGCCGACCTGTCGTTTTCGACGGGGTGCGCTTCGCGCATCCCCGGTCAATTCTCCTTCGCGCGTTTCGCGCGCCAGCAAGAGGATGACCAACCGGAATGAAAAAACCGTCCCGACAGATTCGCGAGGAAATCGCCCGTCTGCAAGATCAGCTCAAAGCGGCCGAGACCCGCGAGGCCGAGCGTATCGGCCGGATCGCGCTGAAGGCGGGGCTTGGAGACTTGGAGATCGATGAGGGAGAATTGCTTACCGCATTCGAGGAGGTGAAGGCGCGATTTCGAAAGGCTGGCGCCGGATCGAAATCCGGCCGCGGTCCGGCTGCGGCCGAGCCGTCTGGCGCGGGTTCGGGCTCGTCTTCTGAGGCTTGAGCGCATGGACCGGGCACGCCGCAGCGACGACAGGAAGAAAGACACGCGGGAGAAGATTCAGCTCGGCGGCCTGATCGTGAAGGCTGGCCTGCGCTACGAGAAGCGCGCGCTTTTGCTCGGGATGCTGATCGACGCGGCAGAGCGGGCGCGCACGAGCGAAGCCGAGCGCGAGCGGCTCGCGACGATCGGTACGAAGGCATTCGCCGATGAACGCGAATAAGCTCGGTCTGATGGTCGTGCCGGCTGCGTTGATGATCGGCGCGTTGATCGCGCTGCGCGGTCATGAGCAATGGTTCGCGAGCCTCGGCAAGACGCCGCAGGCGGCGCTGCTGCTCGGGCGGACTGGCATCGCCCTGCCCTATCTCGGCGCGGCCGCGATCGGGATCATCACCCTGTTCGCCTGCGCCGGCGCGCTCGCGGTGCGATCCGCCGGCTGGGGCGTCCTCGCCGGCGCGACGGCCGTGGTCGGCTTCGCCGCATGGTCAGAAGGAACCCGCCTGCTCGGCATGGCAAATCGCGTCCGCGACGGGTCGGTTCTGGCCTATACCGATCCGGCCACATTGACGGGATCGCTCGCCGCGATCGGCTGCGGATTGTTCGCGCTGCGCGTGGTGCTGGCGGGCAATGCCGCCTTCGCGGCGACCGTACCGCGGCGGGTGTCCGGCCAACGCGCGATCCACGGCGACGCGCAATGGATGAGCGTCGGCGAGGCGGCGCGGCTGTTTCCAGAAGGCGGTGGCATCGTCATTGGTGAGCGCTACCGCGTCGACAAGGATTCCGTCGGCGACCGCGCGTTCCGCGCCAGCGAACCCGAGAGCTGGGGCGCGGGCGGGCGGGCGCCGCTGCTGTGCTTCGATGCGTCCTGGGGTTCGACCCACGGCATCGTGTTCGCCGGGTCGGGCGGCTACAAGACCACGTCTGTGACGATCCCGACCGCGCTCAAATGGGGTGGCGGCCTGGTCGCACTCGATCCGTCCAACGAGGTCGCGCCGATGGTGATCGACCATCGCAAGCGCGCCGGCCGGACGGTGTTCGTGCTCGATCCGAAGTCGCCGGAGACCGGCTTCAATGCACTCGATTGGATCGGCGAGCACGGTTCGTCCAAGGAGGAGGGCATCGCTTCGGTCGCATCGTGGATCACGACCGACACGCCGCGCACGAATTCGGTGCGTGACGATTTCTTCCGTGCGTCGGCGCTGCAACTGCTCATCGCGCTGATTGCCGATGTGTGCCTCTCCGGTCATACGGAAAAGAATGACCAGCACCTGCGCCAGGTCCGCACCAATCTCTCCGAGCCGGAGCCGAAGCTGCGCGCGCGCCTGCAGGCCATCTACGACAATTCCGGTTCGGAATTCGTGAAAGAGAACGTCGCCCCCTTCATCGCCATGACACCGGAGACGTTTAGCGGCGTCTACGCCAATGCGGTCAAGGAGACGCATTGGCTATCCTATCAGAACTACGCGGCGCTGGTCTCGGGAAGCAGCTTCGCGACTGACGAGCTCGCCGCCGGCACGGCGGACGTGTTCATCAATCTTGACCTCAAGACGCTCGAGAACCATCCGGGTCTCGCTCGGCTCATCATCGGGGCGATGATGAACGCGATTTACAATCGCGCCGGCGACATCTCCGGCCGCACGCTGTTCCTGCTCGACGAGGTCGCCCGCCTTGGCTTCCTGCGTGTGCTCGAGACGGCGCGCGACGCGGGAAGGAAATACGGCATCACGCTGCTGATGCTGTTCCAGTCGATCGGCCAGATGCGCGAGGCCTATGGCGGACGCGACGCGGCATCGAAATGGTTCGAGTCTGCGTCCTGGATGTCCTTCAGCGCGATCAACGATCCAGAGACCGCCGAATACATCTCACGCCGCTGCGGCGACACGACGGTCGAGGTCAGCCAGATCAGCCGCAGCTCGCAGGCGACGGGATCGTCGCGGACGCGCTCGCGGCAATTGTCCCGGCGGCCGCTGATCCTGCCGCATGAGATCACCCAGATGCGCGCCGACGAGCAGATCGTCTTCACGTCGGGCAACCCGCCGTTGCGCTGCGGGCGCGCGATCTATTTCCGGCGCAATGACATGACGGCGTGCGTCGCCAGCAACAGGTTTGCGCCCGCGGGCGGGCGACGATCGACATAATCGCGCGGCAGGCGACTCGATGGGCGGGGTGCTTGGGACATGATCGGATATGAGGAACGACTCAAGTGAGGATCGGCGGACGGCTGGCGATCGCGGCGCTGATGGTCGCCGCAATCGCGGCGTGGGCTTTCTATGATCGGGATGGCGACCCCTCGGGAGCATCGTCGCCGCGCGCGGCGGCGACATCCGACCAGACGGTGGCCATCACATTCTCGATCTGCGGCGTCGGGTGCCGAACCGATTGCATTGTCGACGGTGACACGTTCTGGTTCCGCGGCACAAAAATCCGGATCGCCGACATCGACGCACCGGAGCTGAGCCCCGCGCGTTGCGCGCGCGAGGCCGAACTGGGTGAGGCGGCGAAGCAGCGGCTGCGGGCATTGCTCAGCGCAGGTCCGTTCACGCTCGCCATGGGCGCTCGCGATCGGGATCCGTATGGGCGAAAGCTGCGCACGGTCTCGCGCGGCGGTCGCTCGCTGGGCGACGTACTCGTGGCGGAAGGGCTCGCCCGTCACTGGGACGGACCGCGAAGAAGCTGGTGCCCGTGAAGGGCGCATTGCGATCCGCGTTGACCGTGGCGCCGCGCACCCAAGCGATTGGCGACAGGGCGACCTTCCCGATCTGATCGCCGACGTTTCGCTATCCCAATCCGGCCCGTCCTATGGCATTCTCGGTCGGATCAGAGGGTGCCCATGCCGAACCAGATTCCGCTCGACCCCGTGTTGCCGAAGGCCTTCGATGCAACTCCGAACGAGTCGCGCAGCAAGGCGCAGCTCGATGCCTGGTGGGACCATCCCTTCGGCATTACTTTGCCGGATGGCCGCATCGAGGTCCGGTGCCTGAATGGCGGCGCTTGGGACAGGTCGACGCATTTCGGCATTGCCGAAAGCTACGAGGCGGCGTGCGCGCTCGCCGAAGCCAAGCAAGCCGAATGGGTGCGCCTCCGCGCGCGCCCCGTCCTCTCTCTCGACGCAGGTCAGGTCATGGTGGTGCGGATGTCACAGCGTCCGGACGAAGAGCCGCAGCAGCTCGCGACGTTCCCCTCCTCGGAGGAGGCGAGCGCCTTTATTAGCGCCAACTACAACGAAGCGTCGCCATCATAGTTGTGGCTCGCGGCGAAGGGCGCCGGCCGATCCGGTCGATCGCGTCTTGCGAGAGGATCGTCACCCGAAGGGCGGAGACCGCGCAGCGGGCTCCGTGAGCGCCAGCGAATAGAGCCGTCCGCCGCAGGCGGCTCGCCCAAACCCCTCTGATCGTCACGCCGAGAATCGAGCCGACGAGGGAGTGCAAAATCGAAGCCGCCGCACGCCATCTGCGCGGCCTCACATTCAAGATCGCCCGCCGGGAACACACGCGCGCCTTGCCCGAAGGCGGGAGCTTCCGATCCCGCCAGCTCCGCCGGCCGGTCGATCCGGTCGGCGGAGCTTCCGGCATGGCAAAGAGCAGAGGCGGCGCGAGCCGCCTCTGCTCTGGAGATCAATCTGTGTCAGGCCCCCACAGCGGATTGCTCACCGGATCTTCGATCGGGTCTTCTTCTAATCGCTCCACCTCGCACATCACCGCCAGGATCGGGCGGCGTCCGATGTGGGTCCGGCGCTGCGCCACGAGGGGGAACCCTTCGCGACGCGAGCGGCCGGTCGATCCGGTCGATCGCGTCTTGCGAGAGGATCGTCACCCGAAGGGCGGAGACCGCGCAGCGGGCTCCGTGAGCGCCAGCGAATAGAGCCGTCCGCCGCAGGCGGCTCGCCCAACTCCCTTCACTGACCAGCGACGAGCGAGACCAACATCAGCAAGGAAGTCGTCAGCGATTTCCGCGCGCGAACACTCCTCATCGGAGGAACAATCAGCAGGACAAATCGGACACGCTCATTCGATTCGAAAAACCAATTGGACGGCGATTCCGTGCGGAGCGAGAATCTCAATATGTCGAATTGGGACCGAGCGCCGCTTCATCTTCGCCGTATCAACGCCGCTCTAAACATGCGGCGGTTCTACACGCTGTCGATCCAACCGACCTTGTTTGGCGGCGCATCCGTTGTGCGGCATTGGGGGAGGATCGGCGCAAGCGGCCAATCCATGATCGAGACGTTTGACGCGCCCGCGGAGGCAGACGGCGCATTGGCGCGGCTCGAGCGCAGCAAGCGCCGTCGCGGTTATGTCGAGCGCTGAGCGCGCGCCAACGCGTCAGCGTTTGTTTGCCAGTTCGCGCAGCACGTCGCCGTGGCACGCGAGCGGCGCGCACCAGCAGACGAGATCGCGGCCGCGCAACTCGTCGAGCGCGCCCATCAGCTCAGGCTGCGCCACGATCCACGCGCGATATTTCGCGATGACCTCGGCGCGTGAGCCGTCGCGGCCGATGACAAACGGATTGCCCCATTTGCTCGGTCGGCCGATATAGACCTACGTCGCCGTGCTGTGGCGGCCCGCCCGCCGCGCGTTCAAGACCTTACACATGACAGTCCTCCTTTTCCGGACGCCGAAGGCCCCGCCGCCAGGCGGGGCCTCCTTGCGCGACTTGCTCAGTCGCGGTTGGGGCGGGACCAGATGACCGGGCGCTCTTCTTCGCCTTCCACCTCGACCATCGTCGCGTAGATGGGGTTCGGGAAGCTCGGGTCGTCGAACTTGAGCGAGACGTAGTCCCGACCCTGCTCGGACCTCTTCTTCCATCCGGCGCCGAACTCGATGGCGCCCGCGAAGACCCGGTAGTCAGGGGCCTTCTCCGAGGTGCGCTCGGCCGGGACGATCTTCGTCTTGATGGTGCCGAGGGCGAGGGTCTTGATGGTGCCGACGAAGCCGTTGCCGTTGACCGTGAAGGTGCCGATGGTAGCCATGTTCGTGATCCTCTTTCGTTTCTCGGGCCGCGACCATCGCGACCTCGATGGCTGTCGACAGACCGGAGGCGATCGGGCCGCACCCGAAGGGCCGAAACGCAGTGGAGGGCGGCCAGGGCGAGGCTTTCTTGACTCGCGAGGAATGGGCGCGCAGCGACCAGGGGAAGAAAGCTGAGAACGGCCGTTGCGGTCATGAGAGATCGAGGCGGAGCGCAGCGACGACGGCCTTCGGTCAGACATGCCAAATCGAGGACGCAGTGGACGCGAACAGGCCGAACGATGAGGACACGTTGAGCTACCGGCACGCGACACGGCAGAGCAACAGCGCGGCTGCCATCTAGGAAGACCCGACTGAGACCAGCAAGGTCGTCCCCGCCTCTCCGCACCGGCATCGCCACCGACGCCGCACCGTCGAGCGCGGCCGATGTTCACCCGGGGGGAAAGTCCGCAGCCGAGGGTCGGGCTTCTCGGCTCATCGCCGGCGATCTGCCCGTCCCCTCGACGTCGATGGGCGGGAAGCGAGGCTTTCTCCCGGTCTGGGCCCGTCCTTCCTGCGCGATGCCGCTTCGCGGGATTGCCCGCCGTGCGGCGGGGCCTTCGGCGAACGACCAGAGGCGATGTGCAAGGTCTTGAACGCGCGGCGAACGCTGCAACCTCAGCCTTCCGGCAGCTCGTCGGGCCACCTTTGGGCGCCGTGCAGGACGCGGAGAATCCGGACCGTGTCAGGCATTACGACATAAGCTGCGATATAGGGCGTGCCTATAACGACGAGCTCGCGCGTGCCTGCCACGCGGCCGGGACGGCCGCTTTCCGGAAAGTCGAGAAGCAGGCGCGCCGCCGCGGCGATCCTTTCGTCGACAGCGATCGCTGCGCGTGGGTTCTCAGCCTCGATATGGGAGAAGATGCCGTCGCGATCAGCGGGTGCGAAGGCGGACCAGACGAGCTTCACGATCTGGCGTCGGCCTTGCGCCGCGCCGCCGAACGCCGGCCGGCGAAATGCGCCTCGGCCTGATCGTCAGGGATGTCGGGCCGGGCGTCCTGCAGCGCCTCCTGCACCTTCGCCCGGAACCAGGCGTCATGCGCCTCGCTGTTGGTGACGAGCTCGAGCGGCAGGGCGCCTTCATTGGCGGTCCGCGTGAGCAGGATGCGTACGGCATCCGACACCGTCAGCCCCATGCCCTCGAGAACAGCGGACGCGCGGTCCCGCACGTCGGCGTCGATTCGGGTCTGAACAAGCGCGTTCGCGGCCATAATCGCCTCCATGAAGAAGCAATGTAATGCAAATGAATGACGATTTCCAGCCCCGTCAGAGACCGCACATGCCCTCGCATTCATTCGGCCACAGGTCGAACTGGCCGCGATCCGCGTCGGTCGACAGGTCCGTCTCGTCGAGCGGGACGGCCGAGCGGTGCAGATAGACCTCCCCGCGGATGCCGCGGAGGCCGGCGCGGATGGCGCGGCCGATCTCGACCGCATCCGCCCAGGCCGCCGGATCATGCCGATCGTAGCGTGGCCATGCGAATCGATGGTGCGGGTGAAGGCGGGGATCGACGCCCAGCGTCGTCCGCCGCCAGCCGCGATCAGGTTGTCGCGGATGTTCCCGGCCGAGACGATGTGGATCGGGAATGGCAGCACGTTCGGCGACATCAGCCAGGCGAGGTGTTCATACACGGCCTTGGGCTCCCAGCCCGTGTCGGCGAAGATCGCGCAATCGGGCATCGGCCCGATATCTTCATGCGCAGCCAGAAGGGCGAGCGTCGTCGATTGCACGCCGGCGCCGAGACTGAGCACGCGCAAGCGGATCGGGGAGGGCTCGCCCTCCCCCGTTACAAATGGAGCGGAAAGCATCACGCCGCCTCCACCACGTCGTCCGATTGCGGCTGAAGGCCATGCAGATAAGCGCAGGCGCGCTGCGCGTGCGCGGCGGCCGAGAAGATGAAACGCTTGTCGTTGGCGAGAAGGGTCAACCAAGATGCGAGGTAACTCGCATGATCGGCGCGTGGTTCGAACTCGGGCACGATGCCGAGGTCGGCGCTAAGGAAACATGCGCCGAGATCGGCAACGAGTTCTTCGCGCGCGCGTTCACTCCGGTCACTATGATAGCGCGACAGGTCACGATTGAGGCGATGCTTTGCGCCGGCCCAATGCACTGTCTCATGCGCCAGCGTGGCGTAGTAGCTCTCCGGATCGCGGAATGACTCGAAGGGCGGCATCTGGATGAGATCGAGCGACGGCGCGAAGAAGGCCTTGTCGCCGCCGTGCCGGATCGTCGCGCCGGTGTTGGCGAAGAAGGCGTCGGCATGCGCGATACGCTGCGCCGGCGCGACGGGCGCGACCTGCCGGGCGTAGAAATGATCGGGCAGGTTCTCGATCTGGTCGACACAGAACACGACGTAGGAGCGCAGGAACGGAATGGCGCGCTCCACTTCGTCGCCGTGCTCGTCCGTCTCGGTTCTGGTGACGCGGTTGGCATAGACGACGGTCGTGCCCGTCTCACCCTTACGGACGTTGCCGTCCAATTCCGCGGCCTGCTTGAATGTCATCCAGATCGGCGAGGCGAAGCCGCGCGCGACGGCCTCTGACCATAGCAGCACGATATTGATGCCCTGATAGGGCATGCCGTTGTGGCGCAGCGGCCGCGTGATGCGACCAGCCGTGTTGGCATTCCACGGCTGCACCCAGGGGCGCACGCCCTGCTCAAGCGCCGCGACGATGCGATCGGTGATCCGCGCATAGATGTCGACGCGGGACTTCGTTTGCTTACCTGTCATGATCCGAACCTCCGTTGGAGGCCGCGCTCATCGCGGCCGTCACGGCGGTCCGTTGCGGAGGGCCGCGCGGCCGCGCATCCGGTGAAGGCTTATGGGCGAGATGGCCGGCGACGCGCCGGACCGGAACGTGAGTGGAGGACGGCGAAGCCGTTGCGCTGCCGGGCGGACAGGAGCATGGACCGAAAGCCGCGATCGGCCGCGATGGCCGATACTGGATTCCCTTCTCCCTCCCTTCTTCAACGCGCCTGCGGCGCGACATGAAAAAGGCCGGTCCTTTGGGACCGGCCGCCGTGTGTTGATGCGAGAATGGGAAGGCGGGGCCGAAGCCCCGCCGGCGGCGTCACTCGAACGCCGCCATCTGCGTCGCGGCCGCCTTGCGGCTGACGGTCTCGCCGGACTGATCGGCCTGGCGCTCGAAAGGCTTCCAGCTCTCGCCGACGACGTGCTCGTAGGCTGCGACCGCGCCCTCTGCCGCCATGCGCAATGCGTGCGCCTGGATGCCGACCTCGGCAGCGAATTCGCGCTTGCGCTGCGCCGCCGACTCGAAGCCGACGGGACCGTCGCGGTCTTCGTCGCGTGCGTCATTGGCCAGTCTCGCATTGGCCTCGCGCGCCTCGGTGACGGCGCGGCTGTAGAACTGCCCGGCCCCGTGGGCGGAGGCGACATAGGAGCCGACGATGCGCTGCAGGTGGATCTGCATGGCGCGTTCGCTGAGGCCCTCGCCGAGCGCGTCCGCGGTCTCGGTGATGAGTCGCTGGTGCAGGTCGCGGATGCCGTCGCTGTCGAGGATGACGAGCCCGAAGCTCTCGGCGATGCGGGTGGCCTGTGCCGTGTCCGGGCAGACGAGCCGGACCATCTCGGCTGTCGTGCCGCGGCGAAGCGGGACAACGCGTGCGCCGGTGCGGGATGCGCGAGCGGTCTTGGTCATGGTGAAGTCCTTTCCTGGTTTCGCCGTCGGGTTCGATCCGGCCCCTGCCGGACCTCCCTTCGGGTGCGGTCGCCCGGCGCCGCCGGATTGAGGGCCGGTTCAAGACCCGAGGGCCGCCAGGCGAGCGGGGTCCGGTTGCGGACAAGCGGGGCCAAAGCCCTGCGCAGGCCGCGGCCGGGCCCTGCCGAGATCGGCGGGTTTCGGCCGCTTGCGGCTTGGTCTTGAAGCGGACCGCCGGGGGCGCAGACCGCAGCAAACCCGAGGGGAGGACCGACAGGGTGCGGGCCGGGTTGGCGATGCCGAAAGGATTCAGCGTGGTCTACCGCGGATTCCGCAGCAGGTTGGAGACACGCGCTTCACGACGCCGCACGTTCTGGCGCGGCCCGTCTCGGCGCCGCTACGCGGCGGCGCCGTGCCGTTTTCCCGGTCGACGATTGGCCGGACAGCGACATGCGCCGGTGCGGTCCGCGCCGTCACAAGCGGATCGGGCCCGTAGCGCCCCGATCGCGGCATCTTGCCGGGCGAGCTTGCGCGCCAGCGCGTCGATCTCCGCCTGCCGCTCGGCCGTGATTGCGGCGAGGTTCGAACGATAACGCTCAAGAAACGCGCTGGGATCAGGCGCTTTGCCGCGTCGATAACCGGACTGCTTGCGTCCAAGCTGCGGGATCAGCGCCGTCATGCGCCGGATGATCTGCCGGTCGATCATGTCGAGCTGTCGCTGCGTCTGGCGCCGCGCTTCCTCCATGCGCGAGAGCTGCGCGATGCGTTCGGGCGATGGCCTCATCGTGGCCTCCCCTGCCAGCCGATGAAGCTCGATGGCCCGGAATAGACGCGATGTCGGTCGGGATCGACGACGAAGCCGAAGCGGCCGACGCTGTATTCGTCGGACGGCACGAGGAAACGCCGTTCCTCCGTTCCTTCGCCGCGCAAGCCGCCGGGCGTCGCCACGACCTCCACGAAGCCTTTCTCCTGATCGGAGGTGATCGCCGACACGACGATCCAGTCGTCGGCATGCTGCCGCTCGAAAGCGCGCCGATCCTTCTCGCGGGACTCGCCGGGCTGAAGGATCGTCCCGAAGATCGCCTCCCAGGCGTCGGGCCAGCTATCCTTGATCGTGCGCTCGGCGCAGCGCCGCTCAAAGCTGGTGAAGAGATGCGGAAAGGTCAGGGCGACGATCGCCCAGCCTGCATCTTCCTCGTACCAGCCGCCGCGCGAGCGCAGCATGGCGTGGACCTTGCGATTGCGGTCGGCAGAGAGGTGGAAGCCGCCATGACCTGCGGTCGAATGGCAGACGACGCCCTCGGCATAGACCGTCGCGCCCTGCGACGGCCCCCACGGCGTATTCGCCGTCGAGCCGATCTCGCGGCGGCCGAGCGCGCACTTCTCGCGCTGATACCCCGCGTTCTCCGCGACCTTGGCGCGGAACGCCGCCTCGTCGGCGAGTTCGCCGGCATGGCCGTAGAAGTCGGATCGCTTCCACTCGGCCATCGGCCGGCCGATGCGCCAGCCAGTGGCGAGATACTGGCGGCCGTCGCGCGCCGGCAACATGGCGAACGCGGTGTCGGCGACGCGGGCGACGAAGATGCCGTCTGCCGTGCAGCCGAACTCGATCTGCGGAAACGCGGTAGCAGATTCCGCGATCATGGTGGTGGAAGGAGCGGGCGCGCTCATGCGGCGGCCCTCCCTTCCACGAGGGCGGCCGCGGCCTCATCGGCCGAAATCTCGCGCAGGACGGCGTTGGGATAGCCGTGCCGCGTGAGCCATTCCTCGGCGTCGGCGCGATGGCTGGCGAGATAGACCAGCTCCGCGTCGTCGCCCAGTCCGTCGAGCACCTGGACCGAACCGACCGTGGGTCGTTCGGTCACGACGAACTTCAGGCTGCTGTCGACCGAGAATGTCCGGTGGACGCGCAACACCACGACGCCGCGACTGCCATAGTCGCCGGCGTGCAAGGTGATGCTCGCACCGATGACGGTGTTGCCGACGCGGCGCTCGGCCTGCTTGCGAACGAGGCGGCCGCCGCTGTTACTGTTCTCCCAGGCGGAGAGCTTGCGGCGATGGCGGTCCGGCGGGCGCGGCGCGCCGTCGGAGAAGCGAACGATCGAGCCGAGCAACGCGAACTCGTAGATCAATTGTGCGGACATGACGTCCTCCTGTGCGGATGGTGGAAATGAAGCCGCCGCCGGCATGGACCGGCGGCGGCTATCGTTCGGAAGATGAGAAGGCCGGCGCTATTCCGCGGCTTCGCGGAAGGCCTCGTCGTCCGCGCCTTCGTCGTTGTCCTCGCCGTCTTCGACGAGCTCGTCGGACTCGTCGTCTTCGGCGACGGCGTTCGACGCGAGCCAGCTCTGAAGCGCGGTCTTGTCCGGTGCGAACAACGCAGCGGGATGGACGAAGCGGCCTTCCTTGAAGTGCTCGACCAGGGCGGCGCGCGTGTCCTTCACCTTCTGGCGCGGAAGAACCGGCGTGTCCTTGCACGAACCCTCGAGCGCGCCGCGCGACAGGCACGACAGGAAGTCGTCGTTGCCCATATTCGGCAGGAAGTTGTCGGCGCCGACGACATCGCCGGCGACGCGCGCGACGATGCCGCTGTCGGTGCGGTTCTCCCGGCACGACAGCACGTCGGCGAGGACCGACCGCGCAGCCATGCGGAGCGTGTCGTTGTCGAGCACGAGCTGGCCGTCCTGATCGAACAGATTCACGGCATGGCGCGCGATCCGACGATTGCCGTAGTAGGTCCCGCCGCCGGCCGACGCGACGGAGACGTTCTGGCCGGCGAAGGCGAGGATCAGCAGCGCCATCAGTGCGTCGTCCTCGATCGGCGCGCGGGCGAGCGCCTCGTGCAGCGCGTCGGTGCGGAAGTCGCCGATCATCTCGACGCCCTTGCGCGTCACGTCCGGACGCGGCTTCGAGATCGCGCCAGTCTCATCCGCCGCATCATTGCCGGCGGACGCGCCCTTGCCCTTCGGCTTCTTCGCCGCGGGCATGCGGTAATGCACGGTCTGTACCCGGCCGTCGCGGTCGAGATACATGGCCGTGCAATCCGACTTCGTCGGCTTGCCATAGACCCGCTCCGCCTTCGGCGGCAGCTTGACCTCGCCATAGTTCGTCGCCTCGGCGATGATGCCCTTCTTCGGCAGGTTCGCGGTCATCCACTCCTGCTGCGCGCCGAGGAAGGCCTCGACGTCGGTGGTGTAGCGGCTGTCCTCGTCCGCCGGCGCGAACAGGTCCTCGACCCACTGGATGCCGTAGGCCTGGGCGAGGTCGTCGCCGAAGCTCGCATGACGTGCGTACATGCGGGCCTTGGTCAGCGCCTGTGCGACGCTCCACCACGACACCTGCGGATCGGCCTTGGACGGCTTGTGCTTCTTCCAGACCTCCTTCTGCTCGTCGGGCGAGGCCGACGCGATCGTGCGGAGCTGGCGCTCGTCGGGCATGTCGCCCTTCGCCATGTGGTCGAGCATCGCCGGCAGCACGTTCGCGAGCAGACGGAGCTTCCTGACCTGCCGCACCGGCAGCGTCAGGGCGACGCCGATCGCCTCCTCCGTCCAGCCGAGCGCGACGAGGCGCTCGATGGCGCGCCACTGATCGACCGGATTCAGCGGCTCACGCGCGATGTTCTCGACGAAGGAGCGCATGGCGCCGTTGTCGTTCGTCGCGTCGTCGACGAGCACGTCGATTTCCTCGAGGCCCGCGGCGATGGCGAGGCGCACGCGACGCCGGCCGGCGTTGATGAGGAAGCCGTTGCCCCCATCGGCCTGCTGCGACACGACGGGCGGCTGCACGATGCCGACGGCCTTGATCGAGGCCAGCAACAGCGCGTCGGCCTGCGGCGTCGACTTGGTCTGGCGCGAATGGTCGGGATTCTCCACCAGCGCGCGCGGATCGACTTTCAAGAGATACATGGGATGCTCCTTTTCGGGGTTCGCGGACCGCGCCTCGCGGTCCTTTCTCGTCTCCTTCCGGAGACACCCCCGGGCCCGCGGAGCGGTCGGGCCGGCACAACTGCGGCCGAGCAGCCCTGCCCGGCCGGTCGAGCGGGGCTAACAGCCCTGCGAAGGACGACGGGCCGGGCTCGCGCGGGCGGCGGTTGAGCTCAAGCGGTGCTGGCCTGGCCGATCTGCGAGCGGGCTTTTCCCCTTTTTTTCCCTCACGCCGCGGCGGCCTGCTCGCCGCCTCCCTCGACATCGCTTGCCAGGGCTTCCTCCACCTCCGCCAACTGGCGCCGCTTCTCCGCCAGCTCGCCGGCGAAGGCGAACTCGCCGTCGCCGCGCGCCTGATACGAGGCGAGCCTGCGGCGGGCGTCGGCGAGGCATTGGCGGAAGCGGTCGCGCTCGCCCTCGAAATCGTCGAGCGCATGTTCGAGGCGCGAGATCGCGCCGAGCGGCGTGACCGTGACCATGACCGGCAGCTTGATCTCGTATTCCGATCCGGTGCGGAGCAGCATGGTGCTGTAGCGATAGCCGTCGCGGCCGAAGCGTTCCCCGGAATATTCGAGATCGAAGCCGCCGATCGAAGCGATGATGCTCTCTCCCTCCTGCTGAAGCTGGACGAGGGTGAGGACTTCCTTCATCAGCGCGCGGCCGGCCTCCTTGCGCTCGACATAGCGCTTGCCGGCGATTGCCGCCGCGAAGGCCTCGCCCGCCGTCGGCGCGAGGCGCTCCATGTCCTCGCCGATCTCGACGATCCGGCGGGTGCAGAACTCGATGTCGCGCTCGGCGTCGCGGAGCTGGCGGCGAACCGCATGCTGATCGTCGATATGGGCGGCGCGCAGCCGTTCCAGCCGCGCGATGTCGGCTTCGAGCCCGGCCTTGAGCATGAGGCGCTGGTCGCCCGATGCGATCGCCTTCGCCATCGCGAACTGGTTGGCCTGGCCTTCGCCGAGGTCCTCGAGGCGGCGAATGGACGGGTCGCCGGACAGCGCCGCCGCGATGAAGCGGGCCTTGCGCTCGTTGTTCTGCCACATCGTGGCGTCGAGCGAGCCCTCCGTCGCATAGGCGAAGATGTCGATGACGTCGTGCTGATTGCCCTGACGCTCGATCCGCCCTTCCCGCTGAGCGATCTGCGACGGGAGCCAGGGCACGTCGAGGTGATGCAGCGCCTTCAGCCGGAGCTGCGCATTGACGCCGGTGCCCATCGTATCGGAGGAGCCGATCAGGAAGCGGACCTTGCCGGCGCGCACATCGCTGAACAGGCGCTGCTTCGCCTCCGACTTCTTGTAGTCCTGCATGAAGGCGATTTCGGAGGCCGGCACGCCCATGTGGATGAGCTGGTCTCTGATCCAGCGATAGGCCGAGAAACCGCGGGACTTCTCGACGCTGATCGTGCCGAGATCGGAGAAGATCATCTGCGCGGCGCCGGGCAGCTCAAAGGGCTTGCCGTCGGTACGCACATAGGCGTTGTCCGCGGTTTCGCGCCAGATGCGCAGCGCGTTGCCGATCATCAGGTTCAGCTTGTTGTCCGGCTCGTCGTCATTGTCCGGATCGACAAGGCGAAGGTCGATCGCGGCATGGCGCCCGTCGGTGATGACGGACAGCAGGATGTCGTCGCCCGGCTCCGGCGGGCCGTCGCGCATCTCAATCGCCTTGATCCGCGCATCGAGCTGGAGCTGGTAGCGCTTGAAGGCGGCCGTCGGCTTGGCCGTGATGATCTGGCGCCTGCCGGTCGAGACGGCCGGTATCTTCACGTATCGACGCAGATCCTCCGCCATCACCACGTCGGCGAAGGACCGGAACATGGCGATCAGCTCGGGGACATTGACGAAGGTGGCGAAGCGCGTGACCGGCTTGTATTTGCCGGAGGGCTGAAGCTCGAGCTCGGTCGACACGTCGCCGAAGATCGACGCCCAGGCATCGAACTCGTGCAAGCCACGCTCGAGGAGCGCGGCGTAGCCGAGATAGCGCTGCACCGAGTACATTTCGCCGATCGTGTTGGTGATCGGCGTGCCCGACGCCAGCACGAGCGCGCGGCCGGGATTCTTCGTCTCGATGAAGCGGGACTTCACATAGAGGTCCCAGGCGCGCTGCGAGCCGTTTGGATCGACGCCCTTCAGCGTCGACATATTGGTCGCGAAGGAGAGCTTCCGGAACTCCTGGGCCTCGTCGACGATGATCTGGTCGACGCCGATTTCCGAGATGGTGAGGAGATCGTCCTTGCGGGTGGCGAGCGATTCCAGGCGCTCCTTCAATCCCTCCTTCAGCCGCTCGAGGCGCTTGCGCGAGACGCGATCGTCGCTCTCGACCTTGGTCAGCAGCGTCTCATAGAGCTCCAGCTCGTCCTGGATCATCTGCTGCTCGAAGGCTGACGGCACGCCGATGAAGCGGAAGGCGGAATGCGTGATGATGATCGCGTCCCAGGTCGCGGTCGCGGCCCGCGACAAGAATCGGGCGCGCTTGTCCTTGGTGAAGTTCGTCTCGTCGGCGACGAGGATGCGGGCGTTCGGATAGAGCGCGAGAAACTCACGCGCCGCCTGCGCCAGGCAATGACCGGGCACGACGAGCATCGCCTTGGCGATCAGGCCGAGCCGGCGCTGCTCCATGACGGCGGCCGCCATCGTCATGGTCTTGCCGGCGCCGACGGCGTGGGCGAGATAGGTCGCGCCCGCGGCGATGATGCGCCAGATGCCGCGCTTCTGGTGATCGTAGAGGACGAAGGCGCCGGACGCGCCCGGCAGCTTCAGATGCGAGCCGTCGAAGGCGCGCGGCACGATGTTGTTGAAGCGATCATTATAGACCCGCGCCAGCCGATCCGTGCGATCCGGATCGGTCCAGATCCAGTTCTGGAACGCGGACTTGATCCTCGAGAGCTTCTCCTTCGCCGCCTCGGTGTCGACGACATTGAGGACGCGGCGCTCGCTGTCGCCGTCCTTGATCGTGTCGAAGATCTGCGGCACGGACGAATTGAGCGCGTCGGAAAGAAGCTGTCCGGCGTGCCGCCGCTCGGTGCCCCATTCCGACGTTCCGGCCGCCATCCAGCCGAGCTGACGGGCCTCGACGGTCCACGACGCCAGCTCCGGCATGTGGTGGATTTTGATGTCCGTACCCATCGTCTCCTTCACGAAGGCGACGATGTCGGCGGCCGGAATCCAGGGCGCCCCGAGCCGCGCGGTGATGTCCGACGGCCTGAGATCGGTAGGCTGCACATCACGCAGCGCCGCGACATTGCGCTCATAGGCCGGGTCGAGCGCGGCCGCGGCTTCGGCCGCCACGAGCTTCGACCGAACAGCGCCGGAGAGATAGGCGTCGGCGGTCTGCCAGGAACCATCGGCGGGATCGCGGAAGATGGCGCTGCCGAGTTCGGCGATCGCGTCCACGACATCGCGATGCAGCAGTTCCGCGATGTGGTCGGGATCAACATGGCCTCGCTCGTTGAGCACAACGGCCAGAGCATCGACCGCGCTGGTGATGATGGGCGGCGCCGGCGGCGCGATCACGCGCTCGGTGAAGATCGGCCCCGGCCGCGCCGTATCGGATTCGACGTCATAGTCCTCGATCGA
>JBASBO010000453.1:0-4348 GCA_049651165.1 Xanthobacteraceae bacterium | reverse complement strand
GCGCGGCCGCGCGCGGGTGGAGGCGGCGCTGGCGGCGGTCGGCCTCACCGGATTCGAGCGGCGCGCCATCGGCACGCTGTCGGGTGGCCAGATGCAGCGGATGCTGTTCGCGCGGCTGCTGTTGCAGGATGCGCGGCTGATCGTGCTCGACGAGCCGTTCAACGCCATCGACGCCAAGACCTCCGCCGATCTGCTGCAACTGGTGAAGCAATGGCGCGCCGAGGGCCGCACCGTGCTGGCCGCGCTGCACGACATGGAACTGGTGCGTGCCCATTTCCCGAAAACGCTGTTGCTGGCGCGCGGCGCGGTCGCTTGGGGCGCGACAGGCGAAGTGCTGACGCCGGACAATCTGGTCGCCGCGCGGCGGATGTGCGAGGCCTTCGACGAGGCGGCCTCCGCCTGCGCCGCCGACGCCACGCCGGCGCAGGCCGCCTGATGCGCCCGTGGTGAGCTGACGCATGGCCTACGATGCCCTGATCGCGCCGTTCCTCGAGTTCGCCTTCATGCGTCGCGCGCTGGCCGGCGTGCTGGCGCTGTCGCTGGCCGGCGCGCCGATCGGCGTATTCCTGATGCTGCGGCGGATGAGCCTGGTGGGCGACGCCATGGCGCACGCGGTGCTGCCGGGGGCGGCGATCGGCTTCCTGATCTCCGGCCTCAACCTGTTCGCGATGACGGTGGGCGGACTGATCGCCGGTTTCGCCGTCGCCATCCTGTCCGGCGTGGTCGCGCGCACCACCGAACTGAAGGAAGACGCCTCGCTCGCCACCTTCTATCTGATGTCGCTGGCGCTTGGCGTCATCATCGTCTCGATGCGCGGCACCGGCATCGATCTGCTGCATGTGCTGTTCGGCAACATCCTGGCGCTCGACGATCCGACGCTGTTGGTGATCGCGTTCAACGCCACCGTCACGCTGCTGGTGATGGCGGTGATCTATCGTCCGCTGGTGATCGAATGCGTCGATCCGGTGTTCCTGCGCACCGTCAGCCGCGCCGGCGCGCCGACGCATATGGTGTTCATGGCGCTGGTCGTCATCAATCTCGTCAACGGCTTCCATGCGCTGGGCACGCTGCTGGCGGTCGGCCTGATGATCCTGCCGGCGGGAATCGCGCGGTTCTGGGCGCGCGACATCACCGCGATGATCGTGATCGCGGCGACAAGCGCGGCGCTGTCCGGCTATGCCGGGCTGGTGCTGTCGTATCACGCCGGGCTGCCGTCCGGCCCCGCGATCATCGTGGTCGCCGCCGTCATCTATCTCGGATCGGTGCTGTTCGGCAGCGTCGGCGGTCTGTTGCGGCAGTGGTTTCCCGGCCGCCATCTCGAGGCGTGACATGCGGCGTGTGGACCCGAGCTTTCTCGTTGCCATCTGTCTCGCGGCGCTGCTCGCGCCGCTCCCCGCGCGCGCCGATGCTCGCATCGAGGTGGTCGCGACCTTCACCATTCTCGCCGATTTCGTCCGCAACGTCGGCGGCGACCGCGTCGCGGTCGCGACGCTGGTCGGTCCCGGCGGCGACGCGCACGTCTATACGCCGTCGCCGGCCGACGCGAAGGCCGTTGCGGCGGCGAAACTCGTGGTGGTCAACGGGCTCGGTCTGGAAGGCTGGCTGCCGCGCCTCGTCAAATCCAGTGGCGGCACGGCGCGCACGGTGGTTGCGACCGACGGCATCGTTCCGCTGAAAGAGGCGGGCGGTCACCACAATGTCGATCCGCACGCCTGGCAATCGGTGCCGAACGCAAAGGTCTATGTCGAGAATATCCGAAAGGCGCTGGCGGAGGCCGATCCAGCGTCGGCCGAGGTCTATCGCACCAATGCCGAGCGCTACGCCGCGCAGCTCGACGCCCTCGACCGCGACATCCGCGCCATGGTGGCGCGGATACCGCAAAGCCGCCGCAAGGTCATTTCCACCCACGAGGCGTTCGGCTATTTCGCCGCCGCCTATGGCGTGACGCTGATCGCGCCACAGGGTGTCTCGACCGACGCCGAGCCCAGCGCGCGCGACCTCGCGGCGATCATCGCGCAGATCCGCAAGGAAAAAATTCCGGCGGTGTTTCTGGAGAACATCAGCGATCCGCGCCTGATCCGCCGCGTGGCCGCCGAGACCGGCGCGAGGATCGGCGGCACGCTGTATTCCGACAGCCTGACCGATGAAAAGGGCGAGGCGCCCACTTACATTGACATGGTCAGGCACAATATTAAGACGTTGCAGGACGCGCTGGATCGATAGGGCGGGGCCACCCGCCGCGCCGGCTCGCGTCCCATCCCGCCGGAGTGACCATGTCCGAAACAACTGCTGCGAAAATCCCCGTGACCGTGCTGACCGGCTATCTCGGCGCCGGCAAGACCACGCTGCTGAACCGCATCCTGTCGGAGAACCACGGCAAGAAATACGCCGTCATCGTCAACGAGTTCGGCGAAATCGGCATCGACAACGACCTCATCATCGGCGCCGACGAGGAAGTATTCGAGATGAACAACGGCTGCATCTGCTGCACCGTGCGCGGCGATCTGGTGCGCATCCTCGACGGGTTGATGAAGCGCAAGGGCAAGTTCGACGCGATCATCGTCGAAACCACCGGCCTCGCCGATCCCGCGCCGGTGGCGCAGACCTTCTTCGTCGACGAGGACGTGCAAAACAATGCGCGGCTCGACGCCGTGGTGACGGTGGCCGACGCCAAGTGGCTCAGCGACCGCCTCAAGGACGCTCCCGAGGCCAAGAACCAGATCGCCTTCGCCGATGTCATCGTGCTCAACAAGACCGATCTGGTGACGCCGGCCGAACTGGCGGAGGTCGAGGGCCGCATCCGCGCGATCAATCCCTACGCCAAGCTGCATCGCACCCAGCGCTGCCAGGTGGCGCTGTCCGACGTGCTGGAGCGCGGCGCGTTTGATCTCGACCGCATTCTCGAACTGGAGCCCGAGTTTCTCGCCGCCGACGAGCATGACCACGATCATGAGCATTGCCACGACGAGAACTGCACCCACGAGCACCATCATCACGGCCACGATCATCATCACGGCCATGACCACGACCACCACCATGACCATGGCCACGGCATGAAGCACTATCACGACGAGGACATGCAGTCGCTGTCGCTGCGCAGCGACAAACCGCTCGATCCCGACAAGTTCATGCCGTGGTTGCAGCAACTGGTCGCGACCGAAGGGCAGAAGATCCTGCGCTCCAAGGGCATCCTCGCCTTCAGCGGCGACGACGACCGCTACGTGTTCCAGGGCGTCCACATGATGCTCGAAGGCGATCACCAGCGCGCCTGGAAGGACGGCGAGCCGCGCCAGAGCCGGCTGGTGTTCATCGGCCGCGAATTGCCGGAGCAGACGATCCGCGACGGTTTCGAGCGGTGCGTCGCGGCGTGAGCAAGGCGTTCGACGCGCCCGACGCTTCGGGCTCCATCGTCTCGGTGACCGACCGGGTGACGCGGGTCGAGGTCGGCACGCCGGTTGCGGCCGTGCATTTCCTCGGCGACACCGCGGTGTTCGTCGGCGACGAGGAAGCGCTGACCTTCGTCACCGGCAGCGGCGAGGCGGCGCGGCTGCCGGTCCACGACGGCGCGATTCTCTGCGCGGCGTCGGACGGCAGGCGCATCGTCACCGGCGGCGACGACGGCAAACTGGTCGAGGTCAAGGCCGATGCCACCGTCGCGACGCTCGCGACCGACGCCAAGCGGCGCTGGATCGACAACGTCGCGCTGCACGGCGATGGCACGGTGGCGTGGTCCGTCGGCAAGACCGCGTTCGTGCGCGGCGCCAGGGGCGGGGAGAAGTCCCGCGACGTGGTGTCCACGGTCGGCGGGCTGGCCTTCGCGCCGAAAGGGCTGCGGCTGGCGATCTCGCACTACAACGGCGTGACGCTGTGGTTTCCCAACATGACGGCGCAGCCGGAGGTCTACGACTGGGCCGGCTCGCACCTCGCCGTGACGTTCAGTCCCGACAACAAGTTCGTGGTCACCTCGATGCACGAGTCGGCGCTGCACGGCTGGCGGCTCGCGGACGGGCGGCACATGCGGATGACCGGCTATCCGGCGCGGGTGCGCTCGCTGTCGTGGAGCGCCGACGGCAAGTCGCTCGCCACCTCGGGCGCCGATACGGTGATCCTGTGGCCGTTCGCCAGCAAGGACGGCCCGATGGGCAAGGAGCCCGGCATCCTCGCGCCGATGCCGTCGCGGGTGACCGCCGTGGCCTGTCATCCGAAACAGGACATCATGGCGGCCGGCTACGCGGACGGCACGGTGCTGATGATCCGGCTGTCGGACGGCGCGGAGATTCTGGTGCGGCGCAAGGCCGAACAGGCCATCGCCGCGCTGGCCTGGAACGCCGGCGGCAGCCTGCTGGCG
>JBASBO010000452.1:0-2747 GCA_049651165.1 Xanthobacteraceae bacterium | reverse complement strand
CGCCGGCGGTGTGGCGGGCGCGGCGCGAGCCCGGCGTGCAGTTCCTGCTGGCGTGGCTGATCCCGTCGTGGATCGTGTTCGAACTGGTCATCACCAAGCTGCCGCATTACGTGCTGCCGCTCTATCCGGCGATCGCCATCCTGATCGCCATCGCGCTGGAGCGCCGGGTCCTGTCGCGCTCGTGGGTGATCCGCGGCGCGGCGTGGTGGTTCGCCGTGCCGGTCATCACCTCGGTGATCGCGGTGGTGGCGGCGATCAACTTCACCTATCAGCCGGTGTTCCTGGCCTGGCCGTTCGTCGCGGTGTCGGTGATCTTCGGGCTGTTCGCGTGGTGGCTCTACGACGACTACCGCGCCGAGCGCTCGCTGCTCAACGCGGTGGCGTCGTCGCTGTTTCTCGGCATCGCGGTGTACGGCGTGATCGTGCCGGCGCTGCGGCCGCTGTTCCCCAGCGTCGAGGTCGCGCGCGCGCTCCGCAACGTGGTGTGCGTCGGGCCGAAGGCCGCCGCCGCCGGCTATCACGAGCCGAGCCTGGTGTTCATGACCGGGACCTCGACATTGCTCACCGACGGCGCGCGCGCCGCCGATTTCCTGTTGCAGGGAAGCTGCCGCTTCGCGCTGGTGGAGCAGCGCTCGGAACGCGCTTTCGCGCAGCGCGCCGAGGCGATCGGCCTTCGCTACAACGTCGCCACGCGGGTCGAGGGCTACAACTACTCGCAGGGGCGGCCGGTATCGATCGCCGTGTTCCGCTCCGAAGGCACGGAATAGGGCGTCCGTTCACGCTCCGTATCGCAACCTTAAAAAGGTTGCCCGGGGCGGGTTTGCGCCATAAGAAGCGCCATCCGCGAAACGCGGACTGCAAGGGCCTGCCTGCGGCGGACCGATCGGCTTGAGGCAATCGACCCGATATAATCACAACCCCGATATGATGAGTGGTTCCGTGCCGTCCTCCGATACGCCCCCGATTGAGGTTTCGATCGTCGTTCCGGTGCGCAACGAGGCCGGGAACATCGCGCCGCTGGTTACCGAGATCGCCGCCGCGCTGGGGGAGCGCTGGTCGTATGAGATCATCTACGTCAACGACGGCTCGACCGATCCGACCGCCGACCGGCTGGCGGCCTTGATGCGGCAGCGGCGCAATCTGCGACATATACGCCATGCGCAATCGCGCGGGCAATCGGCGGCGGTGCGCACCGGCGTGCGCCACGCGCGCGGCGGCATCGTCGCGACCCTCGACGGCGACGGCCAGAACGATCCCGCCTTCCTGCCGGACCTGATCCTGGCGCTGGAACACGGGGGAAACAGCGTCGGGCTCGCGGCCGGCCAGCGGGTGGGGCGCAAGGACACCGGCTTCAAGAAACTGCAATCGCGCATCGCCAACGGCGTGCGCAACGCCATTCTGCGCGACGGCACCCGCGATACCGGCTGCGGCCTCAAGGCGATCCGCCGCGAGGTGTTTCTGGCGCTGCCGTATTTCGACGGGCTGCATCGTTTCCTGCCGGCGCTGGTGCGGCGGGAGGGTCATGACATCGCCTATATCGACGTGATCGATCGCCCGCGCCGTTCCGGCGTGTCGAACTACGGCTTCTTCGACCGTCTGTGGATCGGCATCATGGATCTAATGGGCGTGTGGTGGCTGATCCGCCGCAAGAAGCCCAATCCGGTCGCAACCGAGGTCATGGCGCATGACTGAACTGTTCGATTCCATCGGTGCGTATCTGCACGACGTGTTCATCATCCAGTTCGACGGCTGGGTGGTGCTCGGCTTCGTCGCGCAGGCGTTCTTCACCATGCGCTTCGTGGTGCAGTGGGTCGCCTCCGAGCGCGCGCGGCAGAGCGTGATTCCGCTGGCGTTCTGGTTCTTCTCGATCGGCGGCGGCGTGCTGCTGTTGATCTATGCGCTGTATCGCCGCGATCCGGTTTTCATCGCCGGGCAGGGGCTCGGCCTGATCGTCTACTTCCGCAATCTCTATTTCATCCTGCTCAACGGCAAACAGACATCGCGACCTTAGTTCGAAGACGGGCGGGCCGCCGGCCCGGTGCCTGCGAGAACATCGTTCGCCTCGAGCGCCGCGTCGTCCTCCTCCGCAGGCGTGCCGGCCGCGTCGAGCACCGGATAGGCGACCGAGCAGATGTGGGAGTGAATTCGCTTCAGGTCGCGCAGCACGTCGAGGTGCAGCGAGGTGGTTTCGATCGACTCCGGCCGTCCCTCGCGCAGGCGTTCGAGATGGCGCTCGGTCGCCTCAAGTTCGGCGCTGCGCAGCACCGCCTTCTCCGCCAACAGCTTGCGCGCCTCGGTAACGTCGCCCGACATGAACACGCCGAAGGCGATGCGCAGCGATTCCATCGTCTGCCGGTGGAATTCCAGCAATTCGGCGGCGCCCTCGGCCGAGAACTGGAAGCGGTGTTTGATCTTCTTGATCGCCAGTTCGCACAGGTTCTTGTCGACGATATCGCCGATGTGTTCGAGATTGATGGCGAAGGAAATGATTTCCATGGCGCGCTGGCCCTCGCGCTCGTCGAGGCTGCCGCGCGTCAGCTTGGTGACGTAGAGCTTGATCGCCTCGTCGAGGCGGTCGACGCTGTTGTCCATCTCCGAGACTTCCGCGACCAGCGCGCGGTCGTTGGTCATGATCGCGGTCATGACCCGGCGCAGCATGGTTTCGACGATGTCGCCGGTGCGCAGCGTCTCGCGCGCGGCGTCGGCCAGCGCCAGCGACGGCGTCGCCAGCGCGCTCTCGTCGAGGT
>JBASBO010000451.1:0-6540 GCA_049651165.1 Xanthobacteraceae bacterium | reverse complement strand
CGCCAAGGCCGCGCCGCCGGCGACCGAGGCCGGAGCCGCCGCCCCGGCCGGGTCCAACTGAAATCTGAAATCTCTCGCGCTCACATCGGCGCGGCATTGCCGCCGCGGCCGCTGGATAGCTTGGCCGCCAGCGACGCCGTGACGATGGCAAGCGTCACCGCACCGACGATCAGCGCGCAGATCGCGTTGATCTCCGGCTTCACCCCTAACCGCACCTCGGAATAAATCCGGATCGGCAGGGTCGCCGAGCCGGGTCCGGTGGTGAAGCTCGCTATCACCAGATCGTCGAGCGACAGCGTGAAGGCCAGCATCCAGCCGGCGGCGATGGCCGGCGCGATCAGCGGCAGCGTCACCGCGACGAAGGCGCGCGGCGGGGCGCAGCCGAGGTCGATCGCCGCCTCCTCCAGGCTGCGGTCGATGCTGACCAGCCGCGACTGCACGATTACCGCGACGAAGCACATCGTCAGCGTGGTGTGGGCGACGGTGACGGTCCAGAAGCCGCGCTCAAGGCCGAGCGCCACGAACAGCAACAGCAGCGACAGGCCGGTGATGACTTCCGGCATCACCAGCGGCGCGTACAGCATCCCGGAGAACAGCGTGCGGCCCCGGAAGCGCTCGCCGCGCACCAGCGCCATCGCGGCAAACGTGCCGAGCAGCGTCGCCAGCGTCGCCGACACCGCGGCGACGCGCAGGCTCATACCGGCCGCCGACAGCATCGCGGCGTCGTTGAAAAACGCCACATACCAGCGCAGCGACCAGCCGCCCCACACCGTCACCAGTTGCGAGGCGTTGAACGAATAGATCACCAGGATCACGATCGGCAGGTAGAGGAAGGCGAGCCCCAGCGCCAGCGAGACGACGTTGAACCGCGACATCGCATCGAACCGCCGCGCGCTCATGGCCGCACCATCTGGCGGCGCTGGAAGCGGTCGTACAACAACAGCGGCAGCAGCAGGATCGCCAGTAGCAGAACGGCGGTGGCGGCCGCGACCGGCCAGTCGCGGTTGGTGAAGAACTCCAGCCACAGCGTCTGCCCCACCATCAGAGCGTCCGACCCGGCCAGCAGATCGGGGATCACGAACTCGCCAACCAGCGGAATGAAACACAGCAGCACGCCGGCCCCGACGCCGGGCAGCGACAGCGGCAGCGTGACGCGCCAGAAGCTCTGCCACGGCGAACTGCCGAGATCGGCGGCGGCTTCAAGCAGCGCCGGGTCCAGCTTCGTCAGCGTCGCGTAGAGCGGCAGGATCATGAACGGCAGATAGGAATAGACCATGCCGATATACATCGCGGTGTCGGTGGACAGCCACACCACCGGCTCCGACACCACATGAAGCGCCAGCAGCACCTGATTGAGCAATCCGTCATGTTGCAGGATGTTGATCCAGGCGTAGACGCGGATCAGGAACGAGGTCCAGAACGGCACGATCACCAGCATCATCGCCAGCGGCTGCCAGCGGCGCGGCAGCCGCGACATGGCGTAGGCGACCGGATAGCCGAACAGCAGCAGCAGCGCGGTCGCGGTGGCGGCGACGGTCAGGCTGCGCAGCCCCGCCAGCAGATAGAGGTCGTCCGACGCCAGCAGCCGGAAATTGTCGAGCGACAGCATCGCCAACGCCGCGACCAGCGTGTCCCACCCGGCGCCGAGATCGAACACCGGCAGATAGGGCGGCTGCGCGATCGTGGTCTGCGATAGGCTGAGCTTGAGCACGAAGCCGAACGGCGCCAGGAAGAACAGCACCATCCAGCCGTAGGGCACGATGGCGGCCAGACGCGCCGGCCGGGTGAAGATGCCGCGCGCGCTCATGTCAGCGATCCAGCACCACGCAATCGTCGGCGGCGAACCACGCCGTCACCCGCTCGCCCACGACGTGAACTTCGGAGTCGTGACGCCCGGCGTTGGCGAGCGAGGCCCGCAACGTCGTACCATTGTCGAGCGCGATCCGGTACGACGAGACGCTACCGAGATATTCGACGCCCTCGACCACGCCCTCCAGCTTGTTGATAGCATCGATGGCCGGATCGTTCGCCGCCGGTTGCGACAGCCTGACTTTTTCCGGGCGGATCGCCACGCACACCTCCGTCGCCGCGCCGAGGCCGTGCGGTGTCGGCGCGACGAGAGCCCCCGCCGCTGTCGCGATGCGCAGCCGCTCCGGCTCGTGCGCGACGATGCGGCCCTCGATGATGTTGACGTCGCCGACGAACTCCGCGACCCAGCGCGAAGCCGGCGCTTCGTAGAGTTGCCGCGGCGTCGCCACCTGCGCCAGCCGGCCGGCGTTCATCACGCCGATCCGGTCGGCCAGCGTCATCGCCTCGTCCTGATCGTGGGTCACCACGATGAAGGTGAGGCCGAGCTTGCGTTGCAGCGCCAGCAGTTCGCGCTGGGTGCTTTCACGCAGCTTCCTGTCGAGCGCCGCCATCGGCTCGTCGAGCAGCAGCAGTCGCGGCCGCCGCGCCACCGCGCGCGCCAGCGCGACACGTTGCCGCTGCCCGCCGGAGAGTTGCTCGGGGCGGCGCGCCTCCAGCCCTTCGAGGCGCACCAGCGCCAGCAACTCGGTGACGCGCGATTCGATCTCGGCGCGCGGCAGTCGCGCCCGCCGCAGCCCGAAGGCGATATTGTCGCGGACGCTCAAATGCGGAAACAGCGCGTAGTTCTGGAACATCATGTTGACCGGACGCCGGTGCGGCGGCATCGGCGCGATGTCCTCGCCGGCCAGCAGGATGCGGCCGGCGTCCGGCGTCTCGAACCCGGCAAGCATCCGCAGCAGCGTGGTCTTGCCGCAACCGCTCGGCCCGAGCAGCGCGAAGAACTCCCCGGCCGCGATGTCCAGCGACAGGTCATCGACGGCCGTGAAGCCGCCGAAGCGCTTGCCGACCGCCTCGATCCGCAGCAGCGGCGGCGGCGTTGCCACAGCGGCCCGTGGCGCGGTCCCCGAAAGTGCGGTCACACGTCAACTCCCGTCGATGCCGTCATCCGTCGCCGCAGCGCGCGAAAATTCTGGCAAAGCCAGAGCCCCGGCTCCGACGACAATCGGAACCGGGGCTCCATTCATTGGAAATCGCCAGGGGCCGATCCAACTACGTTGAATCAGACCCGTCGCTTATCTTTTTTATTTGAGCATGATCTTTTCCGAAAACCGGTTTCCACTTTTCGGGGTCATGCTCTATAGCCGGGGATCGGCGCAGGCTCAACCGCCGCGCGACAAGACGACGCCGGGAACCGGAACGGGCACGGCTCAGCCAACCAGAAGGGTGGTGACTTGCGGCTGCGCGCTATCACGGCCGACCAGCGCGGCGTAGTCCGCGATCGGCTTCGGCCTGCCGATCAGGTAGCCCTGGATCACGTCGCAATGCACGTCGGCGAGGAAATTGAGCTGATCCTGCGTCTCGACGCCTTCGGCGACGATCGACATCTGAAGGCCGTGGCCAAGCCCGATCACCGCCCGGATGATCGCCGCCGACTGCGGATTGCGCCCGAGATTCATCACGAAGGCGCGGTCGATCTTGATATTGTCGAACGGGAACGCCTGCAAATAGGTCAGCGACGAGTAGCCGCTGCCGAAATCGTCCATCGAAATGCGCACGCCCAGCGCCTTCAGCCGCCGCAGCAGGCTGAGGCCGCGATCGAAATCCTCGATCAGGACGCCTTCGGTGATTTCAAGTTCGAGACGCCCCGGCGGCAGTCCGGTTTCCAGCAGCACGCCGTGGAGGAAACTCACCAGATCGCCGTGCATGAATTGCGCCGGCGACAGGTTGATGGCGACCTGAAGCGGCTTCAGCCACGACGCCGCCTCGCGGCAGGCCTCGCGCAGGATCCATTGTCCCATCTCCACGATCAGGCCGCTTTCCTCGGCCAGCGGAATGAAATCGCCGGGCGGCACCGCGCCGCGCGTGGGATGGGTCCAGCGCGCCAGCGCCTCGAAGCCGATGGCGTCGAGAACAGAACCGCCGCGGCTCGCCCGCACCTGCGGCTGGTAGTGCAGCGACAGTTCGCCGTTGCGGATGGCCATCGACAGATCCTGATGCAGCGCGCGGCGATCGCGGATCTGCTGGTCCATCTGCGGTTCGTACATGTTGATCGAGCCGCGACTATGGGCCTTGGCGCGGAACAGCGCCGCGCCGGCGTTGGCGAGCAGCGAAGCGGCGTCGGTGCCGTTGGCGGGATAGATCGCGATGCCCGTCGTCAAGCCGGTGCGCACCAGCTTGCCGTCGATATGGATATCCTCCGCCATGGTCGCGGCCAGACCGTTGGCGACGTCGAGCGCGGCGTCGGGCTGCGCTCCGTCGATAATCAGGCCGAACTCATCGCCGCTCAGGCGCGCAACCACGCCGCCACGCGCCGCCGCCAGAATCCGGGCGGCCACTTCGATCAGCAGCTTGTCGCCGACCGCGTGGCCGAAAACGTCGTTGATCTCCTTGAGGCCGTCGAGATCGACCGACAGCACCGCGAACTTGTCCGCGGTCCCTTCGCACGCCTCGATCATCTGCGCCAGCGCTTGCAGGAAGGCGGCGCGGTTGGGCAGATCGGTCAGCCGGTCGTGATAGGCCATATGCGCCATTCGCGATTCGGTCTGGCGCTGGTCGGTGACGTCCTCGTGGGTCTTGATGAGATAGCGCGGCTCGCCGTTCTCGTCCGCGACCGTCACGCGCTGGGTCAGGAACAGGCGCAGGCCGTCAGGCGTGCGGATCGGGTGTTCCTCGGTCTGCACCCCGCCCTTTTTGATAGCGGCATCGTCACGGCTGACGATGATCGAGGCTTCGCGCGGATCGAACAGATCCCGCGAGGTCCGCCCGGTCACCTCCTTGCGCCGGCGATTGAGGATGACCTCGGCGCGGCGATTGGCGAGCAGATAGCGGCGGTCGCTGATCCGCTCCACCGTCACCGCGATCGGGATATGATCCACCACCGTTTCAAGGAACGCCTTGGTGTTCTTCACCTCCTCGGACAGCGAGATGTGCTCGGTCACGTCGTCGAACAGCGACAGGATGAATTCCGGCTGATCGTCCTGATCGCGCACGACGACGCGCTTGCTGGTCAGGGTGCGGCGCTCGCCGTCGCGCTCGACATGAATGTCGATGCCGGTCCGCCCGTTCGACGCCCGCATGGTCTGGTGGTCGGCGGTGGCAACCGCGGCCGCCGTCTCCGGGACGAACAGGTCCGCCGGACGGCGGCCGATGATGTGCTGGCGCGCCAGCCCGGAAAACCGCTCGAAAGCGCGGTTGGCGAAGATGTAGCGGCCGTCCTCGATGGACTTGGCGGCGATGCAGACCGGAATGTTTTCGACCACCGATTCGAGAAACGTATTGGTCGCCGCCAACTGTTTGGAGAGATTGCGCTGCTCGGTGCAGTCCTCGTGGGTCGTCACCGCGCCGCCGTCCGGCAGCACGTCGCGCCGAACCAGAATCAGGCGGCCGTTCGCCAGTTCGATCATCGACTGGCCGCCATGACCCTCGTCATGGTTGGCGATTTCATGAATCCCGCGACGCTTGCGCAATTTCGCCAGCGCGCTGCCGGTCATCCCCGCCGCGAGGTCCCTGCGCGCCAGTCCGTAGATCTCAAGGTAGCGGTCGTTGCAGAAAACGACCCGATCCTGCCGGCTGACGACGACCACGCCATGGCTGAGCGTGTTCAGGGCCGTGGTCACCAGCGCCGTCCCGCGCGACAGCGAGCGCCTGATACGGTTCACCACCGCCATCGCCCACAGCACCACCGCGACGCAGAACGAAAGGATCACCGCGCCGCCGAGGATCAGTTGCCAGTACATGGCCCCATCGAGGGCGATGGCGGTGCGGATATGATCGTGATTGATCGACAACGCCGCCGTCGCGGCGAACGGCATTGCCGCCATCAGGACAAAGGCCGCACCCCACGCGGGACCGGTCCCGTTGCTACCTGCCTGCCATTTCTTGTCAGCCATCGGTCACCTACGGATAAGGCCCGCAGTCTCCGGCTGTCCCGATTTTGATCAGGTAAACGGAATAGCTTGTTGTTACCGCCATCCGGCTTAAAGTCCGGCAAAAACCACCACATGATTAATGCCTCGCTAAAATCACGCAGCCGTGATGATATGAATGGGCGCTGCTGCAACCATGGCTGGCTGTTTCGTGCCCGCCGGACCGTGAATATAAGCCGGACCGCCGATGGATCAGGTTGAATGTATCGTCGTCGGCGCGGGCGTGGTCGGACTGGCGATCGCGCGACGGCTGGCGCGCGCCGGGCGCGAGGTGGTGGTTCTCGAAGCCGCCGACGGCGTCGGCACCGGCACCTCGTCGCGCAACAGCGAGGTCATCCACGCCGGCATTTATTATGCCGCCGGCAGCATGATGGCGCGGATGTGCGTCAGCGGCCGGCAGGCGCTCTACGCCTATTGCCGGGATCACGACATCCCCCACCGCAATTGCGGCAAGCTGATCGTCGCGACGCGGCCGGAGGAAGCCGGCAAGCTCGACGCAATCAGGGCGCGGGCCGAGGCCAACGGCGTCGGCGACCTGCAACGCCTCGACGGCGCGGCGGCGCGCGCGCTGGAGCCGGCGCTCGCC
>JBASBO010000450.1:0-23183 GCA_049651165.1 Xanthobacteraceae bacterium | reverse complement strand
CACTTAGATCGCAGGTTCAAATCCGGGGGCGCGGACGCGCAACTGCCCTGCGTGGACCCCCGTCGGGCGAAGGACGGGCTGCTACTTTTTCTGGACGAGAGGGCAACGGCTTGCAGACAGTGGCTCGAAGGCTTTCTCGGCGGGAATTTCCGCGATGATATTCAGATAATCCCAAGGAGCCTTGGATTCGGCCGGTGTCTTCACCTTGGCCAGATACATTGGATGGACCATTGCGCCGTCCTCGCGCACCTTGCCGTTCTCAGCGAAAATGTCGTTCACAGGCGTCTCGCGCATTTTGGCCATCACCGCGGTCGTTTCGTCGGTTCCGGCGGCTTGCACAGCCTTGAGATAGTGAGTGACCGCCGAATACTCGCCGGCCTGACCAGACGTGGGCATACGCTTGTGACGTTCAAAGAAGCGTCGGGCAAAGGCCCGCGTCTTGTCGTTCCGGTCCCAGTAGAATCCAATCGTCAGCTGCATCCCCTGCGCAACGGGCAAGCCGAGCCCATGCACCTCGCTGATATACATAAGCAGCGAGACGACCGACTGTTTCCCTGACGTTGTCAACCCGAAGTCGTTGGCCGCTTTTATGGTGTTGATCGTGTCGGTGCCCGCGTTCGCCAGGCCGATAACTTTTGCGCCAGAGGCCTGTGCCTGCAACACGTAGGACGAAAAATCGCTGGCGCCCAAAGGATGGCGCACCGAGCCCAACACCTTTCCGCCGGCCGCCGTCACACGCGCCGCCGTATCCGCTTCCAGGGAGTGACCGAAAGTATAGTCCGCCGTTATGAAGTACCAGGTATTGCCGCCAGCTTTCGTCATCGCCTCCGCGGTGACGTTTGCCAATGTTTGGGTGTTGTATGTCCAATGGATCGAGATCGGGCTGCAATCTTCGTTGATGAGGCGGCTCGATCCGCCGGCGGCAGCCGAGATCAGAACAGGCTTGTTCTTGCTCTTGCCGACATTGACGACGGCCAACGAGGTCCCGCTGGCGGCCACATCCGTTATTGCGTCAACCTGCTGTGTATCGAACCACTCACGGGCCTTCGCCGCAGCTATATCGGGTTTGTTTTGATGATCGGCCGCGATCACCTCAATGGGCTTTCCAAGAACGGTGCCGCCGAAATCTTCCACAGCCATCTGCGCGGCCACGACCGAGCCGGGTCCGCCGGGGTCGGCATAGGGGCCCGCCATGTCGAGGAGAAGGCCGATCTTGACCTTCCCGTCAGAGATCGCGTCTTGAGCGACCGCTGTCCCGACATCGGCAAACAATACCGTGCTTGCCAAAAGTGCTAATGTGATGTTGCGCATGAGATTCCCCCCTGGATGCTGTCTTGTATCCATTAGAACCGATCGCGGCCCGCGAGACAACATCGTCCGGATCCGCGCCGCTTATGAAATGATATTAAGGCGTCGCGCCGTGGCCACGGCATGGGTGCGGTTTTGCGCGTCGAGCTTGGTGTTGATGTTACGCAAGTGCGTTCGGATCGTGCTGTCGGATACGAACAGCTTTTCAGCCATCGCGCTGTTGGAATAACCCTCGGCCAGAAGTTGCAGGACGTGCATCTCCTTGCGCGTCAGCGGCTCAAGCAGGATCGCGCTCTGAACCTTGTCGGAGGGCGCGCTTGCGGGCGTGACCGGGCCGAGCGCCTGCGCAAGACGTTGAACATAACTGACGAAGACGGCTTCGTCGCGCGGAAGCATGCCGGACTGAAGCGTTGCGGTAAGAGCGTGGATCGGTGCTCGCATGATGTCGCCTTCGTCAAGGACAAGGCGGATGAATCCCTCGGAACTCGCGGCGCGTAGCGCGTTTGCGAGGGCCGCCAATCCTGATGTCGTATCTCCCGCGCCAAAGAGCGCGGCGCCATACATCAGCTCCAGTTTCAAGGCCCGGCGGTAGCGGGATTCGGAGCGGGCATGTCTCGCGGCTGCGGCAAGTTGAAGCGCGGCTTCGTCCAGCGCCTTGGTGTGAAGTTGCAGGCGCATCCGTCCGAGGGCGAGATAGTCCAGATCGTTGGCAAGGTATCGCAGCCGTCCGACACGCTCCCATACCTCGTCATCTTCGGCACGGTCGAGTTCTTCGCGAGCCGCCTCACGGTGCCCCTGGAGCAGAAAGACGCGCGAGCGTTCCAGACGTGCCGAACAAACCACGCGGGGCAGGCGGTTCTTATGCCCGAGATACTCCAGCTCGGTCAGGAAATGGAGAACCTGATCGATATCGCCGCGCAGGAACGCGATACGGCTCAGCGTGACGTAGCTGAGGATAATGAGATCCGGCAGGCCGACGTCGCGCGCGAGCGGCGCGTAGACCTGAAGCAGGTGCGCAGCCTGATCGACCTGGCCGGAGTCGTAGAGTGCGACGGCGTAAGGCACTCCGGCCCACGCATTGCCATTGGTGGGAACGTAGCTTCCGCGAGTCGCGGTCACCGCGATACGAAAGCGTGCCGTCGCCTGCCGCAGCTTGGCTTCCTGGAGATCGATGAAGCCATCGGACGCCTCGGAATACATGCGATTGAACTCGCTGGCGTTGTCGGCCTGACTGCGGCGAACTCGATCGATGAGCTGTCGCGCTCTTATATGATTTCCGATCACCGATGTAATATGGGCCGTCGCATTTGACAGCACGTCGTCGGCGAAAGGAACGACGCCGGAGCGAAGTTCGAGATTTTTGAGTCCGATGTCATGAGCCTCCTCATATCGATCCATGATCGCCAGCAGGCAAGGTTCGAGCGCCCGAACATGCGCCATGATCTCAGGGGAGGTCGAGGCTTTCAGGCCGCTTTGCGCGAGGAGATCCATCGCCTGATATGCGCCGTGGGTGAAGCACACCGCCCACATATGGATGAGCTGAAGCTCGGGATGTTGCTTGAGAACTTCGGCGGGCAGGGCCGAAAACCATCGCGTGAGCAAGCGCATCCGGCCTTGGGCGACAAGGCCGGCGCAGTGGATCGACATCAGCCTGACGGCGTCGGAAATATTGCCGCCTTCGAGCGCGTGGTCGATGGCGGGTATCGGGCGGTCCTGCATTTCATACCAGGCGGAGGCCGCTGAATGCAGATGCGCCAGTTCGTTGGGAAGCTCCCGCGTCAATTCAGACTTCAGAAAATCGGCAAAGAGGCTGTGATACCGATAGCCGTCACCGTTGGAGCCGACCGGCGTCAGCATGACGTCCGCCGTTTCAAGCTCGTGGAGAATGCGCCCGCTGTCTGCGCCGGGCATGAGCGCGCTGCACAACGCCGGCTCCAGTTGCCGCAGGACACTGGTGCGGAGAAGAAACTGCCGAATGGGCGGCGGTTGGTGAGCCAGTATCTCTTCCGCGAGATAATGGGCGATGGAACGTTCGGCGCCCGAGAGGCGGGTGACGAACTCGGACGGATTCTTGTTGCGTTCGAGAGCCACCGACGCAAGCCAGATGGCTGCAACCCAGCCTTCGGTCTTGTTTTGCAGGAGCGATAGGTTCTCCTCCCCCAAATCCACGTTGCGCCGGGTTATGAAATATTCCGACGTTTCCTTCAGCGTGAAGCGGAGGCGGGCGGGATCGATTTCAAGGAGATGCCCCCTCGCGCGCATCCGTCCGAGATGAAGATCGGGCAGGTTGCGCGATCCGATGATAAATCGCCCTTTCGGCGGGAGATAATCGATGATCTCCCGAACCAGGCCGAGAACGCCCGGTTCCTGGACCGCCTCCACGTCGTCGAGAAAAAGCACAAAGGGAGCATTGTATCCGGACAGCCGGGAAACGATCTGGGACGCCATCCCGCCGACTGTCGGGTCGTTCTCGGAATAGCGGTCGATGTCATCGTCGTTGACGATGGCCGCGGTGGCAGCCTCAAGTCCCAACAGAAGCCGGGACGCATCGTTGTCCGAGCGGTCAAGCGTGAGCCAGGCGGTCGCAACCGACATTTCGCGAAAGCGCGCCTGACACTGCAACATCAGGGTGCTTTTGCCGAAGCCCGCGGGTGCGCGGACCAGGGTGAGTTTGGGCGCGGTCGGGGCGCAAATCTGGTCGACGATGGGCGTGCGATGGATATGCTGCGCGGCGCCCGACGGCGCCAGGAGCTTGGATCGAGGTATCCAGTCGCATTTCTTCATGAATAGCGTCATCGCAGCGTGTCCCGGAACTCGCTATAAGCCGATTCCACGCGATTGGCAGCCTTGTGAAAAGGTAACCTTTTGATTTCCGACGATCTTGCGGTGTCGCCTGCCCTGGATCAATAGCGCGAACCGCGGGTTCCATCGTCGATCGGGACGGGTCGAGGCTGCTGCCACGGGGATGGTGCCTGACGCCATCAGGACAGCTTTCGTCGGAACCGACGATGTGTCTCGGCACGCTCGATCTTATATTTTGCCCGGTCCCTGACGTTTTGCCGAGATGGTCCCGTGCCCCCTGCCAAAATCGTGAATGCTCTGAAAGCGGCGCTTGGTCATGGGGCCGTTCTCTCCGGGACCGATATTGGTGAAAGATACATCGAGGACGTGTTGGGGAATAGGGGCGAGGCCCCCTTGGCGATCGTTCGCCCTCTTTCGACGCACGACGTCTCCCGGACATTGGCGATCTGCCATGAATTTGAAGCGGCAGTCGTAACCCAGGGAGGCCGGACGGGACTTGCGCTGGGACAACTTCCGCGCAAGGACGAAATCGTTCTCTCGCTGGAGCGGATGACGACAGTCGAAAGCGTCGATGCCGACGCGGGGACCGCGACGGTCCAGGCGGGGGTCATCCTTCAGGCGTTGCAGGACGAGGTGGAGAAAGAAGGACTGATGTTCCCGCTCGACCTCGGAGGCCGTGGCAGTTGTACGATCGGAGGCAATATCGCGACCAATGCCGGCGGCAATCGCGTCATTCGCTATGGCATGACCCGCGACCTGGTCGTCGGCATCGAGGCAGTGCTGGCGGACGGGACGGTCCTCGACAGCCTCCGAGCCGTGACCAAGAACAATACCGGCCCCGATCTCAAGCAATTGTTTATCGGAAGCGAGGGTATGCTCGGCGTGGTGACGCGCGCCGTGCTTCGTCTGGTGCCGAAGCCGACGGATCGGATCGTCGCGCTTTGTGCGGTTGATGACTTTGCTCGGGTGCGCGCGCTGCTCCGGCATTGTCGTGCGCGGCTCGGCGGCGATCTCACGGCCTTCGAGGTGATGTGGCGGTCATACTACTCTCGGGCCGTCGGGCTGGCCGGAAGTCCGCCTCCCATTGCGACCGACCATGCCTATCATATTCTGATCGAAGCCTCGGGGATGGACTCGCGTTTGTTGCGGGATACCCTTGAGCTTGCGCTCGGCGAAGCCAGCGACAACGGAACGATCGCAGACGCGGTGGTCTCCCGGTCGAGTGCGGAGAACGATCGCCTGTGGCGTGTCCGCGATCTCGCGATCGAGACGTCGCGCCTGATTGCGCCGCTCGTGCCCTTCGATGTCAGCGTCGGTATCCGCGACATGGAAGCCTTCGTGAAGGATGTCGGCAAGGCGGTTCTCGATCTCGATCCGCGCTGCGAGATGCTGGTCTTTGGCCATATCGGCGACGGAAATCTGCACTTCGCCATTCATAACCCTCCCGATCGGGAGGAGCTTTTCGAGCAGATCGAGCATGCCGTTTATCGGTGCGTCGGGACCTATCGTGGTTCGATATCGGCTGAACACGGAATCGGTTGGCTGAAGCGGGATTTCCTCAAATACACGCGAAGCCCGGCGGAGATTCAGGCCATGCGGATGCTTAAGATAACCCTTGATCCAAAACGAATCCTCAATCGCAACCGTGTGATCGAAATCTGATGCGTCTCGTTATCTCATCCCCGGTATCGAGGGACTCGTTCGAGCAGAAACTGGGCGGCCTTGGCGGCATCAAGCTGACATGGGCTGAGGCCCCCGAGTTGCCGGCGCTGTCGCGATCCGCCGACGCCATCGTGATGGCGGGACTGTTCTATGGCGATGACCTCGCACGCGCGCTCGACCGGCCGGACAATCCGTGTCGCTGGCTGCAACTCATCACCGCGGGTTACGAACAGCTTGTCACGTTCGGCGTGCCGAGACGCATCACCGTGAGCACCGCCGGCTCGGTCTGGTCGCCGGTCGTTGCCGAGCAGGCGATGCTGTTGATGCTGGCGCTGGCGCGCCGCATGACCAAGGTCGTCGCCGCGCAGGGGCGTCGCGAATGGGACAATACCATTCGCAGGGATATGGACATGCTCGGCGGCGGCCGGTTGACGATCGTCGGCATGGGCAGCATCGGCAGCGAGCTTGCAAAGCGCGCGAAAGCGTTCGGCATGACGATCACCGGCGTCAATCGCAGCGGCCGGCCGCATCCCGCCGCCGATCGGACGCTTCCGACCCGACAGTTGCGCGAAGCCCTGTCGGACGCCGATTTCGTCGTTGTCGCCGCGCCGCTGGCATCCGATACGGTCGGGTTGATCGGCGCCGCCGAACTGGCCGCCTGTCCGCGCCACGCGATCGTCGTCAATGTCGGGCGTGGGGCGGTGATCGATAGCGCCGCGCTGCTGCGCGCGTTGAACGATGGTGTTGTCGCCGGGGCCGGTCTCGACGTAACGGATCCCGAGCCGCTCCCGCCGGACAGTCCGTTATGGGCGATGCCCAACGTGATCGTCTCGCCTCACATCGGCGGCGCCGCACCCGAGCGATATTACGAACGCCTGGTCGATCATGTGCTCGCGAATACGCGCGCATGGATGGCGGGCGCGCCTATCTCCGATCGGGTCACAATCTAGGAGAAGCCCCGTGAATCCGTTTCGCTCCGCCAAGGTCACCGAGGGTCGCAGCGCGGCCGCCGCGCGTTCGCTCTGGCGTGCCACCGGCATGACAGGGCAGGATTTCGGCAAGCCGATCATCGCGATTGCGAACTCGTTCACCCAGTTCGTGCCGGGTCACGTTCATCTCAAGGATCTGGGACAACTGGTCGCGGGGGAGATTGCCCGCGCCGGAGGCGTCGGACGTGAGTTCAATACCATCGCGGTGGACGACGGCATCGCGGCGGGTCATGACGGGATGCTGTACTCGCTGCCGTCGCGCGATCTGATCGCCGACTCGATCGAGTACATGGTCAACGCGCATTGCGCCGATGCGCTGGTCTGCATCTCGAATTGCGACAAGATCACGCCCGGAATGCTGAATGCCGCGTTGCGGCTGAATATCCCGACCGTGTTCGTATCGGGCGGCCCCATGGAAGCCGGCCGGGTGCACGGCCGCTCGAACGAGCGGGTCAGCGTGGTCGAATCCTATGTGGCGATGAGCCGGCCCGACATCACATCCGAGGAGGCGCTGGAGTACGAGGCCAATGCGTGCCCGACCTGCGGCTCGTGCTCGGGCATGTTTACTGCGAATTCGATGAACTGCCTGACTGAGGCGCTCGGCCTGGCGCTGCCGGGCAACGGATCGCTGCTGGCGACCCACGCCGATCGCGCCGAGCTGTTCCGGGAGGCGGGCCGCCTGATCGTCACGCTGGCGCGACGGTTCTATCAGGACAAGGATGCGTCGGTTCTGCCGCGCAATGTCGCCTCGCGCGCCGCGTTCGAGAACGCGATGAGAATGGACGTGGCGATGGGGGCCTCGACCAATACGATCCTGCATTTGCTGGCGGCGGCGCGCGAGGCGAAAGTCGATTTCACCCTCGCCGATATCGATCGCGTGAGCCGCGATACGCCGCATCTCTGCAAGGTCTCGCCGTCCACGGCGAATTACTTCATGGAGGATGTCCATCGCGCCGGCGGTGTCTTTGGCATTCTCGGAGAACTCGATCGCATCGGATTGATCGACGGGAGCGTCGGGAGCGTTCATTCCCCGACGCTGGCGGACGCGCTCGAGCGCTGGGACGTACGTCGCAACGGGGATGAGGCGGTGCATCGCTTCTACGCCGCGGCGCCCGGCTATATCCGCACCAGTCAGGCATTCTCGCAAAAGCGGCGGTTTGAGCAACTGGATCTCGACCGGGCCTCCGGTTGCATCCGCGACGGCGCCAACGCCTATTCCCGGGATGGCGGGTTGGCCGTCCTGTACGGGAATCTGGCGGAGGAGGGTTGCGTCATCAAATCGGGCGGCGTGCCGCCCGGCCTGCATCGGTTCAGCGGACCCGCGATCGTGTTCGAGAGCGAGAACGACGTGCGGCTCGCGATCGAGAACGGCACCGTGAAGCCCGGAGACGCGATCGTCGTGCGCTATGAAGGTCCGCGCGGTGGACCCGGAATGCAGGAGATGTCCAAACCCGCTGTCGTCCTCGCCGCGCAGGGACTGCAAGCCAGTTGCGCCCTGATCACCGACGGCCGCTTTTCCGGAGCGAATTCAGGTCTGGTGATCGGCCATGTCTCGCCCGAAGCGGCGGCGGGCGGGGTGATCGGTCTTGTCGAGGATGGCGACTGGATCGATATCGACTTGTCGGCGCGGACCATCGTGTTGCGGGTCGATGCGGAGACGCTTGCGGAGAGACGCCAGCGGATGGCGGAACGGGGCGATGCGGCGTGGAAGCCAGGAGAGGTGCGGGAGCGTGCCGTCAGTCCGGCGTTGCGCATCTACGGAGCGCTCGCCACTTCGGCATCGACCGGCGCCGTCCGCGACGAAACCCGGCTTCGTCTGTTCGAGGGGTTGAGCGTCGTGCAGCTTCCGCAATAAGTGGCTGATCTGGCGGGCCAAACAGGCCCATCGCGATGATGGCGAATTTTCGTCGATTCCGACGATACCAACTCGACTCGCGCCCTCCTAGAGTAAGCAAAAAAGACGTGAGGCATGGTCGAAGAGGGCGCATTGAAAGAATGTCCAGTTTGTCACCCCTTCTGGGGATAACCAGTCTCGGTGTCCGCTTCGGCGGCATCGTTGCGCTTGACAACGTGTCCTTTGAGGTCGCGCGGGGATCGATCTGTGGCCTGATCGGCCCCAATGGCGCGGGCAAGACCACGCTTTTCAACTGCCTGAGCCGACTCTACCAGCCGTCCGCCGGACAGATTGCGTTTAACGGGCAGGATTTGCTGTCGCTCGATGTCCATGAGATCGCATCGGCCGGAATCGGCCGGACGTTCCAGAACGTGGCGCTGTTCGATACGTTGACGGTCCGCGAGAACATCATGCTGGGCGGCCACTCCCAGACCCACAGCGGATTCCTCGCCAACGCCTTCATGTTGCCGCGAGTCAAGGTCGAGGAGGACATGCTGGATCGGCGCGCTTCCGAGGCGGCGCGGATCGCCGGGCTGGAAGGCCGGGGCGAGCAGATCGTCGCCGACTTGCCGTTCGGATTCCGCAAGCGCGTCGAACTGGCGCGCGCCTTGATGGCGAATCCGAAACTTCTTCTGCTCGATGAGCCGGCGGCGGGTCTCAATCACGAGGAGCTTATCGGTTTGCAGGAACTGATCCGCAAGCTGCGTGGCGACCTCGATCTGACGGTCCTGCTTGTCGAACATCATATGCAGATCGTGATGTCGCTCTCCGACAAGGTGGTCGCATTGAACTTCGGTCGCAAGATCGCCGATGGATCGCCCAAGGAGGTACAGGAGAATCCGGACGTCATCGAAGCCTATCTGGGAGCGACAGAGTGACAGCCCCCCTGCTTCAGGTGCAGCAACTCGATGCCATGTATGGCAAGACGCAGGTGTTGCATTCGATCGATTTCGCGATCGAGAGCGGTCATATCACGGCCGTCCTCGGCGCCAACGGCGCCGGCAAGACCACCACGCTGAGGGCCATCAGCGGAATGGTGAAAACGCGCGGCAAGATCGTTCTGGACGGGCAGCAGATCGACAACCGCAAGACCGAGTCGATCACACGCATGGGCGTTGCGCACGTTCCCGACAATCGCGGGACCTTCATCGATCTCACGGTCGAGGAGAATCTGCGCATGGGAGCCTATGTCCGTCGCGATCGCGAGCGCGTCGCTCAGGACTTCGACATGGTCTACGGCTATTTCCCCAAGCTTGCGGAGCGCCGCAAGCAGCAGGCCGGGACCTTGTCCGGCGGCGAGCAGCAGATGCTGGCGATCAGCCGGGCGCTGATGCTCCGCCCCAAGCTGCTGCTGCTGGACGAGCCGTCGTTCGGGCTCGCCCCGCTCGTCGTCCGTGAAATTTTCGCCATCATGCGGCGCATCAACGAACATGAGAAGGTCAGCATGTTGCTTGTTGAGCAGAATGCCAATCTTGCGCTCGATCTCGCCCACCATGCCTATCTGCTCGAATCGGGGCGGGTGAAAATGTCGGGGGAGGCCAGTTCGATCAAGAGCGACGAATCGATCCGCCGTTCTTATCTGGGTTATTGATCATGCAGACTTTGATCCATCAAATCGTTGCGGGTCTGGCGACAGGCTGCATTTACGCCAGCATCGCGTTGGCCATTTCGATGGTCCACCAGTCGACGCATCAGCTCAATTTCGCCCAGGGCGAGATGGCGATGTTTTCGACCTTCATCGCATGGGCGCTGATGCAGACGGGGCTGTCTTATTTCTCCGCCTTCGCGTTGACCGTCGTCGTGTCGTTCGCGATGGGAATGCTGATCGAGCGCTTCATCATCCGGCCCGTCGGGAAGACATCGATGCTATCGATGGTTGTCGTGGTGATCGGACTTCTCCTGGTTTGCAACAGTTCGGCCGGCTGGATCTGGGGCTATGACGTGCGGCCGTTCCCGAGCCCGTTCCCCGATGACATGCGGCTGCTCGGAGGATACGTCACCGCGCACGAAGCCGGCTCCTTTGGCATCACGATGGCGATGCTGATCGCGTTGTATCTGTTCTTCCGCTTCACGCCGCTCGGGCTCGCGATGCGGGCCGCCGCGCAAAACCCGGTTTCCAGCAGGCTGTGTGGCGTTCGCGTCGATCTCCTTTTCGGGGTTGGCTGGGGGCTCGCGGCCGCCATCGGCGCGGTCGCGGGAATCACCGTCGCCCATGTGCTTTTCCTTGACGTGAACATGATGGCCGGCGCCGTTCTGTACGGATTTGCGGCGGCGCTGGTCGGCGGGATCGACAACCCGTGGGGTGCGATCGCCGGCGGTTTCCTGATCGGCGTGGTCGAGAATCTTCTGGGCGCTTACGTCGTCGGTAACGACCTGAAACTGACTGTCGCGCTCTTGATTATCGTGGGTGTCTTGACGTTCAAGCCGGCTGGAATCTTCGGAGTTCAGCGGGTGCGGAGGGTGTGATGGCTGATGTGGCCGATACGATGCCGGTCGCGGACGCCGGATATGCGAAGCGGGTCAGCTTCAGCGAAAAGTGGGCATGGCTGCCGGTTCTGGTCATCGCGGTATCTCTGCCGTTCTTTGTGAGCGACTACCGGCTGTTCCAGGGCACCTTGACCCTGAACTACGCGCTCGTTCTGTTCGGTCTCACGATCCTGACCGGATACAGCGGCCAGATCTCGCTCGGCCACGGCGCGTTCTACGCTTTGGGGGCCTATGTCACGGCCATCCTGATTACGCGGTTCGACGTTCCCTACTGGGCGACGTTGCCGGTGTCGGCCATTGTCTGTCTTGCGGTCGGCTTTGTATTCGGCCGCCCCGCCTTGCGCCTGGAGGGCCACTATCTCGCGCTCGCCACGTTTGCGCTTGCGGTGGCTACGCCGCAGTTCCTCAAGCACAAGGTGTTGCAACCTTACACGGGTGGCGTCGGAGGCATTCTGTTCACGAAGCCGGAGGCTCCGTTCGACCTTCCGATCTCCGCCGATGCCTGGATCTATTGGTTCACGCTGTTCGTCGCGGCGATCCTGTTCCTGATCGGCCGTAACTTGCTGAAAGGCCGGATCGGGCGGGCGCTGCTGGCGATTCGCGATCATCCGACGGCGGCGCGCGCGATGGGTGTCGACAGCGCTTTCTTCAAGTCGATGGCCTTCGCGGTGAGCGCGCTGTTCGCCGGCGTCGCAGGTTCGCTGAGCGCGATATCCGTTCAGTTCGTCGCGCCGGACAGCTTCTATCCGCTGCTGTCGATCATGTTTCTGGTCGGAGCCGTGATTGGCGGGCTGCATTCATGGTGGGGTCCGCTGTTTGGCGCGATGTTCCTCCAGTTCATTCCCAACATCACCGACGACATGTCCAAGTCGGCGTCCTGGGCGATCTATGGCGTGCTGATGATCCTCAGTGTCTTTTTGATGAAGGACGGTATTGCCGGCGCCATAAACCGCGTGTGGGGAATGCTCCGGCGAATGACGAGGGCTCGCGCCTGACAGGGCCGGGGCCGCGTGATGGACGACCGATTAAGTAGCTGAAACGCTTGTAGCGAGGGAGGATAGTGTGAACAGAAAGATGACGGTTCTGACCGTGGCGTTGAGTCTGGCGTTCGGCGGGCAGGCATTGGCGCAGAAAAAATACCCACCGGGTATTACGGACACCGAAATCAAGGTCGGTCAGACATCACCGCTGAGCGGACCGGCCTCGGCTTACGGCACCATACCGAAAGTTCAAATGGCGTACTTCAAGATGCTCAACGAGCAGGGAGGCGTCAATGGCCGCAAGATCAACTTGATCGCGCTGGACGATGCCTACAGCCCGCCGAAAACGGTGGAGCAGGTGCGTCGCCTCGTCGAGAAGGATCAGGTGGCGTTCATCTTCAACATCCTCGGCACCGCGCCGAACATCTCGGTTCGGAAGTATCTGAACGGCAAAAAAATTCCGCAGCTCTTTACGGCCGCCGGCGCTTCGACGTTCGGCAACTACAAGGAGTATCCGTGGACCATCGTTCTTCAGCCGTCCTACAAGGACGAAGCCAGGATCTACGTGGAATATCTGAAGACGAACAAGCCGGACGCCAAGGTCGCGCTGTTCACCGGCAATGACGACGCCGGCAAGGACTACGTCGACGGCATCAAGGAAGCGATGGGGCCTGAACTCGCCAAGAAGATGATCGTGGCGGAAGCGACGTTCGAATCGACTGATCCGACCGTCGATTCGCAGGTGATTTCGTTGCAGGCATCCGGCGCCGACACGCTTTTCGTTCATGCGGTGTCGAAGTGGGCGTCGATGACGATCCGCAAGGTTTACGACATCGGCTGGAAGCCGCTGTTCATCCTCTCGGCGACGGGCACGTCGGTGTCCGGCGTTCTTGCTCCCGCCGGGCTGGAGAAGGCGAAGGGACTGATCACCGCTTACTATCTGAAGGATCCCAACGACCCTCAGTGGGCCAATGACCAGGGCTACAAGGACTGGCTCGCATTCATGAAGAAGTACTACCCCGAGGGGAGCACGGGCGACCAACTGAACGTCTACGGCTACACCATGGCCCAGGCGCTGGTGCAGACGCTCAAGCAGTGCGGGGACGATCTGTCGCGCGAGAACATCATGAAGCAGGCGGCCAATCTCGATATCGCCCTGCCCATGCTGTTGCCGGGTATCAAGATCAAGACCGGACCGACCGACTACTACGGCGTTCAGGCTCAGCGGATGATGCGCTTCAACGGGCAGACCTGGGAACTGTTCGGCGATATCATTGGAGAGAACTAGACCTTTCGCGGCGGCCGGCTTTCGTGCGAGAGCCGGCCGCCGTGTCTATCGATTGATTCAGCCCCGAGAGCATTCGCTTGCGCGGGGTTGATTTGTATGGTTCCGGCTCCTGATTGGGCAAAATCATGGTCTCGTCGCTGCAACCCTCCACGATTGAAGATTATCGCGCGCTCGCGCGCAAACGGCTGCCGCGCCAGTTGTTCGAGTTCGTCGATGGCGGATCGTTTGCCGAGGAGACGCTCGCCGCGAACCGGAGTGGCTTTGCGAGCGTGCGTCTTCGCCAGCGGGTGCTTCGTGGCGGCGGCGACATCGATCTTGCGACGCGCGTGCTTGGCGAGCGGTGGGCGATGCCGGTTGGCCTTGCGCCGGTCGGGCTTGCCGGCCTGATGCGGCGGCGCGGCGAGGTGCAGGCTCTTAAGGCCGCCCAGCAGGCCGGCGTCCAGTTCTGTCTCAGCACGGCGGCGCTGTGCTCGATCGAGGAAGTCAAGGCGGCCTCGGTGTCGCCGTTCTGGTTCCAGCTTTACGTGATGCGGGATCGAGGTTTCGTCACGGAACTGATCGCCCGCGCCAAGCGCGCCGGATGTAGCGCGCTGGTTCTGACCGTTGATCTCGCGGTCGGCGGGTTGCGTCATCGCGACGTACAGACCGGGATGACCGGAGGTCTTTCGACGCTCGGAAATGCGCGGGTGGCGCTTGATTATGCGCGGCGTCTCGGCTGGCTGTGGGATGTTGCGCTGCAAGGCCGGCCGCACCTGTTCGGCAATCTTGCCGCTGCGATTCCGGATGCGAAGCGGCTGAGCGACTTTTATGAATTCGCGGCGAAGAACTGGTGCCCGTCGATGGATTGGGACGATGTCGAGTGGATCCGCGCGCAGTGGGATGGCCCTCTGGTTCTCAAGGGTATTCTCGATCCTGAGGACGCTGCGTTGGCGGTGAAAGCCGGGGTACAGGCGATCGTCGTCTCCAATCACGGCGGCCGTCAGCTCGACGGCGTGTCGTCAACGATCGATGCGCTGCCAGCGCTGGTCGATACGGTCGAGGGCCGCGCCGAAATCCTTCTCGACGGCGGGGTGCGCAATGGCATCGACGTGGTGCGTGCGGTGGCGCTCGGCGCCCGCGCCTGTCTTGTCGGCCGGCCGTGGGCGCTGGCACTGGCGGCGTCCGGAGAGCAGGGCGTGGCCCGCATGTTGGGCACTTTCAAGCGGGAGCTTGAGACGGTGCTGGCGCTGTCCGGCCTGAGGTCCGTCGATCAGATCGACAGAACCGCGCTCGCGGCGTCTTGAGTGAAGGAGTCGACTGTGTCATTCGCGATACGCGTGCATCGTACCGGCGGCCCGGACGTCATGCAGTGGGAGTCGGTCGACGTGCCGGCGCCGGGACCGCGCCAGGTTCGGTTGCGGCACACCGCGATCGGCCTGAATTTTCTCGATACCTACTTTCGATCCGGCCTCTATCCGCTGCCCCTGCCGTTTACGCCGGGCGCGGAAGCCGCGGGTGTGGTCGAGGCCGTGGGATCCGATGTCGTTGGCTTTTCGCGCGGGGATCGCGTGGCTTACGCCGGCGCGACGGGGGCTTATGCCGAGCAGCGCGTGATCGACGCCGATGCGCTGGTCCGGTTGCCGGACGGGATCGATGACAGGACGGCCGCCGCCGTGCTGCTTCAGGGCGTCACCGCGCGCTTTCTCATCAAGGAGGTCCGGCCCGTCACGGACGGCGAGTTCATTCTGGTCCATGCCGCCGCCGGCGGCGTTGGCGGTCTGCTCTGTCAGTGGGCGCGCGCGCTCGGTGCGCGGCCGATCGGCACGGTGTCGTCGCCCGCCAAGGCCGAGGTCGCGGCGCGGAACGGCTGCGAGCACGTTATCATCACGGCGGAGCAGGATTTTGTCGCTCGCGTGAATGAGATCACGGCCGGGCGAAAGCTCGGTGTCGTGTTCGATTCGGTTGGCCGCGATACGTTCGCCGGATCGCTCGATTGCCTGCGGCCGCGCGGAATGATGGTGGTGTACGGACAGTCCTCCGGGGTCATCGAGCCGTTGGAAATCAATCTGCTGGCGCGCAAGGGATCGCTGGTTCTGACGCGGCCGGTGATGCCTGACTTCGTCGGGACGCAGGCGCAGATGGCGGAGGCGGCCGCCGATCTGTTCGACGCCATTCAAAAGGGGTTGTTGACGGTGCGGATCGGACAGGTGAGGCCGTTGACCGAAGCGGCCGATGCCCATCGCGACCTCGAAAACCGCCGCACCATTGGTTCAACGGTCTTTACGCTATAGCGCCGTCAACCGCGCGGGGCCGTCTTCCTCGGATCGGTCTCGAACGCCGACGATCGCGCGCCGGCCGCCCAGGCGATGGAGCGCTGCCTTTCCAGAGCCAGCCCTTCCGCGAAGCTCGTCCCCAGGCCGTCATCGATCAGCCTTTTGTAGGCGACCAGCATGTCGGGACGCGCGTCGAGCATCTGGCGCGCCAGCGCGAATGACTGCGGAAGCAGATCGTCCGGCTCGACCACACGATTGACGAGGCCCCACGCCAGCGCCTCCGCCGCGTCGAGAAAGCGGCCGGTCAGCGACAGTTCCTTGGCCCGGAGCGGACCGATGAGGCGGGGCAGGCGCTGCGACAAGCCCCATCCCGGAAGAACCCCGACCCGGACATGGGTATCGGCGAAGCGCGCCTGCGTCGAGGCGATCAGAACGTCGCAGGCCAGCGCCAGTTCGAATCCGCCGGTCATGGCGACGCCGTTGATGGCGCCGATCACCGGGCCGGAGAATCGCGCCATGGCGGCGAGCGGGTCGTCGGATGGCTCAGGGATGACAACGCTTGCGGCATCGGGGTGGCTGCCGATCTCCTTCAGGTCAAGGCCGGCGGAGAATGCTTTCCCTGCGCCGGTCAGGATCGCCACCCGCACCTCCGGATCTTTTTCAAGAGCATCGAAGGTTGCGACCAGAGCACGTCGCAGGTCCAGCGACATGGCGTTCATCGCCGACGGTCGGTTGAGGGAAAGGAGGCAGCAGCCGGGAAACGGCCGCTCCTCGATCAGAACGCTCGAAGCGGTCATTTGAGGTCCATCGTTACGGAGCCGAGCGCGCCGAAATCCGCGACAAAACGGCCGCCGGCAGGGCTCGGGAACGGGGCGATGCAGCTTCCGGTGCTGACCAGCGTTCCGGCGCGGAGGATTTCTCCGCGTTGGCGCAGACTTGAGACCAGCATCCCGAGCGCGCGTAGCGGATCACCGAGCACCACCGCGCCGGAGCCCTCACGGATGATCTCGTCGTCCTTGCGAAGCGTGATCGGCAGCCCCACCAGATCGATGTCCCGCCATTGCTTGACCTCCGGGCCGCGAATCCACGCACCCGCATAGCCGTTGTCGCTGATGATCGCGGCCGCGCCCATTTGCGACCAGTCGCGCAGCCGGCTGTCGGCGATTTCGATCGCGGGAAACACGCTGTCGATCGCCGCGAGCAGATCGTCGCGTGTCGGCACGCCGTCTCCCTCGCCGAGGTCGCGGCCGATGCGGACGCCGATCTCGGCTTCGATGATGCAGGCGATGAAGTCGTCGCGGTGCAGGACGGCGGGGGACTCGTATGTCCGTGATGAAAAGATCGGCCCGACGAACGGGCTGTCCAGATTCAGCCTTGCGAGAATTGGCTCCGTGGTCCCGCCAAGCTTGAAGCCGATGATCCCGCCGCCGATGTCGGCGAGCGTACGATGGATATTTTCGGCCTGGATCTGGCAGGCGTCCTGAACCGAGCAGGTGGAGAGGTTCGGGTCGGCAGGGATCGGCTGACGGTCGCGGCGCGCATTGGCGAGAGCGTCGAGCCATCGCGCGCGCCACGTCGCGGATGGATGTGCCGGCGGCGTCTGATGATCGGACATATCGCTTCAATCCAGCATCGAGAGGTTGCGCACGGCGCCCTTGTCGGCCGATGTCACGAGAAGGCCGTAGGCCTTCAACGCGGCCGAGATTTTACGGTCGCGCTTGCCGGGACGATAAGCGGATGAGCCTTTCGCCTCCATTTGCCGGCGACGCGCGTCAAGTTCAGCTTCCGTTATTTTGAGGTGGATGCGTCGCTCGGGAATATCGATTTCGATGATGTCGCCGTCCTCAACGAGCGCGATCATGCCTTTCGCCGCCGCTTCGGGCGAGATGTGCCCCACCGACAGCCCGGCGCTGCCACCGGAGAAGCGGCCATCCGTTATCAAGGCGCAGGTGCGGTCCAGCCCGCGGGCCTTCAGCAGGCTGGTGGGCTTGAGCATTTCCTGCATGCCGGGTCCGCCTTTCGGACCCTCGTAACGAATGACCACGACATCCCCGTGCTTGACCCTGTTGTTCATGATTCCGGTGGCGGCGTCGTTCTCGCTCTCGAACACCACGGCGCGGCCGGAGAATTTCAGAATGGACTCGTCAACGCCGGCCGTCTTGATGACGCAGCCGTCGGGAGCGAGATTTCCGAACAGGACGGCGAGGCCGCCATCCTGCGAATAGGCGTGCGCGCCATCGCGGACGCAACCGTTCTCGCGGTCGAGGTCGAGCGTGTCCCAACGCTCCGCTTGCGAGAACGCGGTCTGTGACGGCATGCCGCCCGGCGCGGCGCGGTAGAACGTCGTGATTTTCTCGCTCGGGCTGCGGCGGATGTCCCAGCGGTTCAGCGCAATCTCCAGCGAGTCGGAATGAACGCTGTGCAGCGAGGTGTCGATCAGGCCGAGCCGATCGAGTTCGCCCATCAGTCCCATGATGCCGCCGGCGCGATGAACGTCCTCGACGTGCCAGAGCGGCGTTGACGGGGAGAGCTTGGCGAGGTGCGGCGTGGTGCGGGAAATCCGGTCGATATCGTCGAGCTTGAAATCCACCCCGCCCTCGTGCGCCGCGGCCAGCAGGTGCAGGACCGTGTTGGTCGATCCACCCATGGCGACGTCCAGTTTCATCGCGTTCTCGAACGCCGAACGGGTGGCGATGCCGCGCGGCAAAATCCGTGCGTCGCCCTCGCCGTAGTAGCGGCGGCACAGATCGACGATCAGCCGGCCGGCCGAGAGGAACAGTTCCCGCCGGTCCGCGTGGGTGGCCAGAACCGTGCCGTTGCCCGGCAGCGCCAGCCCCAGCGCCTCGGTCAGGCAGTTCATGGAATTGGCGGTGTACATGCCCGAGCACGAGCCGCAGGTCGGGCAGGCGGCGCGTTCGAGCACCATGACGTCGGCTTCGGCAACGGTCGGGTCGCCGGAAGCCACGAGCGCGGTGACGCCGTCGATCTTGACCGATTTGCCGTCGCGCTGGATCTTGCCCGATTCCATCGGGCCGCCGGACACGAATACGGTCGGGATATTGAGGCGCATCGCCGCCATCAACATGCCGGGCGTGATCTTGTCGCAATTGGAGATGCACACCAGCGCGTCGGCGCAGTGGCCATTGACCATGTACTCGATGGAATCGGCGATCAGGTCGCGCGACGGCAGGGAATACAACATGCCGTCGTGCCCCATCGCGATGCCGTCATCGACCGCGATGGTGTTGAACTCGCGCGCGATGCCGCCGTTCGCCTCGATCTCGTTGGCGACGAGCTGGCCGATGTCCTTGAGATGAACGTGCCCCGGCACGAACTGGGTATAGGAGTTCGCGACGGCGATGATCGGCTTCTGGAAATCGCCGTCCTTCATGCCGGTTGCCCGCCACAGCATCCGGGCCAGCGTGGCGTTGCGTCCCTGCGTGACCTTGGCGGATCGTAGATTGCCCATGATTGCCTCCCTTATTTTTATGCTCGTCCGGCATGACGGGCGGTTATCCGCCATGCCGGTTTGTCACAGCGCTCTGGAGATTACTTCTTTCATGATCTCGTTGGCGCCGCCGTAAATGCGTTGAATGCGCGCGTCGGCATACATCCGCGCGATCAGATACTCGTTCATGAATCCGTAGCCGCCATGGAGCTGAAGGCATTCATCGATCACCTTGCCCTGCTGCTCGGAGGCCCATAGCTTGACCATCGACGCCGTGGTCGCATCGAGCGTGCCGGCGACGAGTTTCTCAACGCAGGAATCCACGAAGCTGCGGGCGACCTTGGCGATGGTCGCAAGCTCGGCCAGCTTGTGCCGGGTGGTCTGGAACTCGGCGATCGGTTTGCCGAAAGCCTCGCGCTGGCGCACATAGGCCAGCGTGGCTTCGAGAGCGCCCTCCATCGCGGCGGCTGCCATGACGCCGATGATCGTCCGCTCGTAGGGAAGGTCGGACATGAGCTGGTAGAAGCCGCGCCCTTCGGCCTCTCCCAGCAGGTTCGAAGCGGGGACCTCGACATCGTCGAAGAACAGTTCGGACGTGTCCTGGGCCTTCAGCCCGAGTTTATCGAGGACCCGTCCGACGCGGTATCCTTTCGTATCTTTCGTCTCGACGATCACGATCGAGGTGCCGCTGGCGCGCTCCGCCGGATTGGTCTTCGCCACGACCAGAACGAGGCCCGCGAGATAGCCGTTGGTGATGAATGTTTTCGAGCCGTTGACGACGTATTTGTCGCCGCGCCGTTCGGCACGGGTCCGCACGGCCTGCAAGTCCGAGCCGGTGCTGGGTTCGGTCATGGCGATCGCGCCGACCAGTTCACCGCGCGCCATGCGCGGCAGATACGCCTGCTTCTGCGCTTCGGTGCCATGATTGAGCAGGTAGTGCGCGACGATGCTGTGGACGGATGGGCTCATGCCCGTCAAACCGCGCCGGGCCATCGCGTCGTAAAACACCGCCTCGTGCCGGAAATCGCCGCCGCCCCCACCGTATTCGACGGGAATATCCGAACAGAGCAGGCCGAGTTCTCCGGCTCTCAGCCATAACTCATGCCCGACATTGCCCCGCTTCCGCGCGGCCTCGTCCTGAGGGAGCATCTCGGTATCGACGAAGCGGGTCACGGTCTCGCGATACATCGCAAGATCGGGGTCCATCCAGGACGGTTGAAAATCGATCGTCAAGCAAGTCTCCTCAAAATGTCGGACCGGTCGGCATCGGGTCGTCCGAAATCAGGCCGTGGCGCGTCGCGAGTTGTGATCGCCGTCCTGGACGTCGACGCCCCATTCCCGCAGAATCTCATCCCTGTCGTTCGTCGCGGGATGCGCGGAAGAAGGCTTGTCCACCGGCGTGCGGCTGAAACGCGGCGCGGGAGCCGGCTGGACCACGTCGTCGATCGTGACGAATGTTTCGCGCGCACGGTTGTGCGGGTGCATCGGCGCCTCATCCCAGTCCAGGACCGGCGCAAAGCAGGCGTCGGTGCCTTCAAGGATCTGGCACCACTCCTGCCGGGCCCGGGTTCGAAAAACGTCGGCCAACCGCAGCTTCAGCATCGGCCAAAGCCGCGCGTCCATTTGCTGATTGAACAGCGGATCGTCGATGCCGCACCGCTCGCGCAGGACGGTGTAGAATTGCGGTTCAATCGCGCCGATTGCGATGTATCGGCCGTCAGCGCAGGCGTAGGTGCTATAGAAATGCGCCCCGCCATCGAGCATGTTTTCGCCGCGCTGATTGGTCCATTGGCCGGCGGCTTTCATTCCGTACATCATGGCCGACAGCAGCGCCGCTCCATCGGTCATGGCGGCGTCGACGATCTGTCCGCGCCCGGATGTCCGTGCCTCAAGCAATGCGCAGGCGACGCCGAATGCGATCAGCATCCCGCCGCCGCCGAAGTTGCCGAGGTAGTTCAACGGCACGCAGGGAGCCTCGCCGGATTGGCCGATGGCGTGAAGCGCGCCGCTCAGCGCCACGAAGTTGATGTCGTTTCCCGCGGTATGCGAAAGCGGTCCGGTTTGCCCCCAACCGGTCACACGGGCGAACACCAGGCGCGGATTGCGTGCAAGGCATTGATCCGGGCCGAGCCCCAGCCGCTCCATCACGCCGGGTCGAAAACCTTCGATCAGCGCGTCGGCTTGCTCGATCAGCCGCAGAAGAACCGAGACGGACTCCTGCTCGCGCAGATTGAGCGACAGGGTGCGGCGGCCGCGTCGAAGCACGTCGAACTGCAAGGCGGGATCTTCGGCCGCCTCGGTTGGCCGTTCGATACGCAGGACCTGCGCACCCATATCGGCGAAAAGCATGGAGGCGAAAGGGGCGGATCCTTTTCCGGCCATCTCGATAATCTTGATTCCATGCAACGGGCCGGGCATTCGTGTCTCCTCGCTTCATCCCACGGCTCAAGATGAAAGGCGCGCGCTGAAATGATGGCATGGCTCGCATGGCAAGGGATCGTCCGAAGCGACGATTTACTGCAATACCAGCGACGCCGGTTCAGGCGGCCTGTCGGATCGGCTCCGGAGCCGGAGCGATAACCGGTAAGCTGTTGAGTACGCAAGACGATCGGTTCAGCGCGCAAGGTTGCGCGATATGAAGCCTTCGTTGAAGGAGAGCCCGTGGCCGGGACGCTCGCTGAGCAGCAGTTCGCCGTTCTCAAGCACCGGTGCGCCTTCGAACAGATCGGCGCTCCAGGGCATGCCTTCGACGATCAGACCATTGGGGACAGCCGCGATCAGGGATGCGAAGATTTCGGGAATCAAGTGACTGGCGACGGGCACGCCGAAGGCTTCGGCCATGGCGGCCACCTTGCGGAACGGCGTGATACCGCCGACCCGCATCAGGTCCACCATCAGGATATCCACGGCGCGAGCCTGGAGCAGGCGCAGCAGCGGCGCGACGCCGTAGTGATACTCACCGGCGCAGACCGGCATGTCCAGCGCGGCCGCGACGGCGGCCTGGCCGTCGACGTCGTGCATCGCCACCGGATCCTCGATCCAGAACAGTTCCAGTTCCTCCAGCGCCCGGCCGGCGCGGATGGCGCGCGACGGTTGCCAGGTCTGGTTGATATCGAGCATGAGGTCGATATCGGGGCCGATCACCTCGCGGATCTCACGCACGTAGTCCACGAGCGCGGGGATGCGGGCGTAGCGCTGGGTGCCGGGGCGCATCTTCATCGCGCGATAGCCGAGGCGCAGGTTGGCCTCCGCGGCGCGCTTCAGGCTGTCGATGTCGGGAGAAATCAGGCCGCCGCTTTCGTACACGCGGGCGCGGTCCGCGTGGCCGCCGAGCAGGCGCCACAGCGGCTGGCCGGCGTCCTTGCCGACGATATCCCAGACCGCGACGTCGAGCGCGCAGGCGGCGATGTTGAGCAAGCCTCCGGGGCCGATCCAGTTGGCCGGGTACATCATGCGGGCGCTGATGGCCTCGGTGCGGCGAGGGTCCATGCCGACCAGCAGTTCGCCGAGTTCCGCCATAAGCACGGCCAGCGAGCCGGTGTGTTCCGGCATCAGGGTGATGGCGTGGCCGATGCCTTCGATACCGGCGTCGGTGTTCACCCGTGCGATGACGGCGGGCAAATCCCACTTGCCCTCGATCTCGAAGCTTTTCGGCATCACGCGCGGAATGAGGACGGTTCGAATATCGATCTGCGTGATTTTCATGGCGTCCTCAGGCGGCCTGTCGCGCCGATTCCGGAACGGGCTTGGCGACCGGCAGGCGATCAAGCGCCGGATCGATCCCCAGGCCGGCGCATCGCGCCTGAACTTCGGCGACGTAGTCCTCGACGTTGCGCAGCTTGACGTCCTCGTAGCCGCGGATCATGTCCGGGAGCGCGGCGGTCGTGGCGATCTGATCGTAGTTCGCTGCCGTCAACTGACGGCAGAACGAGTCGAGCAGGGCCGTGTAGTGCGCCAGAAGCGCGCGCTCGAGCGCCCTGATCCGGGTGCGGCCGAACAGATCGAGCGGCGTGCCGCGCGCCCATTTGGCCCAGCGCAGAAACTTCAATGCCGGGGTGAACCAGGAGCCAAGC
>JBASBO010000449.1:0-3855 GCA_049651165.1 Xanthobacteraceae bacterium | reverse complement strand
GCGACGCCCGCTTCACCTCCGCCGCGCCATGCGCTACAACTCTCCGTAGCGAAACTCGCAGCCGGGCCGCGTCATGCGCTTTCTGATACTTGTCTGGGTCGTACTGGCGGTGGCCGGGGCCGGTGCGGCATGGATCGCGATGCGTCCCGACAGGCGACGCGGCGCATGGCTCGGCATCGCGTTCGCCGCCGTGCTGCTCGGCCTGTTCTCGGCCTCGTTCGCACTGTTCGGCAGCGCGGTCGATAAATCCTTCGTCGCGGTGGTTCAGTATTTCTTCAACTGGGGCATGGCGGCCGGCGGCGCGGCGATCTGCATCGGCGCCATTATCGGCCTCGCGCTGGCGCTCAGGTTCAAGCGCTGAGCAAAGAGCATCGCGCGCCACGCGATCTCCATGTCGCGGATTCCGTTTCCACTCAGCGCAGCGTCAGGCCGAACGGCTTGGCGGCGTCCACATCGATCAGCCGTCGGGTCGGCGACGGCCACGCATGGTCCGGGACATGGACCGTCAGCGCAACGCCGTCGATCACCGCGACCGCATCCGCAGGAACCTGATCGTGCTGATACGCACCGATCATCAGGCAGGCTCCGAGTTGCCGCTCAGTATCATGCAAGCTGTCGCGTTCGCTGACCTGTTCCGCCCAGTTGAAAGCCACCACACGTCCACCCTGCCCGAACCCGCCGACCGACTTCGCAAAGACGCGCGCGTGCCTCATCGCCGCGGCGGATATCGTCACCGAGCGCGGATTCCTGAAATGATGATCCTGCCTGCCGTTCATGGTTGATCTACCCTAGCATAACCACGCGGCTCCGGCATCCATAGCGAGACTCCGCTAAAGCAGCGTCAACCCCGATGCCGCGCCCGCATCGATATCGATCAGGCGCAGGCTTCGCGCCTCGTAGATATTTTTGGGAATCCTCACCGCGAAATCGAAGCCGTCGATTGTCTGGATCACGTCCGCAGGAATATCCGCGCGATCATACGCCACGATATCGAGGCCGGGGCCGAGCTCGACGCGCGGGCCGCCAGCCGGTCGGCGCACAAACCGCGAGTCCGCCCAATCGAACGCGATCACCTGATCGCACCCCGGCATGGTTGCACCCACCTGCGCGGAAAATTCCCGCGCCATGCGAAGCGCCGACGCCGACACGCGCACCGCTCCCGGCGCGGCAAAAAAGCTGTGAGGCGGACGGGAATATTTGTCGGGCATGATGAAATCATCTCCTTGGTGCGAGCGCGGCGTCAATTCGCAATGATCGTTATCCAGTCATGAACGAGGTTCAGCGAAATGGATCGCGGACAATCCCAGGAATGGCATGGCCCACTCCGGAGCGAATCAATGTGCGACCGCCGGCGCAATCATATGTCGCATTGAATGATTTATTGCCATGCTGGTCCGTTAGACGGGATGCCCCGCTCAGAATACAGACCGGTATTAAATTGACGTTCAGAAGGGATGGTCGAGCATCTTGTAGAGAACCCCGCCATCGGTCCACTGGCCGCCGTCCGGATTGCCTGCGAGGACGCGCGGCTGGTCCAGGTTGAACTTGCGTTGAAGCGCGGGAAAGACGCTTGCCGGATCGGTGCCGGGAATGAGGAAGCGCGCCGCGTCCGCACGCAGCCAGCGATGGGCGTCGGGTCGCAGCCAGCGTCCTGCTGCGCAGCGGTGTGAATTTCGGCTGCGTTCATGGCAACGTCCTCGCGCGCGCCGTCTTGACGCCGGCGATGCGCGCGCCAGCGAGCAGCGGGAAGGTGACGATGGAGATTTCCCAAAGATCGACCTGATAGAGCTTGCGGATGCGCGAGCGCGGATCGACGCGGCCGCGCACGGTGCGGTAGCCGATCGACAGCCCGTCGATCGCGTCCGCCCGCACCAGCGCCAAGAGTTCGCGGCCGCGCGCGACGTCGGGGATCAGCCGGCCGCGCGCCCACAGCCCGCGAATGTCCTCGCGCAATTCCAGCCAGATGCCGACCGGCTCGGAGGCGTCGTGCTGGAACAGCATCGGGATCTTGCGCAAGCCGCGCTGCCGCAGCGTCTGCGCGAACGCGCCGGGCATCACCATGTCGCGCGCCTGGTCGATCTCGCCGAACAGGCTGGCGTAGCCTTCGATGACGCCGTCTTGCGACAGCGCCATGCGCGAGGTGGACGGCAAGGGAGCGTGCATGGCAAGCCTCGCAAAACGACGTGCATATGATCGGGGGCGAACGGTCGGTCGGCGCTAGCGCGCGCGCTTCGCGGCTTTGCGGCGCGAAGGTTTGGCGCGCGGGGGACGCGCGGCCTTCACCGGCGCCTTGCGCTGGATGCTGTCGAGATGACGCAGGAACTCGCGGAACACGCTGAGATGACCGGCGCCGGACTTGTTCTCGGGCCGCAGCGTCCGCATCATGCTGTGCAGCGTGTCCATCACTCGGAGTCCCTGTGCTTGCCGCGGGCGCGGCGGTTGAAGCGCGACAGTTCGCGGATGAAATCGTCGAAGCGGCGCGAGGCGGCGGCGAGTTCGCGCAGCGCGAACACAAGCGCCCCGCTCGCCGCCATCGCCCACAACAGCAGCGCCAGATGCGCGAGGTCGCCGCGTGCGATGAAGGTGTCGATCAGTTCGGACATGGTGTTTCCAAATCGCGACATGCGCTGATCGGCTGAAAGGTCTGTTCCGAGTCCACGTCATCCTCGGTCGTCATGCCCGGACTTGATCCGGGCATCCATCTTTCGAAAACGATGGATTGCCGGGTCAGGCCCGGCAATGACGGCATCCTTGTGAATGTTTGAAGTGGCCTCACACAAAGCGGTCGCCACCGTTGAGCGGCGCGTAGCCGACCGCCTCGCGCTTTTCGTTCAGCGTCAGGAACGGCGCGTTGGTGACGCGCTCCCACAGCGCGTTGCGATCGGCGGCCAGCGCCTCGATTTTATCGGTGTCGATGACGAGGCGGATGCCGTCGCCGAACTGCGGCGTCAGCCACTGCGCCAGCGCCGCGCCGACGCGCGAGGCCAGCGGCAGCACGGTCTGCCGCCAGAACACGCGGTTGGCCTCCTGAAAATTCGCATAGGTGTTGTCGCCGGGAATGCCGAGCAGCATCGGCGGCACGCCGAAAGCCAGCGCGATCTCGCGCGCGGCGGTGTGCTTGGCCTCGAGGAAGTCCATGTCCTTCGGCGACAGCGACATCGCCTTCCAGTCGAGTCCGCCTTCGAGCAGCAGCGGGCGGCCGGCGTTGGCCGCGCCCTGATAGGTGTCGGTGAGTTCGCGCTTGAGCCGGTCGAACTGCGCGTCGGACAGCACCGCGCCCTCGGGGCCGGCATAGACCAGCGCGCCGGAGGGCCGCGCCGCGTTGTCGAGCAGCGCCTTGTTCCAGCGCGCCGCGGCGTTGTGGGTGTCCACCGCGACCGCCGCCGCCTCCAGCGGCGCGAGGCCGTAGTGATCGTCGAGCGGATGAAAGAAGGTGAGATGCAGGATCGGCGGTACCTTCGCGGCGAACTGATCGAACCGCACGCTGCGCCCGCCGGCGCTGTAGTCGTAGGCTTCGGCCCAGCCGTCCGCGCCCGGCACCGCCTTGATGCGGTCAGGCCGCAGCGCATAAAGCTCGCGCACCTCGTCGTCGAGCGCCACGCCCTCGACATAGGCGTTGCCGGCGAGCAGCAGATGCGCCACCACCGCTTCGAGAAACGCCGCGCCGTCCTGACGCGGATTGGGCCGCGCCAGCAGCACCGATAGCGGATGCGCCTCGCGTTCCTGCGCGCCCTCGAACACCATGTAGCTGCACGCGGCGGCGTTCTCGGCCACCAGCCGCACCGCGCGATGCACGATGGCGTTGCCGAGATAGCCCTCGCGCGCCAGCGCCGCGTAATCGCGCGGCGTCCACCG
>JBASBO010000448.1:0-2742 GCA_049651165.1 Xanthobacteraceae bacterium | reverse complement strand
GCCAGCACGCCGGCATTGGCGAACTGGTCCTGATCGAGCGCGCCGGGCAGCGGCACCAGAATCGACGGCCGCCCGATCGCCGCAAGCTCCGCCACGGTGGTCGCGCCGGAACGCGAGATCACCAGATGGTTGGAGGCGAGCCGCGCTGGCAAGTCGCTGAAGAACGGGGCCAGTTCGGCATTGATCTTGAGCCGGTCGTAGACCGCGCGCACCCGCGCCATGTCCTCGTCGCGCACCTGCTGGCTCAGCACCAGTCGCGTCCGCACGGCGGGCGCAAGCCGTTCGATCGCGCCGGGCACGATATCCGACATCACCCGCGCACCCTGACTGCCGCCGACCACCAGAAGCCGTAGCGGTCCCTCCGGTTCGGGCGGCGCGAACGGCACCGCCGCGGCGGCGAGGATTGCCGGGCGCATCGGCGTTCCGGTCAACGTGGTTTTCGCCGCCAGCGCCGGATCGCGATCGAGCACGCCGGGCAGCGAGGTGGCGATGGCGTTGACGCGGCCAGCGAGGAAGCGGTTGGCGCGGCCCATCACCGCGTTGGAATCGTGGATCAGCGTCGGCACGCCGAGCAGCCGCGCCGCCAGCAGCGGCGGCAGCGTTGGATAACCGCCGAAGCCGATCACCGCGGCAGGTTTGGTGCGCCGGATCAGGTTCAACGCCACCGCCACTCCGGAGGCGAGCGCCATCCCGGTCTTCGCCAGCGCCCACGGCGAGCGGCCACGCAACGTCGCGCTCGGCACCACGTCGAGCATGTCCTTGGAAAACAGTCCGCTGTAGCGCAGCGCCCGTACGTCGGTGACGAGCCGCGCCCGCAAACCGCGCTGCATCAGCGCGACGCCGAGCGCCTCGGCCGGAAACAGATGGCCGCCGGTGCCGCCGGCCGCCAGCAGGATCAGCGGCGCGGTCATGGCCGCACCCGCCGATGCGATAATGCGGAGCGGATCGCCATCGGCTCAGGCATAGGCGTGCGCGGCGTTGGCGTCGCCGATCGCGGCGATCTCGGTCGCCGGCCGCTGCCGCGTCAGCGCCAGCATCATGCCGACGCCGTAAGCCAGCGACACCATCGACGAGCCGCCGTACGAGATGAACGGCAGCGTCATGCCCTTGGCGGGGATCAGATGCAGGTTGACCGCCATGTTGATCGCCGCCTGCACCCCGAACAGGATGGCGAGGCCGGACGCCGCAAAGCGCGTGAACAGGTCCTCGTTGGCATAGGCGCGCGACAGCGTGCGCAGCACGATGAAGGCAAACAGCCCCGCCAGCGCCAGACAGAAGATGATGCCGAACTCCTCGGCGGCGACGGCGAACACAAAGTCGGTATGGCTGTCGGGAAGAATGCGCTTCACGGTGCCCTCGCCCGGACCGACGCCGAACCAGCCGCCGTGCAGAAACGATTCCATCGCGGTATCGACCTGAAAGGTGTCGCCCGAGGCCGGATCCATGAACCGCTTGATCCGCGCGGCGACGTGCGGCACCAGCAGATAGGCGCCGAACAGGCCCGCCGCCGCCGAGCCCGCGAGCCCGAACACCCACACCATCCGCATTCCGGCGATGAAGAACAGCGCCCCCCACACCATGAGGATAAGCATGGTCTGGCCGAAGTCGGGCTCCATCACCAACAGCGTGACGAGGCCGAGCAGCAGCGCCAGCGCCATCGACGTCGCCGGCATCTCCGGCCGCCGCGCCGACTCCGAGAACAGCCACGCCACCACCACGACGAACGCCGGCTTGGCGGATTCCGACGCCTGAATGTTGACGCCGAGCAAGGTGATCCAGCGTCGCGCGCCCTTCACCTCCGCGCCGAACATCAGCGTCGCCACGATCAGCGTCACGCTGATGACGAGGACGATCAGCGCGCTGCGCCGCACCTGGCGCGGCGACAGGAACGAGACGGCCACCATCACGATCAGCGACGGCAGCAGGAACAGGACGTGGCGGTTGAAGAAGTGGAACGGATCGAGCCCGATGCGCGTCGCGACCGACGGGCTCGCCGCCAGCGACAGGATCACCCCGCACAGGATCAGCAGGACGAACGCGCCCAGCAGCAGGCGGTCAACCGTCCACCACCATTCGGAAATCGGGGTGCGCTGTTCGCGTGAGATCATGGCGGATCCTGCGGGCCAATAACGGCCCATTGCTCCCGCATCATGGTTGCCGAACGGTTAACGGAACGCAAAGAATCCGACACGTCTCACGTCGGGTTGACCGGCGCGATGCCTTCCAGTCCGAGCACCAGCTCGCGGAAGCGGTCGCCACGCACCTCGAAATTCGGGAACTGGTCGAACGAGGCGCAGGCCGGCGACAGCAACACCACCGCTTCCGGCAGCCCCGACGCCCGCGCGTCGCGCGCGGCCGCCGCCACCGCGAGGTCGAGCGTGCCGCTGATGTCGTAAGGCGCGCGGCCCTCCAGCGTCGCGGCGAAGTCCTGCGCCGCCTCGCCGAGCAGGTACGCCTTGCGGATGCGCGGGAAGAACTCGGCCAGCGGAACGATGCCGCCAGACTTGGGCTTGCCGCCGGCGATCCAGAAGATGTCGCCGAACGCGGCCAGCGCCCGCGCCGTGGCGTCGGCGTTGGTGCCCTTGGAGTCGTTGACGAACAGCACGCGGCCCTGCCGCCCCACCTGCTCCATCCGGTGTGCGAGGCCGGGAAAGCTGCGCAGGCCCTTTTGCAGGACAGCGCGATCGACGCCGAGCGCCAGCGCGGCGGCGGCGGCGCAGGCGGCGTTCTGGGCGTTGTGGA
>JBASBO010000447.1:0-14535 GCA_049651165.1 Xanthobacteraceae bacterium | reverse complement strand
GGTTGCGTCGATCTGATCGATCACGCCGGAGCGGCGCGCGGCGATCGCGGCGCCCGAATCGCGCGCGACGACGCCTTCCATGCCGTTGCCGACGAACGGCGCCTCGGCCCGCACCAGCGGCACCGCCTGGCGCTGCATGTTGGAGCCCATCAGCGCGCGGTTGGCGTCGTCGTTCTCAAGGAACGGAATCAGGGCGGCGGCGACCGAGACGAGTTGCTTCGGCGACACGTCCATGAAGTCGACCTTGTCCGGCGTCACCGGCACCACTTCGCCGGCGTGACGGCAGATCACCAGATCCTCGGTGAAGCGCCCCTTGGCGTCGAGCGGCAGGTTGGCTTGGGCAACATGATAGCGGCCCTCCTCCATCGCCGAGAGGTAGACCACCTCGTCGGTGACGCGGCCGTCCTTGACGCGGCGATACGGCGTCTCGACGAAGCCGTACTTGTTGACGCGCGCGAACGTCGCCAGCGAGTTGATGAGTCCGATGTTCGGACCTTCCGGCGTCTCGATCGGGCAGATGCGGCCGTAATGCGTCGGATGCACGTCGCGCACCTCGAAGCCGGCGCGCTCGCGGGTCAGACCGCCCGGGCCAAGCGCCGACAGACGCCGCTTGTGGGTGATCTCGCTGAGCGGATTGGTCTGGTCCATGAACTGCGAAAGCTGCGACGAGCCGAAGAACTCACGCACCGCGGCCGCCGCCGGCTTGGCGTTGATCAGGTCCTGCGGCATCACGGTGTCGATATCGACGCTCGACATCCGCTCCTTGATGGCGCGCTCCATGCGTAAGAGGCCGATGCGATACTGATTTTCCATCAGTTCGCCGACCGAGCGCACCCGGCGGTTGCCGAGATGGTCGATGTCGTCGATCTCGCCCTTGCCGTCGCGCAGGTCCACCAGCGTCTTGATGACGGCGAGGATGTCTTCCTTGCGCAGCGTGCGGTGGGTGTCCGGCGCATCGAGGTCGAGGCGCATGTTCATCTTGACGCGGCCGACCGCGGAGAGGTCGTAGCGCTCCGGATCGAAGAACAGCGACTGGAACATGTTCTGCGCCGATTCCAGCGTCGGCGGCTCGCCCGGACGCATCACCCGGTAGATGTCGAACAGCGCGTCCTCGCGCGTCATGTTCTTGTCGGCGGAGAGCGTGTTGCGGATGTAGGGACCGACGTTAACGTGGTCGATGTCGAGCAGCGGCAATTCCTTGTAGCCGTGCTCGTTGAGCAGCTTCAGCGACTTCTCGGTCAGTTCCTCGCCGGCCTCGGCGTAGATCTCGCCGGTCTTCGGATTGACGAGGTCCTCGGCGAGATACATCCCGACCAATTCCTCGTCGCTCATACGCAGCGCCTTGAGGCCCTTCTCCTGAAGCTGGCGCGCACCGCGCACGGTCAGCTTCTTGCCGGCCTCCAGCACCACCTTGCCGGTGTCGGCGTCGATCAGGTCGTTGATGGTGGAATAGCCGCGGAAACGGTTGACGTCGAACGGCACGCGCCAGCCGTCCTTGGTGCGCTTGTAGATCAGCGTCTTGTAGAAGGTGGAGAGGATTTCCTCGCCGTCGAGACCGAGCGCGAACATCAGCGACGTCACCGGAATCTTGCGGCGACGGTCGATGCGCGCGAACACGATGTCCTTGGCGTCGAACTCGATGTCGAGCCAAGAGCCGCGATAGGGAATCACGCGGGCGGCGAACAGCAGCTTGCCCGACGAATGGGTCTTGCCCTTGTCGTGATCGAAGAACACGCCCGGCGAGCGGTGCATCTGCGAGACGATGACGCGCTCGGTGCCGTTGACGATGAAGGTGCCGTTCGTGGTCATGAGCGGAATGTCGCCCATGTAGACGTCCTGCTCCTTGATGTCCTTGACCGAGCGCGCGCCGGTTTCCTCGTCGATATCGAACACGATCAGGCGCAGCGTCACCTTGAGCGGCGCGGCGAAAGTCATGCCGCGCTGGCGGCACTCGTCGACGTCGTATTTCGGCGCCTCGAACTCGTAGCGGACGAACTCCAGCATCGACGCGTTGGAGAAATCCGAGATCGGAAACACCGACCGGAACACCGCTTGCAAGCCCTCGTCGAGACGGCCGCCCTCGGGCTCGTCCACCATCAGGAACTGGTCATAGGACGCCTTCTGAACCTCGATGAGGTTCGGCATCTCGGCGACTTCCTTGATGTGACCGAAGAACTTGCGAACGCGTTTGCGACCGGTGAACGTCTGCTGCGCCATCGTGGCCTCTCATTGCGCCGCCCGACAGGGGCGGACCTTCCAGAGCACGGCTGCCGCCGCCTCCGGGTTGAATGCGATACGTCCCGGACCGCAACCCCAATTCAGGACAAGAATCCCAAATCCAAAGCAACGACCCTTGAAACGCAAAACGACGTGCGAAGCGCCGAGTGCCGCTCCGCCCGTCAAAACCGATTTGTTACGGACCAAAAGCCCGAAATTGCACCGTCTCCCAACGGCCGAGGCGAGCGCGTGACCCTGCGCCCTCGCCTTACCGTGTTGTCCTGCTGCCGTCCCGATATGGGCCGGCGATCGTGGAAAATCGAGGGGGTCGCCCACGAATTCCCACACAATATTGTGTCCGGGTTCCCGGACCGCGCCCGAGACGGCGCATCGCCGCTCGGAATTGCCTTGCCTGCCGCGACGATCCTCCGGTTCCCTATTGCCTTCGACCTGCTCCGGTATCGGAGCGACGCGGTTGATGCCCCGCGCTCGGTTCCGCCGCATAGCAGCCGGTCCGTTGGAGGCCGGCTCGACGACATCCCGCCCGCACTTGGCGGATGGGCGATGATCCCGGGCCTCGGCTTACCCTGGCCCGGGATATTTGGCCGATCCCCGGATCTCGCTGTGCTCGTCCGGGGATTTCGCTCAAGCAATCGCTGACGCGATTACTTGAGTTCAACCTTGGCGCCGGCCTTTTCGAGCTGGGCCTTGACCTTCTCGGCCTCGTCCTTGCTGACGCCTTCCTTGAGCGGCTTCGGCGCGCCTTCGACGAGGTCCTTGGCTTCCTTGAGGCCGAGGCCGGTGATGGCGCGGACTTCCTTGATGACCTCGATCTTCTTGTCGCCGGCGGCGGCAAGAACGACGGTGAACTCGGTCTTCTCCTCCGCGGCGGCAGCGGCACCGCCACCAGCGCCCGGCGCGGCGGCAACCGCAACCGCGGCGGCGGCCGAGACGCCCCACTTCTCCTCGAGCAGCTTCGCAAGCTCAGCGGCCTCAAGCACGGTCAGCGCCGAGAGGTCGTCAACAATCTTCTGCAGATCAGCCATTGATGTGTTCCTTTAACGTATTCAGTTCGAACCAGATTGGATTTGCGAAGGGCCTCACGCCGCTTCGCTCTTTGAGGCATAAGCCTGAACCACGCGCGCGACCTTGGCCGCCGGCGCGGTCGAGAGCTGGGCGATCTTGGTTGCCGGCGCGACCAGAAGGCCGACCAGCTTGCCACGCAGCTCATCAAGCGACGGCAACGAGGCAAGCGCCTTGACGCCATCGACATTCAGGACGGTTTGGCCCATCGAACCGCCAAGGATGACGAACTTTTCGTTCGCCTTGGCAAATTCGACAGCCACCTTCGGCGCCGCCACCGGATCGTCTGAAGTCGCGATCACGGTCGGCCCCTTCAACAGGGAACCGATGGCAACGACATCCGTGCCTTCAAGAGCAATTTTGGCGAGACGGTTCTTCGAGACCTTCACCGACGCGCCCGCCTGCTTCATCTGCTTCCGCAGGTTCTGCATTTGAGCCACGGTGAGGCCGGAATAGTGAGCGACGATCGCGACGCTGGTGGCCTTGAAGACCCCGTTCAGCGATTCGACCGCCTCTTTCTTTGCCGCTCGTTCCACAGCAAGCTCTCTCCGGTTGGCGGTCTTGGCCCTGGATCAGTGTCCGAGGCAGGACCGCCGGGTTGCACCCATCGCCTGCCGGACACGACCTCAAGGCACGGCGGCCTTCAGGACATATGGGCAGACGACATTGAACAGCCTGCCCTCCCGAACCGGAAAACCGGCGCGGGGTGTCGAGGTTCGAACCAAATACGCAGGCCCCGCGGATGCGGAGAACTGCAAGATCGGTCTTCACCCGTCTGTGCAGGCTATATTATTAAGCCATTGAAGATAAAATATATCTCCGCTGGCGCCCGCAGTCTCGGACAGGACTCAGGATCCCCGGCACGCCGGGCATCCTCGCATGCATTCGTCCAGACGACGGGAGCCCTTCCTTTCAAGCAATCCGGATGGATGTCTGGAAAGGACTGATCTCCTAATAAGCTCGGCTTTTGGAATGCATACGCGAACGTGCCAGCAACCGCCAGCACGTCCAGAGCGGGTTGTTTAACGAGTCTTCCCGGCATTGCCAAGCGCTAATTGCGGGCATTCACCGCCGGCACACCCCGCGCACGCCGTTCACGCATGAGGCAAAGCAAAAGGCGGAACGGATTGCCCCGTTCCGCCCCATTGATTCCCGATAACACGCCGCCCGGCTTACGCGGTGGTGGTGCCCGGCTCGACCTTGACGCCCGGCCCCATGGTCGAGGACACCGCGACGCGCTGGATGTAGGTGCCCTTGGCCCCCGCCGGCTTGGCCTTGGCCACCGCATCGACCAGCGCCTTGACGTTCTCGACCAGCTTCTCCTCCGAGAACGACGCCTTGCCGATGCCGGCCTGGATGATGCCGGCCTTCTCGACGCGGAACTCGACGGAGCCGCCCTTGGCGCCCTTGACCGCGCCGGCGACGTCCATGGTCACCGTGCCGATCTTCGGGTTCGGCATCATGCCGCGCGGCCCCAGCACCTTGCCGAGACGGCCGACCAGCGGCATCATGTCGGGGGTCGCGATGCAGCGGTCGAAATCGATCTGCCCGCCCTGCACCTTCTCGACCAGGTCCTCCGCGCCGACCACGTCGGCGCCGGCGGCCTTGGCCTCGTCGGCCTTGGCGCCACGCGCGAACACGCCGACGCGCAACGTGCGGCCGGTGCCGTTCGGTAGCATCACGACGCCGCGCACCATCTGATCGGCGTGACGCGGATCGACGCCGAGATTCATCGCCACCTCGATGGTCTCGTCGAATTTCGAGGTGGCGCGCTCCTTGACCAGCTTGATCGCATCCGCAAGCGGGTAAAGCTTCGTACGATCAACGCCTTCGCGGGCCTTCTTCAAACGCTTTCCAATTGCCATGACCGTTACCCCGCGACCTGAAGGCCCATCGAGCGGGCGGAGCCCTCGACCATCTTCATGGCCGCCTCGACGGTGTCACAGTTGAGATCCTTCATCTTCTTCTCGGCGATCTCGCGCACCTGCGCACTCGTCACCTTGCCGGCGAAATCGCGGCCCGGGGCCTTGGAGCCGGACTGGACCTTGGCGGCCTGCTTGAGGAAGTAGGACATCGGCGGCGTCTTCATCTCGAAGGTGAAGGAGCGATCCGCGTAGATGGTGATGACCACCGGAATCGGGACGTTCTTTTCTTCCTTCTGGGTCTGCGCGTTGAACGCCTTGCAGAACTCCATGATGTTGAGACCGCGCTGACCAAGCGCGGGGCCGATCGGGGGCGAGGGATTCGCCGCGCCGGCCGGCACCTGAAGCTTCAGGTATCCGGTCACTTTCTTCGCCATATCGTGCTCCTCTTTGAGCCCGGCTCATCCGGGACTTCAGGGACCGTGGTGCGGCGTCATGAGGCGGCTGGCGACCGTCCCTGTTCCTTCCACGGGTCTTAACCCTCCCTCGCGGGAGGGATTGGATGGAAGAATACCGAAGGGCATTCTTTCCTTTCGTCATGCCCGGGCCAGAACCCGGACATCCATCATCTTCGCAAAACTCTTTGCCGGGCGATGACGACCGAACCGATTACACCTTCTCGACCTGACCGAACTCCAGTTCGACCGGCGTCGCGCGGCCGAAGATGGACACCGCGACCTTGAGGCGCGAGCGCCCTTCGTCGACTTCCTCGACCACGCCGGAGAACGAGGCGAACGGCCCATCGGCCACCCGCACGTTCTCGCCGATCTCGAACGACACCGACGCCTTCGGCCGCTCGACGCCTTCCTGCACCTGATGCAGGATCCGCATCGCCTCGGCCTCGGAAATCGGCATCGGTTTGTTCTCGGCCCCCAGGAAGCCGGTCACCTTGGGCGTGTTCTTGATCAGATGGAACGCCTCGTCGGTGAGGTTCATCTTGACCAGCACGTAGCCCGGAAAAAACTTGCGCTCGGTGTCGATCTTGCGGCCGCGCCGGACCTCGGTGACCTTCTCGGTCGGCACCAGCACCTGCTCGAACAGGTCTTCGAGCCCGCGCTGCTTGGCCTGCTCGCGAATCGACTCGGCGACCTTCTTCTCGAAATTCGAGTAAGCGTGAACGATGTACCAGCGCATGGTCATGATGGGATTCCGCGCCGCCCGCTAGTGGATGCCGAGCAGCGTTGTGATGGCAAAGCGGATGATCATGTCCGCGACGAAGAAGAACAACGATGCGAACGCCACCACCACGAACACCATGATGGTGGTCACCACGGTCTCGCGGCGCGTCGGCCAGGTGACCTTGGAGGTCTCCGTGCGCACCTCTTGCAGGAATTTGAACGGGCTGAAAGCCATCGTCGGTGATCCGCGTCCGCCGTCAGATGTCGGGAATCCGAACAGCCCTCCGTGCGCCCAACCCTCTGTTCAAGGATGAGCCGCCAGGCGGGCTCTCGTTTCGGGAATGAACCGCTGCGCCGGAAGTCCGAATACGGGCCGGCGGCAGGCCCCGCTTCGTACTGCGGTCCGCGTCACAGGTCAAGGCATCCTGCCCTCGTCGTCCGGTTAAAGGCGGGACAGCCTGTAGCGGCGGCCCCTCCAGCGCAGCGAAATTCCGGACCGCCGCCGGGTCGGGGCGAGCTTTACATCGCCCCGCAAGGCCCGCCCCCGGCGCGACATCTCTTGGCCCGTCTTGGCCCGCCGCCTGCTTCCACCGTTCTATCCCGGCCGAGCCTCACCCGGCCCTCAACCTGCCACAGGTCACTGGAGCGTGGGCAACCTATGTTGGAACAAAAACCGGAGAGTCAAAGCTGCGGGATCACCTGCGCCCAGACCGCGATCATTCCGACGAATAGCGTGAGCGATGTCAGCGCGGCCGCTTCCTCGACGAACATTTTCAGCATGACAGCCTTCCTTGGAACATATGCAGAACATTGTTCTTTGTTTGTTCCAAAGAGTCAAGCCCTTCACGCGACGCAATTCCAAGCCTTCCCGGATCGGCTTGCCGGCTTCGTTAACGAAACGTTGATGGCGCCGCGACAGCCTCATGCCAGGTTTATGGCGGCCCCTCGCGACCAGCCGTGCCGGAACGCTGCTCCTGCCTACCCGTTAAATCATTTCACGTCCCCGATACGTCGCGAACGTGAATTGACCTGCGGCCGAAATATCGGTTTGGCTTTGCCGGAACACGAATCACGAAAGCCGGTTGCGGCCGGCGGTGGAGGTTTAAATGCGATCGGCATTGGTTGCGGCCCTGGTTCTGGGCGCCGCCGCAGTTTTCTCCGGCACATCGGCCGAGGCCGGCGAGCGAGCCTTCTGCATGAAGGGGCAGAACATTGCGGACGCGCACGGCGATTGCCGCTACGATACATATGAGCAGTGTCTGGAAAGCGCGTCGGGCCGCCTGAATTACTGCGACACCAACCCGTTCTACGCCTACCCCGCGCCGCCGGCCGAGCCGCGCCGGTATCGCCACCACCGCCATCGCTCCTGAGCGCGGCACCGGTCGCCGCCGCTCTCAGGCGCCAGCCGGCCTTCAGCGAAGCTCGACGATACGGCCGTTCTCCAGCGAGACGCGGCGATCCATGCGGGCTGCGAGTTCCATGTTGTGGGTCGCGATCAGCATCGCGACCCCGGTCGCCCTGACCAGTTGCATCAGCGCCTGAAAGACATGATCGGCGGTGTGCGGATCGAGATTGCCGGTCGGCTCGTCGGCGAACAGCACGCGCGGCGCATTGGCCACCGCGCGCGCGATCGCCACGCGCTGCTGCTCGCCGCCGGACAGTTCCGCCGGCCGGTGCGTGACGCGCTCGTCGAGCCCGAGATAGGCTAATAGTTCGCGCGAACGGCGCGCCGCCTCGCCGCGCTTCAGGCCGCGGATCATCTGCGGCATCATCACGTTTTCAAGCGCGGTGAATTCCGGCAGCAGCCGGTGCGACTGATAGACGAAGCCGACGTCGATACGGCGAATCGCGGTGCGCTCGGCGTCGCTCAATCCCGAGGTCGCGAGCCCTGATACGAACACCTCGCCGTCGTCGGGATGCTCCAGGAGCCCCGCGATGTGCAGCAGCGTCGATTTGCCGGAGCCGGACGGCGCCACCAGCGCCACCGATTGCCCGGCCCATAGTGCAAGGTTCGCCCCGTCGAGGATCGTCAGCACCGTTTCGCCCTGCTGATACTGACGCCGGATGTCCTGCAAATAGACGACCGGAACCTCTTTGCCGCCTTCCGCCATTTCGTCGGTCATCGCCGCCATCACTCGTACCGCAGGGCTTCGACGGGATCGAGGCGCGCCGCCCGCCACGACGGATAGAGCGTCGCCAGAAACGACAGCGTCAGCGCCATGACAACCACCGCGACGGTTTCGCCGACGTCGATCTCGGCCGGCAGCCGGGAGAGGAAGTAGAGTTCCGGCGAGAACAGTTCGGTGTTGGTCAGCCACGACAGGAACTGCCGGATCGATTCGATGTTGAGGCAGACGATCAGCCCGACCACTAGCCCGGTCAGCGTGCCGACCACGCCGATCGCCGCCCCGGTCATCAGGAACACACGCATGATCGCGCCTTGCGACGCGCCCATGGTGCGCAGGATGGCGATATCGCTGCCCTTGTCCTTCACCAGCATGATGAGGCCGGAGACGATGTTGAGCGCCGCCACCAGCACGATCAGCGTCAGGATCAGGAACATGACGTTGCGCTCGACCTGGAGCGCGTTGAAGAACGTCGAATTGCGCTGGCGCCAGTCCACCAGATAGATCGGCCGCCCGGCGGCTTCCGTCACCGCCTTGCGAAACTGGTCGATGCGGTCGGGATTGACGGTGTAGATCTCGATCGCGGTGACGTCGTTGGCGCGGTTGAAATAAGCCTGCGCCTCGGCGAGCGGCATGAACACCATGGTCGAATCGTATTCCGACATGCCGATCTCGAACACCGCGGCGACCTTGTAGGGCTTGATGCGCGGCGTGATGCCCATCGGCGTCACCGCGCCGCGCGGCGCGACCAGCGTGATGTTGTCGCCGGCGTGAACCGAGAGCTGATCGGCGAGCCGGCGGCCGATGGCGACGCCCTGCCCCTCGTCGAAGCCTTCCAGCGTACCCTGCTTGATGTTCTTGGCGATCGAGGTGATGTTGTCGAGGTCGCCGGCGCGAATGCCGCGCACCAGCACGCCCGACGCGTTGAACGGCGACGACGCCAGGGCCTGCCCGTCCACCACCGGCGCGGCGAGGCGAATGCCCGATACCTTGTTGATGCGCTCGGAGACTTCCTTCCAGTCGGTCAGCGGGCTTTCCAGCGGCTGGATCAGCAGATGGCCGTTGAGGCCGAGAATCTTGCCGAGCAGTTCGGAGCGGAAGCCGTTCATCACCGCCATGACGATGATCAGCGTGGCGACGCCGAGCATGATGCCGAGGAAGGAGAAGCCGGCGATCACCGAGATGAAGCCTTCCTTGCGGCGGGCCCGCAGGTAGCGCGCCGACAGCATCCACTCGAAAGGCGCGAATGGCCGGGTTCGCACGGGCTCGCTCATGGCTTCATCCATCGTCCGACTGTCACACGATTCGGGCGGATTCGGGTCGCGCCGCCGCCTGCTCGCCGACAGTGCCCGGTGGATAAGCCATCACGATGTCAGGCGCGCCACGGCATCGGCGAGGCTGAGAAGTTCGCGCTCGCCGCCGCTGCGTTGCTTGAGTTCGACCTTGCCCTCGGCAAGGCCGCGCGGGCCGACCATGATCTGCCACGGGATGCCGATCAGGTCGGCGGTGGCGAACTTCGCGCCGGGGCGCTGGTCGGTGTCGTCGTAGAGCACATCGACGCCCCTGGCGGTGAGGTCGCGATAAAGCTGCTCGCAGGCGGCGTCGGTTTCGCTTGCCCCCTGCTTCAGGTTGAGGATCGCAACCCGAAACGGTGCCACCGCCTCCGGCCACACGATGCCGGCGTCATCGTGAGACGCCTCGATGATCGCGCCGACCAGCCGCGACACGCCGACGCCGTAGGAGCCGCCGTGGATCGGCGTTTCCGCGCCGTCGGGACCGGCCACCAGCGCCTTCATCGAGTCCGAATACTTGGTGCCGAAATAGAAGATCTGGCCGACCTCGATGCCGCGGGTGTTGACGCGCCGCGCTTCCGGCACCTCGCGCTCGAAGCGCGCGGCGTCATGGACGTCCTCGGTCGCGGCGTAGAGCGAGGTCCACTGCTGGATAATCGGCGTCAGGTCGCCGTCGTAATCGACGTCGACGCCGGGCACCGGCAGGTCGAGCACGGCACGGTCGCAGAACACGCCGGACTCGCCGGTGTCCGCCAGCAGGATGAACTCGTGGCTGAGGTCGCCGCCGATCGGCCCGGTCTCGGCGCGCATCGGGATCGCCTTCAGCCCCATCCGCGCGAAAGTGCGCAAATAGGCGACGAACATCTTGTTGTAGGAGCGCCGCGCGCCGTCCTCGTCGAGATCGAACGAATAGGCGTCCTTCATCAGAAATTCGCGGCCGCGCATCACCCCGAAACGCGGGCGCTGCTCGTCGCGGAACTTCCACTGGATATGATAGAGGTTGAGCGGCAGGCTCTTGTACGAACGCACGTAGCTGCGGAAGATTTCGGTAATCATCTCCTCGTTAGTCGGCCCATACAGCAACTCGCGCTTGTGGCGGTCATTGATGCGCAGCATCTCGGGGCCGTAGGCGTCGTAGCGTCCGCTTTCGCGCCACAAGTCGGCGAGTTGCAGCGTCGGCATCAGGAGTTCGATGGCGCCGGCGCGGTCCTGCTCCTCGCGCACGATCTGCTCGATCTTCTTCAGCACCCGGAAGCCGAGCGGCAGCCACGCATAGATGCCTGCCGCCTCCTGCCGCAACATGCCGGCACGCAGCATCAGGCGGTGAGAGACGATCTCGGCTTCCTTCGGGTTTTCCTTCAGGATCGGCAAAAAGAACCGCGACAATCGCATGAGCGTGCTCGGGAATCAGTTGGACGTGGAGGCCGGGGGAGTGAAACCGGATCGGCGGGCAAAACACAAGAGCGGGGGCAGCGAGCCCGGCGAAAACGGCGGAATTCCGGCCGCTTCCGTCGCCGGACCGCCCCCGGACGGACGCCTCAGGGGCTCTTGGCTTTGAGCCGAACGGCCGGCGCCGGCAGGCGCAAACCGTCAGCGCCCTGGCCCGAAGCCGGAATCTCGATCCAGCGCGAGACACCCTGCTCGCACGCCTGCACCACTGGGAAATACAGCACCTGCCCCGCCTTGTCGGGCAACCGCACGATCAGGCCGAACGTATCATAGAGGTTGTCGGGCAAGGGTCCGCCGCGCCAGCTCACTTCGTCGACAACCTCGGTGACGGGCTTGCCGTGCGGCCCCGTCACCGCCGCGTTAAGCTTTCTGGTCTTGATCTCGACGGTCCATCCCGGCTTCATTTGCGGCTTGGCGGAGAGTATCCCGTCCGGCAGCCTGACGCGCAGCTCCCTGGTGGCGCTGCCGTCGCAACCGTGTGGCACGGTGAAGGTGAGATGCGCATAGCTGTTCGCCGACGCCTCGACCGGTTGAACGGTGACATGCGCCGACGCCGGCGCGACCAGCGCCGACGCGGCCCACGCGGTCGCCATGATCGCGAAGGCGCGCGTCTGAAGCCGCCACATCATTTCCCGTCACCGTGCGGCGCGGGCCCGGTGTCCTTTTTCATCATCATCATGGAGCCGCCGCTTCCGCCGGGGGCGGCCGCGCCCAGCCCCTGCACATCGAGCGAGACGGCGACCGGGCCCGCCTTCTCGAAGTTAAGGGTCACCGGCACCTTGTCGCCCTCCTTGAACGGCGCCTTGAGGTCGATCAGCATCAGGTGATAGCCGCCCGGCGCGAGCTTCACCGTCTGGCCCGGCGCGAGCGCGAGGCCGCCGTCAATGGCGTGCATCTTCATCACGCCGTCGCTCATGGTCATCTCGTGAACTTCGAGCCTGCCCGCCGCCGGCGTCTCGCCACCGACCAGCCGATCGGCCGCAGCACCCTTGTTCTCGATGGTCAGATAGCCGCCGCCGACCTTGGCCCCGCCCGGCGTGGCGCGGGTCCAGGCGTGCGAGATCACCAGATCGCCGGCCTTTACGCTCTGGTCCTGCGCCTGTGCGTGATACGCGCCGAGCGTCACCGCCAGCGCGAGCCCGAGTGCGCCACCGAGCAGGCGGCGTTTGGTCGAAATGTAAGGCATGGTCATTCTCCTTGAAAGATTGAGCGAAGGTTTCGGCCACAGCCGGATGGAAACGTTGCGCGCGATTACCATCGCGCCTTGAACCCTGCATAGACGGCCCGGCCCGTCCCCGGTTCAAACAATGGTGAGGTGGAGGTCGCGCGATCGATGACGGCGCTTGAGGCGATATACGCCGTGTTGGCGAGATTACGCGCCTCGACATAGGCCGAATAACGGCCGCCGTCGTCGAACCCGGCCTTCAGTCCGTAGATCGCATAACCATCCGTGCTCAGCGTATTGGCGCTGTCGGCGTAATAGCCCTGCGGCACCCACTCGACGTTCGGCCCGAAGTAGAATCCGCTGGGGTGCTTGTAGAGCACCTCGGCGCGAACGAAGTGACGCGGCGCGCCGGGCAGCAGGTTGTCGCCGAAGGCCGCGTCGTGATCGAAGTGAAAATCGTTGAAGGTGTAAGCGAGGTTCAGCCACAGCCGGTCGGCCTTGTCACCGCGTGTAAAAATGTTCTGGAACAGCGCGACGCCGAGGCCCGCCTCGACGCCCTGATGCACGGTACGGTCGGCGTTGGTGACGTTGCAGTTGCCGAACGCGCTGTAGAGGCACAGCAGTTCATCCTTGATCGCGGCGCGGTAGGCGGTCAGGTCCCACGTCAGGTCCGCCCGCCTGCCGCGCGTGCCGATTTCATAAGTGGTGGCGGTCTGCGGCCGGATGCTGGTGAACGGAATCGTCGGAATGCCGGGGCCGTTGGCGCTCTCGCCGAAGCTCGGCACCTCGGCGCTGCGCGAGACGTTGGCGAAGGCTTGCCAGGTCGGATCGATCTGCCACAGCAGCCCCGCCTTCGGGCTCCACAGGTCGAACGCGGTGGATCCCGACTGGTCGCCGTCGCTGAGGAAACGGTCGCGCCGGTCGCGGGTGGCATGAAGGAACTGGGTGCCGGCCACCACCGCCACGTCCGGCAGAAAATAGAACGAATCCTCGACATAGACCGACGTGTTCGTCGAACTGTCGATCGACGACGACAACAAGGCCCCCTTCTGCCCGCCGAGGTTGGCGTATTGCTTGTTGTCGATGCGGCCGTTGAGCACGTTGACGCCGGCGACCAGCCGGTTGCGGAAGCCGCCGATCACGCGCTCGTCGGTGACGCGCGCGAACCCGCCATAGTCCTGATAGCCGTAGTCGAGCCACTGGAAGATCGGGTGCATCAGGTGGCGGTCGGTGCCGAACGCACCGAACTCCACCGTGGCGGTGTCGAATCGCAGCGTGGTCTTGTTGGCGAGGCGGACGGTATCGATGTTGCGCTGCTGATCGAGAGCGATGTTGTTCGGTGCCGCCGTGGTGGGCGAGGTCAGCGCCGAGTCCTTGCTCACGGTGCCGGGGATGCGCTGGCGCACATCGTTGGCGTTGAGATAGAACCGCGTCTCGATATCCGGCGACACCTGATAGCCGATATTGCCGCTGACGCGGGTCGAATGGCCGAAGGAGTGATCGCGGAAGCCGTCGCTCGCCTGCGTCGAGGCGGTGATAAAGCCGTCCCACGGACCGTTTACGCCGCCGGCATTGGCCTGCAAGCGCCAGAAGCCGAACGCGCCGAAATCGACGCTGGCGCCGTTGACGAACGGGTCGCGCCCCGACGGCGTGACGAAATTGATCGCGCCGCCGAGCGAATTGGCGCCGAAGCGCAGCGCGTTGCCGCCCTTGAACACCTCGACATATTTGTAGGCAGTGGGGTCGATCTCCTGGAAATCGCCGTAGCCGTCCGCCGTGTTGATGGGAATGCCGTCCATATAGAGCTGCACGCCGCGCAAGTGGAAATTGCGCGACAGCCCGGAGCCGCGGATCGACAGCCGGGTGTCGTCGCCCCACTTCGGCTGGGCGAACACGCCGGGCACATAGTCGAGCACGTCCTTGACGGTGTTGGCGACGGTCGAGTTTCTGTAAGCCTCAGCCGTCACCAGCGCGACGCCGCCCGGCGTGTGCTGGATCTCGCGCAGCGCCTGCTGCGCTGTGGCGACCGTCAGCGATCCCGGCAGCGCCGGCACCACGACATGGGATGACGATACAGTCTGGCTGGCCTGCGGCCGCGGTTGCTGCGCATGATGGGCGGGGCGCGCCCGCCGTGTCCGCGCGGCGGTCACGGTGACCGTGGGC
>JBASBO010000446.1:0-8783 GCA_049651165.1 Xanthobacteraceae bacterium | reverse complement strand
AGGCAAGATTGCGGTCCAGCGCCGCAGTGGGCCGCTTGCCGGTTTCCTGGATCGGATGCACCGGAAACTCCATGGCTATGCCGCCGGCGGCGCGGATGCCTTCGCGCACCCGCTCGGCCAGTTGGAGGTGGTGCCGGTTGCATGGCGACAGATCGCTGCCGGTCTGGGCGATGCCGATGATCGGTTTGCCCGACTGCAATTCCTCGCGCGTCAGCCCGTAGTTGAGATAGCGCTCCAGATAGAGCGCGGTCATGCCCGGGTTGTGCGGGTTGTCGAACCATTCGGAGGAACGCAGCTTGCGGCGGGGGCGGTTCGCGGACGTGGTGTGATCGGATGTCATGTTCAATTTTTCCTCCCGCGCTGAACGTTTCGCAGGGATGGTAGAGCCGCCCTGGCTGTTGTTGCGTGATGTCGGAACGGGCCGCGGGCGCGGCCGCCAATTTGGCATTGTTCCAGAGACGCCCGGCGAAGTCACGTCAAAAAGACAGCGCTACCACCGGCGCACCGGCCAGCGCTTCCGGCGCGTCGCGGCGGCCCTTAGCGGCGTCTGGCGGCGGAGGAGCGGCGGATCATCAGTTTGAAGCCGAGGTCCACGACCGGCGTCGCCGGGCGGTTGCCGGCGATGGCGTCCATCACCATGGTGATCGCGATCTTGCCCATGTCGTAGCGGTTGGTGCGCACGCTGGTCAGCGGCGGCACGGCGGAGACCATGTATTCGAGATCGTTGAAGCCGACGATCGCCATGTCCTCGGGCACCTGAATCTGGCGTCGCTGGCATTCGAACAGCGTGCCGAGCGCAAGGTCGTCGTTGACGCAGAACACCGCGTCCATGTCGGGCGCCTTCATCAAGAGGTCGGAGAACAGCGTGCCGCCCATGGTCACCGAGGTCGGCACCGGCGTCGTGATGATGAGGCGCGGATCGTACAGCGACGCGCGCTTCATGGCGTCGGTGTAGCCTTCGAGACGGCGCTGCACGCGCGGATCCATGCGCGCGCCAAGGAAGCCGATCCGGCGGAAGTTCAGCGAGATGAGGTGCGAAATCGCGGCAAAAGCTGCGTCCCTATGCGAAAATCCCACCATCATGTCGATCGGCTCGGGGCCGATCTCCATGATCTGCACGATCGGGCAGTTCATCGCCTCAAGCACCGTGCGCGATTCCGGTGTCTGGTTGATGCCAGTCACCACCAGCCCCGCCGGCCGCTGCGCCTGGAACAGCCGCAGCAGCTTCTCCTCCTGCAAGATGCTGTAATGCGTGTTGACCAACTGGATCGAATAGCGGCTGCCCTCGGAGCCGTCATAGATGCCGCGCAGGACGTCGGTGAAAACGTTGTTGGTGAATGAGGGGATCAGGACGCCGATGACTTCGGTGCGTCGCGAGGCGAGCGCGCGCGCCGCGAGATCGGGCACATAGCCGAGCTGGCGCGCGGCGTTCTCGACGCGCTCGCGCTTGGCCGGCGACAGCGCTTCGGGATTGCGGAAGAACCGCGACGCGGTGATGGGACTGACCCCGGCGAGTTCTGCAACTTCCGTGAGCCTCACTTTGCCGGAACTGGTCCGCGACCGCGCCATGCCTGCTGATAACATGGTCGTTTCAACAAAGAAATGATTATTGACAGCGCTACCACCGCATTGATAATGGCGCTTCAAGCAGGGACAATGCCCGCACCTCAGCTTTCACGCGCCGCGTTGCGTGACGTTGACAAAGACCGAAGCCTCAACGGCGCTTGCCGGATGACGCCGAAACAAAAGGGATGGAAGCGATGGCGTCGGTGCAGATCAACGACGTGCGGAAATCGTTCGGAGGATTCGAGGTTCTGCACGGCGTCACGGTCTCGATCGAGGACGGCGCTTTCGTCGTGCTGGTCGGCCCTTCGGGCTGCGGCAAATCCACGCTGCTGCGGATGCTGGCGGGGCTGGAAAACATCACCTCCGGCACCATCGCCATCGGCGACCGCGTGGTGAACAACGTGCAGCCCAAGGAACGGGACATCGCCATGGTGTTCCAGAACTACGCGCTGTATCCGCACATGACCGTCGCCCAGAATATGGGCTTCTCGCTCAAGCTGCGCAAAGCCGACACCGCCGATATCACGGCGCGGGTGAAGAAGGCGGCCGACATTCTAGATCTAGCGCCGCTGCTCGACCGCTATCCCCGCCAGTTGTCGGGCGGGCAGCGTCAGCGCGTCGCCATGGGGCGCGCCATCGTCCGCGATCCGCAGGTGTTTTTGTTCGACGAACCGCTGTCGAACCTCGACGCCAAGCTCCGCGTTGCGATGCGCACCGAGATCAAGGAACTACATCAGCGGCTCAGGACCACGACCGTCTACGTCACCCACGACCAGATCGAGGCCATGACCATGGCCGACAAGATCGTGGTGATGCACGACGGCATCGTCGAGCAGATCGGCTCGCCGCTCGAACTCTACGACTTTCCGGCCAACCGTTTCGTCGCCGGCTTCATCGGCTCGCCAGCGATGAACTTCATCGAGGGTACGTTGAAAGCCAACGGCCAGCCCTATGTCGAGACCGAGAACGGCGCGCGGCTGCCGCTGGTCACCGCGCCCGGCGCGTCAACCGGGATGCCGATCGTCTACGGCGTGCGGCCGGAGCATTTCGAACTCGCCGATGACGGCATCGCCGCGGAGGTCGCCGTGGTCGAGCCGACCGGTTCGGAGACACAGGTCATCGCCCGCGTCGGCAAGCAGGATGTCATCGCCGTGTTCCGCGACCGTCATCCGCTGCAAGCCGGCGACCGTATCCATCTGCGCCCGCGCGCCAGCGCCGCGCATCTGTTCGACAAGGAGAGCGGCGCCCGCCTGTGAGGACGCGCGGGCATGAATAGACCATCGCAAAACAAAACCAAGATCGAAGACTGTCATCGGGAGGAACCAGACATGACGACATTTACGCCAGACCGCCGCTCTCTGCTCAAAGGCGGGGCTGCCGCCGCGGCCGCGATTTCGACAATGTCGGCGGATCAGCTCCTTGGCTTCGCCAAGGCGTGGGCCGCCGACGCCAAGTGGAAGCCGGAGGCCGGCGCCAAGATCAACCTGTTGCGCTGGAAGCGCTTCGTCGAGGCGGAAGACGTCGCCTTCATGAAGATGATCGACGCGTTCCAGAAGGCGACCGGCGTTCAGGTCAACGTCTCCAACGAATCCTATGACGATATCCAGCCGAAGGCGTCGGTGGCCGCCAACACCGGGCAGGGCCTCGATATGGTGTGGGGGCTCTATTCGCTGCCGTTCCTGTTCCCGAACAAGTGTCTCGATGTCTCCGACGTTGCTAAGTATCTCGGCGACAAGTACGGCGGCTGGACGACTTCGGCGGAGGCGTTCGGCAAGCTCGGCAACAAGTGGATCGGCATCCCGGTCGCCACCACCGGCGCACTGGTCGCCTATCGCAAGAGCGCCGCGGAGAAGGCGGGCTTCAAGGAGTTTCCCAAGGACCTCGCCGGCTTTTCCGAACTGGTCAAGGGTATGAACAAGAACGGCACCCCGGCCGGTATGGCGCTGGGCCACGCCTCGGGCGACGCCAACACCTGGCTGCACTGGGCGCTGTGGGCGCACGGCGGCTACCTGATCGACAAGAACAACAAGGTGACGATCAACTCCCCGGAGACCGCGAAGTCGCTGGAATACGTCAAGGGTCTGTATGAGAACTTCATTCCCGGCACCGCGTCGTGGAACGACAGCAACAACAACAAGGCGTATATCGCCGGCCAGCTCTATCTCACGGTGAACGGCATCTCGGTCTACGTTACGGCCAAGAAGGAAAACCCGGCGATGGCCGAGGATACCTTCCACGCCAACCTGCCGCTCGGCGTCGACGGCAAGCTGCGCGAACTGCATCTGGCGTTCCCGATGCTGATCTTCACCTTCAGCAAGTTCCCGAACGCCTGCAAGGCGCTGACCGCGTTCATGCTGGAGGCCGATCAGTTCAACCCGTGGGTCGAGGCCGCGCAGGGCTACCTGTCGCCGTTCCTCAAGGCTTACGACGCCAACCCGATCTGGACCGCGGACCCGAAGAACCTGCTTTATCGCGACGTCGCCAAGAACGCGCTGACGCCGGCCGGCGTCGGCCAGCTCAACGAGGCGGCGGCGGCGGCGATCGCCGACTTCATCGTGGTCGACATGTACGCCAACTACTGCACGGGACGTGAGGACCTGAAGGGCGCGATGGCGTCCGCCGAGCGTCAGGCCAAGCGCATCTATCGCTGAACGAAACGTGACGCCGGCGCGGCTGTCCGGGCCGCGCCGGCGCCGTTCTCACCGCAAGGAGACGGTCGCCGGGGATGAGCACGGTCCAGACATCACTTCCGACCGCGGTCGAGGACACCTCGTTCGCGGCGCGCTGGCAGCAGTTGCGCGCCAACCGCAACTGGCAGGCGGCGTGGTTCATGCTGCCGACGGCGGCGTTCCTGCTGCTGTTCCTGGCCTATCCGCTGGGGCTCGGCATCTGGATGAGCTTCACCGACGAGCGCATCGGCCGTCCGGGCATTTTCGTCGGGCTCGAAAACTACGAATGGCTGTGGGACGATTCCGTCTTCTGGCTCTCGGTGTTCAACACGCTGCTCTACACCATCGTCGCCAGCATCATCAAATTCGCGGTCGGCCTTTATCTCGCGCTGCTGCTCAACCGCCACATGCCGTTCAAGGCGATCATCCGCGCGATGGTGCTGTTGCCCTTCATCGTGCCGACGGTGCTGTCGGCAATCGCGTTCTGGTGGATCTACGACACCCAGTTCTCGATCATCTCGTGGTCGCTGGTGAAGCTCGGCCTGATCCATGAGAACATCAACTTCCTCGGCGAAACCAACTGGGCACGCGCCAGCGTGATCTTCGCCAATATCTGGCGCGGCGTGCCGTTCGTCGCCATCACGCTATTGGCGGGCCTGCAAACCGTGTCGCCCTCGCTCTACGAGGCGGCGACTCTCGACGGCGCCACCAACTGGCAGCGCTTCCGCTATGTCACCTATCCGCTGCTGACGCCGATCATCGCGGTGGTGATGACGTTCTCGGTGCTGTTCACCTTCACCGACTTTCAGTTGATCTGGGCCCTGACCCGCGGCGGCCCGGTCAACGCCACCCACCTGATGGCGACCTTGAGCTATCAGCGCGGCATCCTGTCCGGGCGGCTCGGCGAGGGCGCGGCGATCGCCACCGCGATGATCCCGTTCCTGCTCGCGGCCATCGCCATATCGTGGTTCGGGATGCAGCGCCGCAAGTGGCAGCAGGGGACCGACAATGACTGACGCGCGCGTGCAGACGGCTCCGGCCGTTCCCCCGCAGGCCGACGACACCGAGGGCATGAGCTATCTCGAAAGCCTGCCGCAGCGTCTGGTCACGCTCTACCTGCCGCTGGGGATCATCATCGTCATTCTGCTGTTCCCGTTTTACTGGATGGCGATCACCGCGATCAAACCCGACGAGCAGTTGATCGACATGGAGACCTACAACCCGTTCTGGGTTGTGGCGCCGACCTTCAAGCACATCACCAAGCTGCTTCTGGAGACGGAGTATCCGCGCTGGCTGTGGAACACGATGTATGTCGCGGCTGGAGCCACGTTCCTGTCGATCGTCGCCAGCGTGCTGGCGGCCTATGCCATCGTCCGGCTGCGCTTCAAGGGCGCGGAGGCGGTGGGGGCGGCGATCTTCCTCGCCTATCTGGTGCCGCCGGCGATCCTGTTCATCCCGCTCGCTTCGGTGATCCAGGCTTACGGGCTGTTCGATTCGCCCTTGTCGCTGATCCTGGTCTATCCGACGCTCTTGATCCCGTTCTCGACCTGGCTGTTGATGGGCTATTTCCGCACCATCCCGTTCGAGCTTGAGGAATGCGCGCTGATCGACGGCGCCTCGCGCTGGCAGATTCTGACCAAGATCGTGATTCCGCTGTCGGTGCCGGGGTTGATCTCGGCGTTCATCTTCTGCTTCACGCTGTGCTGGAACGAATTCATCTACGCCTTGACGTTCCTGCAATCGACGCCCAACAAGACGGTGCCGGTGGCGATCGTCAACGAGTTCGTCGACGGCGACATCTACAAGTGGGGCTCGCTGATGGCGGGAGCGCTGATCGGCTCGCTGCCGCTGGTGATCCTTTATGCCTTCTTTGTCGAGCACTACGTTTCGGCGATGACCGGCGCGGTGAAGGAGTGATATTGCAAACCCGCTCGCGGCACGATCAAATCAAAAGCAACAAGGGAGTTGGGTCTTGCATATTCTGGTTCTCGGCGCCGCCGGCATGGTCGGCCGCAAGCTGGTGGAGCGGCTCGCCCGCGACGGCCGCCTCGGCACCCGCGAGATCACGCGGCTGACCTTGCAGGATGTCGTCGCGCCGCAAAACCCGGCCGGAAACACCATCCCGACCGCGCTGGTGACCAGCGATTTCGCCGATCCCGGCGCCGCCGCGCCGCTGGTCGCGGAGCGGCCCGACGTGATTTTCCATCTCGCGGCCATCGTCTCGGGCGAGGCCGAGGTCGAATTCGACAAGGGCTATCGCATCAATCTCGACGGCACCCGCTATCTGATCGATGCGATCCGCGCGCTCGGCGGTGGCTACAAGCCGCGGCTGGTGTTCACTTCGTCGGTCGCGGTGTTCGGCGCGCCGTTCCCCGACAGGATCGGCGACGAGTTCTTTCTCACCCCGCTCACCAGCTACGGCACCCAGAAGGCGATCTGCGAGTTGCTGCTCGCCGACTACACCCGCAAGGGTTTTCTCGACGGCATCGGCATCCGGCTGCCGACCATCTGCGTGCGGCCGGGCAGGCCCAACAAGGCGGCGTCCGGCTTCTTCTCCAACATCATCCGCGAACCGCTTGCCGGAGAGGGCGCGGTGCTGCCGGTCTCCGCGGACGTGCGGCACTGGCACGCCTCGCCGCGTTCGGCGGTGGGCTTCCTGCTCCATGCCGGCACCATGGATACAAACGCGATGGGGCCGCGCCGCAGTCTCAGCATGCCGGGGCTGGCGGTCACCGTCGGCGAGCAGATCGCTGCGCTGGAGCGGGTCGCCGGCAAGAACGTCGCGGCGCGGATCCGGCGCGAGCCGGACCCGGCGATCATCAGCATCGTCGATGGCTGGCCGCGCCAGTTCAACACCGCGCGCGCGTTGAAACTCGGCTTCACCACGGCGGAAAAGACGTTCGATGACATCATCCGCATTCATATCGAGGACGAACTGGGCGGAACCTTCGCGGCGTGAGGATCTGATCCCTGGCGTCATTGCCGGACTTGATCCGGCAATCCATCGTCCTTGAAGGATGGACACGCGGGTCGAGCCCGCGTGTGACGGTGGGGCGATCCGGCCATGACTGCCGCATAGGATTGAGGTCGGGCCTTGCAGCCATGCCCCTCCCGCATTGCCCACCGTGGCCGGAATCCTCTTGCGCTGCGGCAGGACTTGTCCCAAACCAATAACAACAACGCGGCCGGGCGTCAGCGTGGCCGACGGGTCAATTCGGGACATCACAGGAAGGCAGCCATGACAGCCAGTATCGTGGGATGGGCACACACCCCGTTCGGGAAATTCGACGCGGAGACGGTGGAGAGCCTGGTGGTTCGCGCCGCCAACGAGGCGCTGGCCGATGCCGGCATCTCGGCCGCCGACGTCGACGAGATCGTGCTCGGCCACTTCAACGCCGGCTTCTCGCCGCAGGATTTTACCGCGGCGCTGGTGTTGCAGGCCGATCCCGCGCTGCGCTTCAAGCCGGCGACAAGGGTCGAGAACGCCTGCGCCACCGGCTCGGCGGCGGTGCATCAGGGCATCCGCGCCATCGCCGCCGGCGCGGCGCGGATCGTGCTGGTGGTCGGCGTCGAGCAGATGACCCGCACGCCGGGACCGGAGATCGGCAAGAACCTGCTGCGCGCCTCCTATCTGCCCGAGGACGGCGATACGCCGGCGGGCTTCGCCGGAGTGTTCGGCAAGATCGCGCAAGCCTATTTCCAGAAATACGGCGACCAGTCCGACGCGCTGGCGCTGATCGCCGCCAAGAACCACAAGAACGGCGTCGCCAATCCTTACGCGCAGATGCGCAAGGATTTCGGCTTCGAGTTCTGCCGCGCCGAGAGCGAGAAGAACCCGTTCGTCGCTGGCCCCCTGAAGCGCACCGACTGCTCGCTGGTATCGGACGGCGCCGCCGCGCTGGTCCTGACCGACTCCGAGACAGCCAAATCCATGGGCAAGGCCGTCAACATCCGCGCCACCGCGCACGCGCAGGATTTCCTGCCGATGTCGAAGCGCGATATCCTCGATTTCGAGGGCTGCACCGTGGCGTGGCAGCGCGCGCTGCAATCCGCCGGCGTCTCATTGTCCGATCTGTCGTTCGTCGAGACCCATGACTGCTTCACCATCGCCGAACTAATCGAGTATGAGGCGATGGGGTTGACGCCGAGGGGGCAGGGCGCGCGCGCCATCAAGGAAGGCTGGACCCAGAAGGACGGCAAGCTGCCGATCAATCCGTCCGGCGGCTTGAAGGCCAAGGGCCACCCGATCGGCGCCACCGGCGTCTCGATGCACGTTCTCACCGCGATGCAGCTCTTGGGGCAGGCCCCGGAGGGGATGCAGATCAAGGACGCGACTCTCGGCGGCGTGTTCAACATGGGCGGCGCGGCGGTCGCCAACTACGTCTCGTTGCTGGAGCCGGCGAAGTAAGCCGGCTTTCGCGGCGGGAGGCCGATCATGAACATGGCCGAGTGGCTCGCGGCGAGCGCGCGCCTGCGTCCCGATGCCCCGGCGCTCTTGACCGGCACGCGCGTGGACGCCGACTACCGCACCTTCGCGCGGCGCGCGGC
>JBASBO010000445.1:0-15373 GCA_049651165.1 Xanthobacteraceae bacterium | reverse complement strand
GTTCCATGTGCGGTCGATATAGAGCATTTTCAGGCGACGGGGGAGCCGGTTCGCCGCGGGAAAATGCGATGGAATGGGAATTGCCGGGGCATGGTCGGTTTTGGTCGGATCGGATCATGCTCCGGCTTCTGGATAGCGCGTTTCGGCGGCGGGCGGCGCATAATTTTGCGCAAATCGGGTTTTGCGGCCGCCGGGGCCGGTAAAATTCGGGTGGAATGGCTGCGAGGATCCATTCCCCGGCTTGCGGCGCGCCGTCGGCGGGGATATAAGCCCGCCACCAGTCGGAGTGTGGCTCAGTCCGGTAGAGCACTGCGTTCGGGACGCAGGGGTCGCAGGTTCAAATCCTGCCACTCCGACCAGCCATCCCAATGGCTTACCATTCCCAATGGCTTACCTTCCCAATGGCTTGTCTTCCAATGGCTTGCCTTCACCGCCGGCTCCCGCGCCGGGTGGGTTTTGCACGCAATTTGAACGCAGGTCCATCATCTCGTTCTCAATGTAGCCCGGCTCGACGCAGCAGGGGCGCGGCAGATCCCGCTTGCGCGTGTGGGTGTTGATCTCGCGACCGAACGCCTCGGCCGCCTCGCGGCAGTTGGTCAGATACTCCGGCTCCCACGGGCAGTAGATCAACGGGGTCTGGACGCCAAGGCCAACACCTGTTCGATCCGGCATAGCCTGTCGCGATACATGCGCAAGAGGCGGGTCGACCTCGCGGAGATCGGAATCCCGGGCGCGGCAACCATGATCCCGAGCGAACCGGTTCTGCTCGGGATCGATGATCGCAGCGATCTCTGACAGGCCGGGAGCGGTCCCTTTTTCTTCGGTTCTTCTTTTCGCTGCGCGGGTGATATTCGGAAGACCTTGAGCTTCGTCGCCGTCTGCTTGTTTTCGAAGGCGCGATTGGCCGAACTGCGAAGAACCGAGAGAATCCGCGACGCCTAAACCGGTCTGAATGAGGGGCTGAATTCTCCTTTCGGCAAGTGTGACAAACACAACTGCGACGAACATCAGATCAGACTTAAACGCGATGCTTCTTCCCTGGTGATGTACGACGTCGCGCACGAGCGCCTTCATTTTTATGCGCAATCAAATCGGCATCGCAGAAACAGGCTTGGTCCGCGAGCAGATTGAGCGGCGCGTTTGATGAGAATGAGAGATTTCATTCCTGGTTGATGCCAACATGTAAGATTGTTGACAATCTGACATGTTGGTGCATGATGCCTGAAGGGAGAAACAAACAGGGCTGGGGGTCCGCATGCTTGCGGCATCGTTAGCGCTCAATGGCCTGGTCATGGGTTCGGTGCTGCTGCTGTTCAGCCTCGGCCTGACCCTGATCTACGGCGTTGGACGTATCGTGAATTTTGCGCACGGGGCATTCTTCAGCCTTGGCGCCATGGCCGGCATCTGGGTTGCCAATTCCGGATTGCCTTTCTGGGCCGCGCTGATCATTGCGCCGCTCGGCGTGGGTCTGCTCGGTGTGTTGCTTGATTGGGCGGTGTTCGCGCGCATTCGCGACCGGCCGATGGTTGACAGCCTGCTGCTCACCTTTGGGCTTGCGCTTCTCATCACCGGCGTTTTGTACGAACTCGGCGGTCGCAACGTGCAGATCCTGGCGATCCCGCCGGAACTGCAAGGCATCGTTTCGCTCGGCGCCATCAAGTTGCCGGTGTATCGCGTGTTTCTGTCCGCTCTGGCGATCGCGCTGACCGTTGCGTTGCTGCTGTTCCTCAAAAATTCGGATTGGGGATTGCGCGTTCGCGCCGCGAATGACGATCCCGAAATGGGCGCCTGTCTCGGTATCGACCGCGAGAACCTGATGCATTCGGTGGTCGGAGTCAGTGCGGCGCTGGCGGCGATCTCCGGCGTTGTCGGCGCGCCGATCTTCACCGCCTATGCGTCGGTCGGCGACAAAATCCTGATCCTGGCATTTATGACGGTCATTCTCGGAGGCCTCGGCAGCCTGCGCGGTGCGATTGTCGCGGCTTATGTTGTCGGCCTTATCACGGTATTTGGCGAGGGCTACTTCGGGGGGCAGCTCGCGTTGATGCTTCTCTTCATTCTCGTCATGGCGATGCTGATCAATTGGCCGCGCGGGTTCTTTGGAGAGGGGCGGACGGAATGAGCGACCAAACTGCCACGATGCCAATACGCGCTACGGATCGGCGAATGAAGGGAGTGGCTTTGCTCGTCGCCGCGGCACTCGGCGCCAGCGTCCCGCTCTGGACCGGCAACATGCCCTTTGTTCTCATTCTGGCATCGCAGGCCGTGATCGCCGCCATTGTGGCGTTGAGCCTTGACCTTCTGATGGGAAGCACGGGTCTTCTCTCGTTCGGTCATGCCGCCTGGTATGGCTTCGGAGCCTATCTCACAGGTCTCGCGGCGAAGATGTTGACGCCTGAGATGCTGGTTCTGCTGCCGCTCACGGTGGTCATTACGATCGTGCTCTCGGCGATCGTCGGCTTCGTCCTGGTTCGACAGATCGGCAAAACGTTTGCCATTCTCACGCTCGCCCTGGGGCAAATCATGTTTGCCCTGGTCTTCGTGATGTCCGGGATCACCGGTGGCGAAGACGGCCTGCAAGGAATTCCGGTACCCACCGCGCTCGGCTTCCAGATCGTCAAGCCCGCAATGTGGTACTGGCTGCTCTATGGCGTTCTGCTGGTTTCGCTCGCCGGTGCGTTCCACATCCGGCGCTCGCCGCTCGGCAAAGCCTGGCTTGCGATCCGCGAGAATGTCGAGCGCGCGCGCTTCATCGGGCTGAACACCGGTTCGCTCAAACTCTTGTCATATATCGTCTCGGCAAGTCTCGCCGCGCTGGCCGGCGGCCTGTTTGCGCTGTTCAACGGTGCGGCTTCGCCCGATCTGCTGAACTGGTTCGAATCCGGCAAGGTGCTGATGTATGTCGTTCTCGGCGGCGTCGGCACGATCATCGGACCTGTGATCGGTGCGGCGGTTTTCACCGTCACCGAGCACTATGTCAGCAGCATTACCAATTCCTGGCTGATTTACTTTGGCGGCTTCTTCGTGCTGATCGTCATCGTTGCGCCGGGAGGATTGTTCGGTGCCGCATCCAGCCTCTGGCTGCGGATGACGGCCGCACGGCGGGAAACGTCGGCATGATCCTCGAAGCTACCAATATCACCAAACACTTCGGTGGCCTGAAGGCCGTCAACGGCGTCGATCTCCGGATCGTGCCCGCCTCCATTCATTCCATCATCGGTCCGAACGGCGCCGGCAAGACGACGCTGTTCAATCTCATCACCGGCGCGATCACGCCGGCGGCTGGAAAGGTGATGTTCGACGGTAACGATATCACCGGATGGTCGCCGGAGCGGCTCGCCAAGATCGGCCTTGCGCGGACGTTCCAGCGCACCAGCGTATTTCGGAACCTTTCGGTGCTGGAGAACGTCGCTCTCGCCATCCGCTCACGCGAAGGTGTCAGTCGGTCCATCTGGCAATCGATCAAGAGCGAGGCGGCAATCACGGCCGAGGCGATGGACATTCTTGGCCGGGTGCGCTTGCGCGGCCATGAGAGAAACAAGGCCGGCGCACTGGCGCATGGTTATCAGCGCGCCCTCGACATTGCGATCGGTCTGGCATTGAAGCCGAAGCTGATCCTGATGGACGAGCCGCTGGCAGGCATGTCCCGTGGTGATCGTGAGACTGTCGCGGCGCTCATTACATCGTTGCGTAGCGCCCTCGGCGTCACGATCGTGGTCGTCGAGCACGACGTCAACATGGTGATGCGCTTGTCGGACCGCATCACGGTGATGCAGAACGGGCAGGTGATTGCCGATGCTCCGCCGGCCGAAATTCGCGACAACGAGGCTGTTCGAAAAGCCTATCTCCACGGGAGCTTCGCGACATGACGGGCGCGTTGATCTACAATAATCTCTGCGCTTTCTATGGATCGAGCCAGATTCTTCACGGCGTTAGTTTCCAGGTCGATCAGGGCTCGGTGGCTTGCCTGCTCGGTCTCAACGGCATGGGGAAGACCACGACCCTGCGCGCCACCATGGGACTGGTGGATCGCATCGAGGGTTCAATCACCCTGAACGGCCAGGAGCTGCGCGGCCCGACGTACCGTCGCTCGAAAATGGGCGTTACGCTCGTTCCCGAGGATCGTAAGGTATTCTCGGGCCTCACCGTGGAAGAAAATCTCCGCGTTGCGCAGCAAAAGTCGGCGCAGGGCGGCGACTTCAAGCTGTCCGATGCGATCGAGATTTTTCCCCGTCTCGGCGAGCGCCTCGAGCAGAAGGCCGGCACCCTGAGCGGTGGCGAACAGCAGATGCTGGTGGTCGCGCGCGCCATGTTGGCAAACCCGCATTACATGATGCTGGACGAACCGACGGAAGGGCTTGCTCCGAGTTATGTCGATGCCATCAGGCATTCCATCGATGCCGCACGCGAACGCGGCATCGGCATCATTCTCGTCGAGCAAAGTCTGCCGCTGGCGCTCGCGGTTGGCAACCGGTTCTACGTGATGGAGAACGGCCAGATCATCAAGTCCTTCGAACGCGAGGAAGTGGTCGAGGATCAGAGCCGCCTCGCGAATATGTTGACGGTGGAATAGGTCGATGGCGGATATCCAAAGCCGTCGCGACGGCGATATTCTCATCCTCACGATCGACAACGAGGCGAAGCGGAACGCGTTCACGCACGATATGACGCTGCGTCTCGGTGAACTGCTCGACGCTGCCGAGGCGGATCGCGCGGTGCGCTGCGTGATTTTGACCGGCGCCGGGGATCGCGCCTTTTCCAGCGGCCACGATCTCAACGCGCTATTGACCGATCGCGAGCATGCGGCGGACGAGAAGCTCAATACGCCGTTCTTCAAGCCGCGCTTGATGACGACGCCGACCATCGCCGCGGTGAACGGCGCCGCCCATGCCGGCGGTTTCATTCTCGCGCTGTCTTGCGACATGCGGATATGCGAGCCGCATGCCGACTTCTGCGCCCCCGGCGCGCGCATCGGTCTCCTGCCGATTGGCGGTCAATTGAGCTGGTTGCCGTCACTGATGCCGCTCGGCATGGCCTACGACATGCTGGCGACCGCGCGCCGTGTCGGTGCGACCGAAGCCGCGCAATATGGCTTCGTCAACAGGATTTCCGAGCCTGGCCGCGTGCTGGATGCGGCACTGGAAACGGCCCGTCTCATCGCCGCCAACTCGTTTGATGTGGTGTCGTCGATCAAACGAGGGCTCGTCGCCTTCGCGCGCGACGGTTCGGATGCGGCGCGCCGTTTCGAGGCGGAGGAAGGGCTGCGGCTGCAAAGCGGCCCCGATGCCGATGAAGGAATGAAGGCTTTTCTTGAGAAGCGATCACCTCGCTTCCAATAAGAAGAATGAAGGGCTCCCGAAATGAAGACCGAAATCGAATCCAAAGAGCTTTTGTCGCGCTACGGCATCGCCACCACCCGTCCGACGCTGGCGACGTCTCCCGCGATGGCGGCAAGCGCGGTTCGCGAACTTGGCAAAGCCTGCGCGCTCAAGATTGTTTCTCCCGACATCGTTCACAAGGTCGATGCCGGCGGCGTCCGTCTTTCGGTCGATGCCGAGCATGCGGCCGACGCCTATCAGTCGATCATGGATGCCTGTCGGGCGTCTTATCCGCAAGCGGCGATCGAGGGCGTTCTGATCGAGGAGATGGTGCCGGCGGGGCTCGAAGTCTTCATCGGCGCTCAGGTCGATCGCGACTATGGAGTGGTCGTGTTGATCGGGCCGGGTGGCTCCGGCGTCGAGCAGCGCTCCAAACCGAAAGCTGCTCTGGCGCCCCTGGATCGACAACTGGCGTTGGCGCTGGTCGATGCCGCGTTTCCCGGCAAGTTCAATGACGGCGCGCCGGGACGTGATGTGCTGGCGCGCTATCTGATGGCTGTCGCTGGACCCGATGGACTGATGATGCGGGAGCCGATTGACGAACTCGATATCAACCCGGTGATCGTCTGCGGCGATACCGCCATCGCGGTCGATGCCGTCGCCGGGGCGGCTTCGAATGCGAAGCATGCGACACCGCGTTCCGACAAGGATATCGCTCAGTCCCTGGCGCAGCGTCGCGCGCGGCTTGGCGGCCTCAATGCGATCTTCGATCCGAAGGCGATCGCCTTCGTCGGCGCGTCGACATCGAAAGACAAGCTTGGCTTCCAGTTGATCCAGACGCTGGTGGACTTCGGCTTTACCGGGACGATCTATCCGGTGCATCCGACCGCGCCGGAAATTTACGGGTTGAAGGCCTATCCGTCAGTCGCTGCAATCCCGGGCGAAGTGGACCGTGCTTACATTGCCGTCGGCAACAAGCTGGTTCCCGACGTGCTGGCGCAGTGCCGGGACAAGGGGGTGAAAGTCGCGCAAGTGCTCACCGCCGGCTTCTCCGAATACTCCAGCGACAGTGCCGATCTGGAGCAGCAGATGCGCGATCAACTCGCCGCGGGTACGATGCGGATGATCGGTCCGAACTGCATCGGCACGTTCTCGTCCGGCACGCGCATGGCCATCGGCGCGCCGCGTTATAATCCGACCGCACCGGGCGGCATCACCTTCTATTCGCAGAGCGGCACCTATGCCGGCGACGTGGTGCGCCGCGCTCAGGTGTGGGATCTGCCGGTCGCCCGCGCATTGTCGTGCGGCAACTGCGCCGACCTCGACATGCTCGACCTGTTGTTGTTCGCGGAATCCGACCCCAAGACGACGATCGTCGCATTCTATATCGAATCGATGCGTGACCCGGGGCTGTTCTTCCGGGCCGTGCGCAGCATGACCAAACCCGTTGTCATTCTGCGCGGCGGCGTCACCGAGCAGGGGCAGGTTGCCGCCTCGAGTCATACCGCGGCGCTTGCCACGGATCGCGTGCTCTGGGACGCCGGGGTGTCGCAATCCGGCGTCATCCAGGTCGGCAGCATGGACGACCTGATGGATACGCTGCTGGCGCTTTCGGTCCACGGCCGCAGCAAGGGAAATCACCTCGCGGTGTTCGGCTCGGGCGGCGGCGTCAGCGTCACCTCGTCCGACGTCGCCGCGCAGGTTGGCTTGAGGATTCCGCGGTTGCAGGAGACGACCGCCGAAGGTCTCCGCCGCTTCGGCATCCCCGGCACGAGCGTCGCCAACCCCATCGACATTCCGGTGTGGGGCTTGCGCGATGGCGACCGGTATATCTTCGAGGAGATCATCAATCGGCTGAAAGTCGACGGCAATATCGACCGCATCGTCGTCTTTGTCGAAATGGGGTGGGTCCTCGATTTCATCGAGAACGATATCGAAGGTCTGAAGGCGCTGGAGGCGATCTGCGCCTCGATCGCGCGTGCGCGCCCCGACGGCGCCCCGATGTCGCTGGCGCTCCGCAGTTCCGGCGACAAGTATCAGGATGATTTCGTTCGCGACCAGCGGATCAGGTTGATGAAGCAGGGCATTTCCGTCTATCCCACGACATCGCGCGCGGTTCGCGCGCACGCACGCTTAGTGAAAGGCTAACCCGTGGGAAAGAAGAAGTTTGGAAGCTCTGAGCCGGCCGGCGAGAGGTTCGGAATTCGAACGGATGTCGCCGGTGCATTCTTCAATTCGTTTGGAGCGCACAACAGCACGATCAAGACGCTACCGGAGCAACTGGCGGAAAAGCTGGTGGAGCAGATCATCCGCGGTGATTTTGCTCAAGGGCAACGGCTGCACGAGATGCGGCTGGCCGAACAATTTCAGGTCAGTCGCGGCCCGGTTCGCGAGGCGTTGCGCCTTCTGGAGCGCGAAGGCCTGGTGGTGATGCTGTCGCATCGCGGTGCATCCGTTGCAAGGCTGACGGAAAAGCGGCTGAAAGACATTTTCTCGGTACGTTCGGCACTGATGGCGATCTGCGCGGAGGAACTGGCGGATCTGCGCTCGAAGGCCGTACAGGCCACGCTCGATGAAGGCACTGCGAAACTGTTCACTGCAAGCGAGCGGGGCGATGTCGGGGAATATATCGTCATCGTCTACCAACTCAGCATGTATCTGGCGGAAGCCTCGGAGAACGATATCGCGCGCACTATTCTGTTTTCGCTCGGGCGCCAGACGCTTCCTTTGACCCGCAGCGTGTTCGAGGTGGAGAAGCACCGGAAAAGCTGGTCGAACAACTGGCGCAATATTGTCGAGGGAATCCGCGCCGGCAATCCCGCCGCGGCGGGGCAGGCTGCACATAATCTGCTCAGCGGAATCAAGGCGGCGGCCCTCGCCGCGCTTGCCGATCTCGAGCGTCGCGAAAAGCGGGCCGCCCTGAAGGCCGGCGAACAAGCTGATGCATCCGACAAGAGGATGTCCCGATAACGGCTCCGACGTAACGGGGAGCCGGATCACTGAACGACAAAATTTTCACAAGGAGGAGGAAAGCACATGACGCAATTTCGGAAACTGATGGTACCGGCTCTTGCTCTCGCTGCGTTTGGGAGCCTGTCCATGGGATACGCCGCGGCTCAGGAGGTCGTTCTCGGCGTTTTTGTTCCCACGACCGGAGTTCTCGCTCCGCTCGGAAACGATATGAAGAACGGATTCGAGTTGGCGGCGCAGGGTGCCAAGGTAAAAGGCCGTTCCGTCAAGCTGGTGATCGAGGACACCGCGGCGAATCCTGCGAACGGTCTTCGCAAGGCGCAGAAGCTGGTTCTCGAAGATAAGGCCACATTGCTGATCGGCGGTGCGGCGAGTTCGGTGACGCTCGGGGTGAATGCCCAGGCCGCGCGCCTGAACGTGCCCATCATCACCACCAACGCGCAGGCAGTCGGCATCACGGGCGATCAGTGCAGCCGTTTCCTGTTCCGCACCGTGCCGAACGATGCCATGTCCGCGAAGGCCAGCGCCATCATGATGCAGGAGCGCAAGGATCTGCTCGCGAAGAACTGGTTCGTGATCTATCACGATTTCGCCTATGGCATCAGTAACAAGAACGAGTTCGCCAAGATTCCCGGCATCAAGATCGCCGGCGAGGCGGGGCGGCCCGTTGGTACCGCCGATTGGTCGAGTGCAATCGCCCAGATCCAGGCCAGCAAGGCTGATGGCGTTTATCTGGCACTTGCCGTGGGCGACGACCTGACTGCTTTCGTCAATCAGGCGCGCGGCTTCGGCATCAACTTCCCGATGATGACCCCCGTGGGTATTCCGGATTCGATGCTGCAGGCGCTGGGCAAGAACGGCGTCGGCATGATTGCGGCCGCGCTGACGACCTCGTGGATGCAGGAAGATACCAATCCGAAGATCGCCGAACTGGTGAAGGCGTATCACGCCAAGTATGGCGTTGTGCCAGGATATCAGGCGATCCAGGCCTATGCCGGTCTCCAGTTCACCATCGCCGCGCTCGATGCCGCGAGCGAACTGACGACCGATGCGATCATCAAGTCGCTGGAGACCACCTCCGCCGACACCGTGGTGGGGACCATCAAGATTCGCAAGGAAGATCATCAGGGCATGCTGGGGGCCTATATCTCCGAGGCGCAGGCTCTGCCGAAGGAGAAGTATGGCGCCACGGTTGGCTGGAAAACGCTGACGCCGTTGACCTGGGATCAGACCAGGATCGAATTGGCCAACACCGGCTGCAAGGGGCTCTGATCCCGGAACGGACGCCACCGGAGACGGAAACATGCTGGGAAAAGCCGGGTCGATTGCCCTCATCGTGCTTTGCCAGGTCTCCGGGATGACTCTGTGGTTCTCGGCGACGGCCGCTGCCTCGGCAATGGTCGCCGCCGGAAACCTCTCGGGTCAGCAAAGCGCGTTGCTGACCGGCGCCGTGCAACTTGGCTTTGTCGCCGGCACGCTCGGCAGCGCGATTCTCGGGATTGCCGATCGTTTCGATCCGCGGCGGCTTTTTGCGGTCGCGGCGCTGGTCGGCGTCGTCGCTAATCTTGCGTTGCTGTCGGTAGGTTTCGATAGCGTCATCACGATCGTGCTTCGGTTCGTGACTGGCGCGGCGCTGGCCGGGGTTTATCCGGTCGGGATGAAGATGGCGGCCGCGTGGACGGAGCGTGGCGTCGGCCTGATGATCGGCGCGGTTGTCGGCGCGGTCACGCTGGGCTCGTCGCTGCCGTATCTTTTCAATGCGATATCCGGTCTTGATTGGCGTACGACGATCTGGACGTCGTCAATTTGCGGTGCGTTTGGCGCCTTGGCGATCCTGTTGACCGGCATTGGCCCGCGACTTCGGATCGCTTCGCGCTTCCGGGCGGCCGAAGCGTTTACCGCATTGAGACGGCGGCCGATGTTGCTCGCCAACGGTGGTTATCTCGGACACATGTGGGAACTCTACGCGATGTGGGCCTGGATCGGCGTTTTCCTGAAATGGGCGATCCAGCGAAGCGATCCCGCACTGGCAAGTCATGCCGACGTGCTGACCTTCATCGTGATTGCCAGCGGCGCCTTCGGCTGCATCTTCGCAGGATCGCTGGCGGATCGGATCGGCCGGACCACCGTGACGATCGTTGCGATGGTCGTCAGTGGAATCTGTGCTGCGCTCATCGGCTTCACTCCCGCATTCGGCGTCGTCGCCGTGCTGGCCGTGGCCATCGTCTGGGGCGTCAGCGTCATCGCGGATTCAGCTCAGTTCTCCGCGTCGGTGACGGAACTTGCCGAACCGCATCTGATCGGCACCATGCTGACGCTGCAAACCTGTGCCGGCTTTCTGCTGACGTTTCTCACCATTCAGGGAATGCCGATCGTCATCGATTTGGTCGGCTGGCAATACGCCTTCGCCATTCTGGCGATCGGTCCGGCTTTCGGCGTTGTCTCCATGAGCCTGCTTCGACGACAACCGGAATCTCTCCGTCTCGCGGGCGGCAATCGATAGATCTCATCATCAAAAACAAGGGTATGAAACATGAGCTGGGAAACACTGACGTTTGACAAGCCGGAGCAGGGAATTGGGCTCGTCACTTTCAACCGGCCGCGGCGCGCCAATGCCATCAGCCAGCACATGCTCAAGGAACTGGATGACGTTTGTGGCGTGATCGCCGCGGACGACGAGGTTCGTTGCGTTGTGGTCACCGGTTCGGGGAATGCGTTCAGCGCAGGCTTCGATCTTCGCGATCAGGCGGATTCGATGCCGAGCGGCGTGAAGGATTGGGTGCCGCTGCTCGAAGCGGACTTCAAGGGCATCATGCAGTTCTGGAATCTTGGAAAACCATCGGTCGCCGCCGTGAACGGCCCCGCATTGGCCGGCGGTTTCGAACTGATGATGGGTTGCGATCTTGCCATCGCCGTGGAGTCGGCCACCTTCGGCGAGCCGGAGCTGAAATTCGGCGCGGGCATCGTCGCGATGATACTGCCGTGGTATGTGACGCCGAAGGTGGCCAAAGGCGTGATCTATACCGGCGACGATTCCATCACTGCGCACCAGGCCCTTGAATGGGGCCTTATCAACAAGATCGTCGGGCCTGACCAGTTGATGCCGGAAGCAATGGCCGTCGCCCGCAAGCTGGCCCGGATGGACCCGATGGTGCTTCAGCGCACCAAGATGGCGCTCAATCGCACCTACGAGATCATGGGGATGAAGGATGCCCTACGTTCCGCGTTGGATATCGACATCATGATCGAAGGCGAGGGGACCGATCTCAAGCGGGGCTTTCTGAAGGTGGTGCGCGAGGAGGGATTGGCCAAGGCACTGGCGTGGCGCGAGCAGCGCCTCGGAGGAAGATAGGATTCGATAACGATCGGGCGCGAATTCAGCCGCGCGAGGTGAAACCGATGACATCTGAAGTTCGCCCGAAACTGTTTACGCCGATGACCGTACGCGGCGTAACCGTGCGAAATCGCGTGATGCTGTCTCCGATGAATCAGCATCGCGCGCATGATGGCTACGCCGACGATGGACTTCTCGTTCATCTCGGCAAGTTCGCACTTGGCGGCTTCGGCGTCATCATGACCGAAGCCACGGCGATTGAGCCGCGCGGCCGCGTCGCGCCCGGTGATCTCGGCATCTGGTCGGACGACCATGTCGCCGGCCTTCGCCGTGTTTGCGATTATGTGAAGGGGGCCGGCGGCACGCCCGGCGTCCAGCTTGCCCACTCCGGGCGTAAGGGCGCATCGCAGCGGCCCTGGCAAGGCTTTGGCCCGTTGAACGATGAAGACGCGAAACGAGGCGAGCCGCCATGGCCGCTCGTCAGTCCAACGCGTGAGGCTCTGGGCGCGGGGCATGTCGTGCCGGAGCAGTTGTCGCTGGAAGGCATCGATGGCGTTCTCCAAAGCTACGCGACCGCCGCGGCGCGCGCCGATGCCGCCGGTTTCGATCTGATCGAGGTGCATGCCGGTCACGGTTATCTCATTGCCAGTTTCCTTTCCCCGGCGATCAATACCCGAAACGATGAGTATGGCGGCGATTTCGCCGGGCGCATCCGGTTTGCCTTGAAGGTTGCGGATGCGGTCCGTTCGCGCTGGCCTGCGCGCAAGCCGCTGATGTTCCGCATCTCGAGCGTCGATGGGCATCCCGAGGGCTGGAAGATCGAGGATTCGGTTCGGCTCGCGCGCGAGCTGAAGGCTCATGGCGTGGACATCATCGATTGTTCGTCGGGTGGACTTCGTCAATCGACCGCGCTGGAGAATGCCAGGCGTTACCCCGGCTATCAGGTCGAGTATTCCGCGCGGATCAGGCGCGATGCGGAGATCGCGACTGCCGCCGTCGGTCTCATTCTCGACGGTCGGCAGGCGGAAGATATCCTTGCGAACGGGGATGCCGATTTCATCGCGCTGGGCCGGCAGGCTCTGTACGATCCGTACTGGGCGCATCACGCCGCGCAGGAATTCGGTATCGATCCGAATTTTGAAGCGTGGGACGTGTCGGCCGGCTGGTGGCTCGCGAAGCGTAAAGATGGTTTGGCCAGCATTGGCTTGAATGGCGCAGGCAAGTGAATGCCACCTGTTGAACATGGATTGTGAAATCCGATCGTCGCGACGTCTGTTGGTTGCGCCGGTCGTGATCGGCGGTGGCTGCTCACCAGGATATGGCGAAGGTTCGACGTGGCCATGCCGTTGCGAGGAGGGTTAGCCCTTTGGGCTGGATGATCTGGCCGCTCACTCCGGGTGCAGGCGGGTGTGTTTTGGAATCGACGCTGGTTGAAGACAAATCGATTTGTCTGATTGTGTGACTGAATGGCGTAGCCCTGACTGTAAGCGCCTTGGTATCGCATCATCCCACGCTTGCAGCGCCCCAAGCCGATAAGAACAGCAAAAAGCGCGAGCCGGGTTTTTCCGGACGGGAAAGCCGCGCGCCGCGCGAGATCGCCCGCCGTTGCGCGGCGCCGCGGCGAGATGTCCTTCACGCCCCGCTTTCGCAGGTCCCTCGCAGACGGTGCCGCCGTTGAATCACGATTGCAATTCGTCGGCAATCGGGCTTACGCTTGGAAGACGGGTCTGAGGAGGAAGGCAACAGAGTCGGCCATGACCATGACCGATAGGCACCGTCCGGTTGAAACGGATGCAAGGCGCGGCTCCCCCAGTTTCGAGCAGCGCATCTTCTCGCCTCACTCCATCGCCGCCATCGTGGCCGAGCTTGCGGCGCAGCATCACGATGCGGCCGAGGTCCTCGAAGGCGCCAACCTCACGTCGTCGCAACTCGACGACCACACGACGCGGGTGTCCTATCGGCAACTCGACCGGGTGATCCGCAATGCGTTGCAGCTATCGCGCGATCCGGGACTGGCGCTGCGCGCCGGCCTGCGGATGCACGTCACCGCCTACGGGATGTACGGCTACGGCCTGCTGAGCAGCGCGACCCATGCCGAAGCCCGGGAATTCGCGGTCAAGTACATTCGCGTTGTCGGGCCGTTTTGCGATTTCTCGGTTGTCCATGAACCGGAGACGGTGCGGGTGGTGTTCAAGCCGATCCACTGGCCCGATTCGACCGGCGAGGATCATCGCTTCGCCGTGGAGTTCGCGCTTGCCGCGCACCTGACGGCGACACGGGATTGGGTCGGTCCTCACTTCGGCTTCTCCAGCGTCGTGCTCGACTATGCGGCGCCGGCCCACGCGCGGCTTTACGACGAGATGTTCCAGTGTCCGGTGCTGTTCGATCGGGTCGATTGCGGTTACCAGCACCTGCGCGACGATGCCTCGGTGCGGCTCGCCGATCCGCGCACTCATTCGATGACGCGCGAAGTCTGCGAGCAGTTGCTGGACGGGGTCAACAAGGCTGGCGGCGTCGCCGCCGCGATCCGCCGGATCCTGATCGAGCAGCCGCGCCGCTATCCCAGCATCGATGCCATCGCCGAGCGGCTTGAGATGTATCCGCGCGCGCTGCGGCGCAAGCTGGAGACGGAGGGCACCTCCTATCGCGATCTCCTGGCCGAAGTGCGCCAGCGGCTGGCCATCGAATATCTGCGCAAGACGCAGATGACCAACGAGGAGATCGCCGTTCGCCTCGGCTACAGCGACGCCGCCAATTTCCGCCACGCCTTCATCCGCTGGACCGGCAAGAACCCGTCGGAGTTCCGCAACGGCAACGGCACGCGCGATTAGCGTCTTTATGCTTTTGGTGGAACCATCGCACGTCATGCGCGGACTTGATCCGCGCATCCATCTTCTTCAAAAAATGATGGATTGCCGGGCCTTCGCCGCGCCGAAGGGCTTCGGCCCCGCAGGCGGGTCCATACGCGAGCGAAGCGACGCCGTTGTTCGAACGGCCACGGGCGAGCGAAGCGACGCCGTTCTTCAAACGGCTATGCCCGGCAATGACGTTTCCATCGGAACATGAAACGCTCTAGGCGCGCGACCGTTTGAGAGAAGGCATTTCGCCGTCGCGGCACATGACGGCTTTCGTATCGCGCTATCCGTTCTTGCCGTCGCGGCGCAGCGTCGGAAGGCCGATGCCGGCGGCGTCGAAGCCGCCGTCGACCGCCAGCACCTGCCCGGTGATGTAGCTTGAGCGCTCGCTGCACAGAAAGTAGATCGCCTCCGCCAGTTCCTCCTCCAGCCCGTAGCGGTTCAGCGGAATGGCGTCGTGATAATCGGCGCGGATCGCCGGCGAATGCACCGCTTTCGCCATCGCGGTATCGACCGGCCCCGGCGCCACCGCGTTGACGCGGATGCCGAGCGCCGCCAGTTCGACCGCCGCCTGCCGGGTGAGATGCGCGAGCCCCGCCTTGCTGGTGCCGTAGGCGACCCGCAGCGTCGAGGCGCGCAGGCCCGAGATCGAGGTGATGTTGACGATCGCGCCGCCGCCGTGCTCGCGCATCAGCGGCGCGGCCGCCTTGATGGCGAAAAACGGCCCGCCGAGATTGACCGCCAGCACGCGGTCCCATTCGTCGTCGCCGGTGTCGAGGATCGGCTTGAACACCGCCGTGCCGGCGTTGTTGACCAGCGCGTCGAGCCGGCCGAAGCGTTCGTTGACGCGCGCCACGCTGTCGCGCACCGCGCCTGCGTCGGCGACGTCGCACGGC
>JBASBO010000444.1:0-11279 GCA_049651165.1 Xanthobacteraceae bacterium | reverse complement strand
GCCCGGCGTCGCCGCCGTAAACCTCGCACAGGATACGATCGATCTGCTCGCGGTTTTCATCGAAGCGCGCCAGCCAGTCCATCGCCGTCTTCCGGTAGTGAAGCCCGCTCCATCGCCAGTCCTGTTCAACGGCGAAGCAGTCCGGAAAATGCCTGAGCAAGCCGTGGCTCGGCATGATACCGCCGGTGAAGAAATGCCGGGCGATCCAGTCCGCCTCATTCTTGTGATCGAACCGATAGGGACTGTGCTTGTGGCTGAAGACGTGAATGAACAGGCGCCCGGTTTCCGGCCTGAGCCATGTCCGAATCCGTTCGAGAAGCCCCCTCCAGTTCGACATATGCTCGAACATCTCGACCGACACGATCCTGTCGTAAGCCCCTTCCACCATGAAGCCATTCATATCCGCGGTGACGACGCGGACATTGGCGAGGCCGCGTTCGGCTGCCTGCGCTTCGATATGAAGTCGCTGAGGCCGGGAGTTCGAGACAGCGGTGATGGTCGAATGCGGGAACCGCTCCGCCATGAAAAGCGTCAGCGATCCCCAGCCGCAACCGAGTTCGAGGATCGACTGCCCGTTGGCGAGGTCAGCGTGCGCGACCGTTTCCTCAAGCGCCAGCCGCTCGGCGTCGGCTAATCTCTCCTCGCCCGTCGGATAGAGGCAGCAGGAATATTTGCGATGCGGGCCGAGCGTGAGGGCGAAGAACTCAGGCGGCAGTTCATAGTGCTGCTGGTTGGCGGCGTCGGCATGTTCGGCGATCGGGTATTCGCTCATGGCGCACACGAAATCGCCTTCCTCGCGGTGCGATGCGGTGGCCAGCTTCCGGCTGGTGCGCCCGACCAGAAACGCGATCCCCATCTGCGCCACCAAGTCGGGAAGCGGGGCGCGTTCGGCGGCGCGGATCGCCGAGGCAATCAGGCTCATCGCGTGTCCCCATGGTGGCTGGCATCAGCGGCGTGTTGCGGACCGGGCCAGAATGCGTTGACGCGGCGCTGATATGCCCGGAATATCGTGCCGCGCGAGCGCAGCATGTGCGCTTCGAGGGGCGGAATGCCGGACGCGTGGACGAGCAGCCAGTACATCAGCAATGGCCCGGCGAGCGCCAGCCAGCCCCAGGGATAGGCGCCGGTAAGGTCGATTGCGATAATGGCGTAGGCGAGCCAGCCCAACCACTCGAAGAAGTAATTCGGGTGGCGTGACATCCGCCAAAGCCCGACGTCGCAAACCTTGCCCTTGTTGGCTGGATTGGACCGGAATGCGGAAAGCTGGCGGTCTGCGATCGTCTCGCCGGCGACCGCAACGATCAGCACGGCGAAACCGGTCCAGTCGGCGATACCCAGGTCCGACGCGGGATGATGAGCTGCCAGCATGATCGACAGCGCCAGCGCCAAGGCCACCAACGCCTGGATCTGAAGAAACCAGAACAGGCGACGTTTGAATGAACCACCCCACTCCTCGCGCAGTTGCCTATAGCGCGGATCGTCGCCGCCACTGGCGGTGCGTACCGAGATGTGGAGGCCAAGCCGCAGGGACCAGAGCAACGCCAGGATCGCCACAAGCATCTGCCGAATCGAGATTTGGGCGTCAGCGAGGGGTATCAGGGCCGCCGCCGCGCCGAACGCGCCGGTGGCGAAAGACCAGATCGCGTCGATCCAGCCCGACCGGCCGGTGCGAAGCGCCAAAAGCCAGGCGCCGATCATCGTCGCCGAGAGGCCAACCGCGAGCGCCACGACGATGATCGCCGCCGTCATGCGGTCCTGCCCCGCGCCGCCGGCCAACCGGGAAGCGCCTGTGGACCGGGGTATTTCAGAGCGAAAAAGGCTCCGATCGGTGTGCGGGGATCGATCCGGTCGCAGAGCTTCATTTCCGCTTCACCGGCAAAGCCTCTTTCATGCGCCGACCGCTCGCGCGGCGCTACGCTGATCGCGCTCGCCGCGGCCATCGGTCAGAACCCCACGATCGGACGCAGAAGGCGGCCCAGAAATCCATGCAGCCGAGTATCGCCTTCAAGCGCGGCAAGACAGACGCAGTCCGATTCCTGTCCGACGACGGGGCGATGATCGACGTCGTCGCCGGCCTCGTCGAGGTCCCCTGGAAAATATCGGCCCCGCTCGTCGGCCAGCGATCCGGACAGAATTTGCATGAATTCGAGGCCGGTATGCCCATGAGCCGGAAGATGGAGCCCCGCTCTACCTTTCAGCAGCATGACTTTTTCGTCAGGGCTGCCGGGAATCCTGACCTTGCTCCATTTGAACCCCGGTCCCAGCCACTTCCACGGACCGATCTCGCAGTGCTGCATCGCCTGCGGAAGTTCTATTCCCAGTTCAGGATGTTTGATCGTGGTTCGGTCTTCGGTCTGCAATTGTTGAGCAACCTCGAGCCGATCCATGGTGCGTCCGAACAAATCCGCCGCGAGCGGAGCGGGTGGCATCTCATCCAGGATCGCGCCGCCAACGGCCTCGAAATGCGCCATACGGTTGCGGCATAGGGCACATCCTTCGAGATGGACGGAGACGACAAGCGCAGGACCTGCGCCCAATGCGCCGGCCGCCAAACGCATCAGCGTTTCATCGCTGGGGTGATGGTTGATCGTCATGTATCGCCGTCCAAAAGGGTCCGAAGCCGATTCAATGCGAGCCGGACGCGGGATTTGACGGTCCCGAGCGGAATGCCCAGCTCTCTTGCAATCTCCGCATGCGGCTTATCGGCAAAGAACGACAGCCGCACGATGGTCGACTGATCGATCGGCAGGCTTTCCAATGCCTTGCGCACCCCTTCCTCCCGTTCGGCAACGATGGCGATATCTTCACCCGAAGGCGGCATCTCGGATTCGTCACTCGGATCCGGAAGACGATCGGCGGTCAGGGATCGCGTGCGGCGCAGCCGATCGATCCTTTGATTGCGGGCAATCGTAAACACCCAAGTCGACGCGCCCGCTTTATGTGGATCGAAATAGGACGCTTTACGCCAAACCGCGATCATGACCTCCTGGGTCACTTCCTCTGCGGCGGAATCTGCAAGGCCTGATCGCAGGAGGAAGCTTTTGACGCGAGGCGCGAAATACCCGAAAAGTCGCGCGAAGGCATTCCGGTCCTGCTTCCGCGCAACCGCGTCGATGAGACCGATCAGTTCCTCAGGAGACGGCAGCACCTCTTTTTGCCTTGCCTCGTTCAAAACAATCAGCCTCGCTGCCGGACGGACCTGCCGCGTATTCCTGGCTCCGAAATATAAGCGTGCTGCATCCATTTGTCCTTCATACGCCCGCGCCCTGCGATCGGATCACGCCGCGAGTGATCTATATCGCGCCGAGTTCCGTAAATACTGGCAGTTTGGCGCGCGGAGGGAAATCCTTTGACCGGAAAGATTGCAGGAAGCGGCTTGCGTAACGGCGCGGAATCCATCCCGCACGCCGATCATGGCCTCGATATCGCTGTTGTGGGCAGTGGCATTTCAGGGCTGTCGGCGGCGTGGTTGCTCTCGAAAAGACACCGGGTCGTCCTTTACGAAGCGGATGAGCGGCTTGGAGGGCACAGCCACACCGTCGACGCCGCGGGCTTGGCGGTCGATACCGGTTTTATCGTCTTCAATGAAAACACCTACCCGAACCTGTCAGCGCTTTTCGATCATATCGGCGTCGCCACCAAATGTTCCGACATGTCGTTCGCCGTTTCTCTCGACGACGGTCGGCTGGAATATTCCGGCACCGGGCTGCTGGGCCTGTTCGCGCAGGGCCGGAACACCGTCAGCCCACGATTCTGGATGATGCTGCGCGACCTCGTTCGCTTCTATCGCGAAGCGCCGCGCAATGTGGCCGCACTGGGAATGATAACCCTCGACGAATATCTCGATGCGGCCGGCTACGGCGACAGTTTCCGCAATGACCATCTCTATCCGATGGCGGCCGCGATCTGGTCGACCCCGGCGGCGAAAATCGGCGACTATCCGGCGGCCTCCTTCATCCGATTTTGCCAAACGCATGGCCTTCTGAAGCTTGTCGGCCGACCGATCTGGCGCACCGTTGCCGGCGGCAGCCGATCCTATGTCCGGGTGCTCTCGCAAGCCGTCCCGGAGATCGTTTCGAACTCTCCCGTCAAAGCGATTCGTCGCACACGGAACGGCACCGAGATCATCGGGCGCGATGGCCATCGCCGCCATTTCGATCACGTCGTCATCGCGGCCCACGCGGATCAGGCGCTGGAAATGCTGGCCGATCCAAGCGGTGAAGAATGGCGCCTGCTCGGCGCGTTCGACTATATCGTCAACGATACGGTCCTTCACTCCGATCCGCGCCTGATGCCGCAGCGGCGCCGGGTCTGGTCGAGCTGGAACTACATGACCAGAGATGACAATGATGGCCGTAAGCTCGCCGTCACCTACTGGATGAACCGTCTTCAGGGAATCGAGAGCGATCGGCCGCTGTTCGTCACGCTGAATCCTCACAGGGACATCGAAGCACGCGCAATCCTCAAACAGATGCGTTACAGCCATCCCCGCTTCGATGCACGGGCGATGAAGGCGCAGACGGAGCTTTGGTCGCTGCAAGGCTGTCGCAACACCTGGTTCTGCGGCGCCTATTTCGGTGCGGGATTTCACGAGGATGGGCTGCAAGCCGGTCTCGCGGTCGCCGAAGCCCTCGGCGGCGTACGGCGGCCGTGGACGGTCCCGGATGAATCCGGGCGCATCCATATCCATGGCGGCGAACTCCACCTGCCGGAGACGGAGGCAGCCTGATGCCGAACTTCCGATCAGGTCTCTATGTCGGCTCCGTGACGCATCACAGGCTGCGGCCAAAAGAGCACCGCCTGCGCTACGGCATCTTCTATATTCTGATCGATCTCGACGAGGTGGATGATCTGGCCGGCCGTCTTCGCCTGTTCTCGCATAACCGTTTCAATTTTTTCAGTTTTCACGATCGCGATCATGGCGAGGCCGCGGCCGTGCCGCTTCGCGACAGGATCGGGCTACAACTAGAGGAAGCGGGAATCGAATCCGGTGGCCCGATCCGGCTGCTCACCATGCCGCGCATTCTGGGCTACGCGTTCAATCCGCTCAGCATCTATTTTTGTCACAGGCGCGACGGTTCGCTGTCAGCGATCTTTTACGAGGTGAACAATACGTTCGGGCAGCGCCATAACTACCTCATTCCTGTGCCCTCCGGCACCGAGGGACCGATCCGCCAGGAAAGCCGAAAATCCTTTTACGTCTCGCCCTTCATGACCACCGACATGGTCTATTCCTTCTCTATTGTGCCTCCGGGAAAGGATTTGTCGGTCTCGGTGATCGGCCGCGATGACGCTGGTCCGCTCATTATCGCCAGGCTGACCGCTGTCAGGCAGGATTTGACAGACGCCTCGCTTGCCCGCGCGTTCTTCGTTTATCCGCTGCTGACGTTCAAGGTCATCGCAGGCATCTATTGGGAAGCACTGCTCATCTGGCTGAAGGGAATCCGTCTCCATCCGCGGCCTTCCCCGCCGGATCGGTCGGTCACCATCGGGCGCGGCGCGAAACCTGAAGGCAGTCGAGAAAAGAGCCGCGCACATGACGCTTGACAGCAAGACGAGGGCCTTGGGCGGCCTCGAACCCAGAGAATACCTGGTCGCCCGCGTATTTGGCCGGATGATCGCGCGAATCGAATGCGGCCGAATTGCCGTCGTGCTTCCCTCGGGCGATCGCATCGAGCATACCGGGGCAATGGCCGGCCCTTCCGCCATGCTTACTCTTAACCGTTGGCGGGTCATCGGGCGGCTGTTCGCTCGGGGCGATCTCGGCTTTGCAGAAGCCTATATCGACGGCGACTGGTCGAGCCCGGATCTCGTCGCACTACTGGAGCTGGCGGCGCGAAACATCGCCGTGCTCGATCGCAGCATCTCCGGTTTCTGGCCAGCACGCATTTTTAATCGCATCCGGCATTTGCTGCATGCGAACAGCAAGGCCGGCAGCCGCAGGAATATCGCTTTCCACTACAATCTCGGCAACGCTTTTTACGAGCGTTGGCTCGATCCGAGCATGACCTATTCTTCGGCGCTCTATGCGCACCCGGACCAGACGCTGGAAGACGCACAGGAAACCAAGCTGGCACGAATCGAACAACTCCTCGACCTTCGTGGCGGCGAGAAAGTCCTCGAAATCGGCTGCGGTTGGGGAGCCCTGGCCATGAGGTTGGCTCGCGCAGGTGCTCGCGTTACCGGCATTACCCTATCGACCGAGCAACTGGCTTTCGCTCGCCAGCGCTTGGAGCAGGAAACGCTGGTCGATAACGCCGCTCTGGAATTGACAGACTACCGCGACGTCGAGGGTTCCTATGACAGGATCGTATCGATCGAAATGCTGGAGGCGGTCGGCGAGGTCTACTGGCCGGCTTACTTTGAAACTCTGCATGACCGCCTGAACGTGGGTGGCATGGCGGTTCTACAGGTGATCACGATAGACGAAGCGCGCTTCGAGACTTACCGTGGCTCTCCCGATTTTATTCAGCGTCACATCTTCCCAGGCGGAATGCTTCCGACCAAAGCAATCATTGCCGGACAAGGCGCGCAGGCCGGGCTCAAGCTGGTTTCGACACAGATGTTCGGCCCGAGCTATGCGGCCACACTTTCCGAGTGGCGCAAACGCTTCCTGGCGTCATGGCCCGACATTGCCGCAATGGGGTTCCCGGAGCGGTTTCGCCGGCTCTGGGATTATTACCTCTGCTACTGCGAGGCTGGCTTCAGGACAGCAACCATCGACGTCGGCTTTTTTGTTTTCGCTAAAAGCTGACGGTCGAAATGGAAAAAGAATAATTTCTTGGGAAGATCACAGTCTGCTCCCACGCCGGCGAGCGAATGCGGCTGACATCGGATTCGGCCGCTTCGCCTTGGACGAACATGGCTTCAACCATGCGGCCAATAAACATGTTGTCATGCGGATGAGCGGGTTATCGGCCGTAATCAGCCCAGGCCCTTGAAGGCGTCGAGAGCGCGTTGACGGGCCCGGTCGTGTTCGACGATTCTTTCGGCGTAAGCCTCGACATTGTTGCCAAGCCGCCACGGCCTATGGACGACGGATGAAGAAACACCGTCAAGTTCCGGCAGCCAACGTTTGACATAACGGCCATCGGGATCGAATTTCTCACCTTGAAGAACCGGGTTGAAAATACGGAAGTAGGGTGCAGCGTCCGCGCCGGAACCGGCGACCCATTGCCAGCTCGCCGCGTTGTTGGCCGGATCGGCATCGACAAGCGTGTCCCAGAACCACGTCTCGCCCTGCCGCCAGTCGATCAGCAAATGCTTGACCAGGAACGAGGCGACCACCATGCGCACCCGGTTGTGCATCCAACCTGTCGCCCAAAGTTCGCGCATGCCGGCATCGACAATCGGATACCCGGTTTTGCCTTGCTGCCACGCTCGAAGCGCCTTGGCATCTGTCCGCCACGGCATACCGTCGAACCTAGTTTGCAGGTTTTCGCTCGACATCTCGGGATTGTAATAAAGCAGGTGATACGAAAACTCACGCCACCCCAATTCGGATCGGAATTTTTCGAGATTTCGATGCAGCCCCGGATTGGTGGTCGCGTTGGCGGCGGCCTCTGCGGCGTGCCACAGTTGCCGGGGCGAGATGTTGCCAAAGCGCAGATAGGGCGAGAGCCGTGATGTCGCCGAACGGCCAGGGAAATCCCTGAGATCGGCATACTCATGCAAATGCTCTTCCAGGAAATTTTCGAGCTGGGCCTGGGCGCCGGCTTCTCCGCGCCGCCAGTTCGAGCGCAGACCGCCCGCCCAATCAGGAGATGACGGCTCGAACGCCAGATCGGCAAGTTCAACACCCGTTGTTGACGCCTGCCCGCACGGACCATTGAAAAGGTTTAGCCGCGAGGGAACGCCAAGCGGCGGGCCGGGCTCGCCGGCCTCATGTGCGGCTCGCCAGAATGCGGAAAAAACACGGAACGGGGTGCCGGACCTGGTCTTGATCGACCACGGCTCGTAAAGCAGGTGGCCATTGAAGCTTCTCGCCTCGATCCTCTGTGTTTTGAGGGTGGTTTTCACGGCCTCGTCGAGGCGGCGCTCCGCCGCGCCATAGCGGCGGTTCCAGTAGACCGCCGCCGCCTTGCTATCAGCCGCAAGCTGCGGGATGACCGCCGATGCAACCCCTCGGTGGACGCAAAGACGACCTCCAAGGCCACGCAGGGCATCGTCCAGTTCCTGCAAGGCGCCATGGAGCCACCATCGCGCCGCACCACCGAGCGGGCGCACCCCCTCGGATTCCTCGTCATGCACGAAGACGCAGATAATCCTGCGGCCACAGTTCGCGGCAGCGGTCAGCGCCGGGTTGTCGGATAGTCGAAGATCGTCGCGGAACCAGACGATAACAGGACGTTCGGACTCGGGAAAAAACGTTTCGGCGACCATTGTCTGCTGCCGCTAGCCGTTCAGGCGCCAGATTTCAAAGTTCAGCAACGATGCGAATGCAACCCACGCCGCGAGAGGCACCAGGCACGCCGCGGCAAGAGAATCGAGCCTGCGAAACCGATCTATCGTTGCCAGGATGAGCAGCAACTGCGGCACGATGTTCAACAATCCGGCGAGCGGATTGTTCAGCTTGAAGAACAGCCACGACCACAGCGCATTCAGCGCCAGTTGCAGGAAGAAAAGCGTCAGCGCGACACGGCGCTCTGCGGGCCTGTCGGCAACCTTCAGGATCCGCCAGACCGCATACGCCATCAATCCATAGAGGGTCGTCCAGACGGGAGCGAAAATCCAGTTCGGCGGGTTGAACGACGGCTTGACGAGCCCTGCGTACCATGATGCCAGATTGGGATATGTCGCCCATTGGCCCAGCAGCGACGCCGTAATCACCGGAATCAGGGCGACCGAGGCTCTGAACCATACCGCCGATCGATTTGTATTTTCTCGAATTTCCATACGATTACCCTGAACCGAACGATTCAACTTGGCCAAATGCGATATGCATCAGTCCGGAAAATCTTGCTTCAGGACGTAGGTACGTAGTGGAGGCGGGCTTGGATCAGAAGAGCTTGCCGGTGATTGCGAGCGCGATGGCAGAAACATCAGAACTTCGAGACTGCACGCTGCGTCCGAGCGCAGCGAATTGGTTCGATACGATTTCGAGTTTTGCAATGATAACGAAGGAAGAACGCCAGACAGACGCGACCGAAACGTAGCCAACCGATCGCGTATTGCCACGAAAATGCTGTTTGCGCAGCCCGGAAATTTCTAGTCGCCAACGGCGAAGCGGCGATCCGAAATACGGCGTCGCGGACGCGATCGCGGAATTGATCGGGATCGCGGTCCCGCAAGGCCGTCGTCAGCCGGGCAAGGTATGATAAAGAACAGCGGACACCGCACCGGAGATAACCATGTCCCAGAACGAGCATCCCGAATCCAGCGTCGATCGCAAATTGCTGGAAATCCTGGTGTGCCCGGTGACCAAGGGGGCACTCGAATACGACCCGGTCCGGCAGGAACTGATTTCGCGCGGGGCGAGGCTCGCCTATCCGATCCGCGACGGCATCCCCATCATGCTGCCCGAGGAAGCCCGGCCGATCGACTGACGGCCGGAGCCGGCAAGTTACTTTTTGCGGACATACAACATCAAAACCGTCGTCCCCGCGAAGGCGGGGACCCATAAATCCCTGACGGTCGCGATCGGGCACGATTGGTTCGTCCAGAATTGCAATGCTGCCTGTCTCATGGGCGGCACGGCGTATGGGTCCCCGCCTTCGCGGGACGACGCCGTAAATGCCGAGAACCGCAAGCGGCTCGGCCATCATGGCGGCGGTAACACCTGCCCCCAAAACCCGCAGGCCAACTTTCTTCGGTGCGAAACCGGAACGGAAATTCATTCCATCCGCGGCCTGATTCGCGAATAGCATTTTGTTATTTCGCGCTGCACGGCGCGTTCCGATAGAAATTTGCTACACCAGCATCAACTGAACCTGACAAGCCCGACGCCGGCGCTAGCGCGCCGGTCGGCCCGGTCGCAATCCCGCTGGAGGAATTTCCATGGCCCGCCTGCCCATTCTCACTGCCGACACCGCTCCCGAAGCTGCCCGCGAGGGCGTGCGCAAGGCCGAGCAGGCCAACGGCTTTCTCCCCAACCTGATCGGCCTTCTGGCCAACGCCCCGGTGGCGCTGGAAACCTACCAGACCGTCTCCGGCATCAACGCCCGCAGCGGTCTGTCGCTGGCCGAGCGCGAGGCGGTGCAGATCACCGCCGCCGCCACCCACGGCTGCGGCTTCTGCGTCGCCGGCCACACCGCCGTCGCCACCAAGAAGGCCGGGCTGACCGAGGACACGGTCAACGCGCTGCGCGCGAACGCCAGGGTTGCGGACGCCAAGCTCGACGCCGTGGCGGATTTCACCCGGGCGATCATCCGCAGCCGCGGCGCGGTCGCCGACGCCGAACTGGCCGCCTTCAAGGCCGCCGGCTTCAACGACGCCAACGCGCTCGAAGTGGTGCTCGGGGTCAGCCTCGCGACGCTGTGCAACTTCGCCAACAACCTCGGCAAGCCGGACCTCAACCCGCAACTTCAGCCCTACGCCTGGACCGCTCCGGCCACCGCCATCGCCGCCGAGTAACCGCAGGATCCCGTCATGACCACGCTCCCCGCCGATCTCGCGGCCTGGCTCGACGCCGCCGCCACCCGCCTCGACACCTCCAACGACGACGCGGCCAAGGTGCTGCCGCGCCTCGCCGACGCCGGCCTGTTCGGCATCGGCGTCCCGGCGCAGCACGGCGGCGTGGGCGGCGACGTCAACGACGCCGTGGCGGCGATTTCCGCCGTGTCGGAACGCTCGCTGGCGGCTGGGTTCGTGTTCTGGGGGCACCGCAGTTTCATCGAATATCTGCTGCAAACCCCGAACGCGGCGTTGCGTGAAAGACTGCTGCCGGATCTGCTGACCGGCCGGCGCGGCGGCGCGAGCGGGTTGTCCAACGCCATGAAGTTCCTCTCCGGCATCGAGGAGTTGCAGATTCGCGCAACGCCCGAGGCCGACGGCCGGTTGCGGATCGACGGCAAGCTGCCGTGGGTCACCAACCTGCGCCTCGGCGGCTTCGAGGTCGCCGCCGCGATCCGGGGTGAAGGCGATGCGCCGGCCTTCATCGCGGTGCTGTCGTCGGACGACGCCGAGCTGACACGCTCCGCCGATCTCGATTTGATGGCGATGCGCGCCACCAGCACCGCCGCGCTGACATTCGACGGCGTCCGCATTTCGCCCGACCGTATCCTGCACCGCGACGCCGGCGCGTGGCTGCCGCGCGTGCGGCCCGCCTTCCTGGCGCTGCA
>JBASBO010000443.1:0-2928 GCA_049651165.1 Xanthobacteraceae bacterium | reverse complement strand
GCGGCGGCGAAATTCCCCGGCCGGGTCGCGGTCGGCCTCGACGCCCGCGACGGCAAGGTGGCGGTGGAGGGCTGGGCGGAAACCTCGACGGTCACCGCGCTGGAGATCGCGCGCCGCTTCGAGGACGCCGGCGTCGCCGCGATCATCTTCACCGACATCGCCCGTGACGGCCTGCTCAAGGGCCTCAACCTCGACGCCACCATCGCGCTGGCCGACAGCATCTCGATCCCGGTGATCGCCTCCGGCGGGCTCGCTTCGATCGACGACATCAAGGCGATGCTGTCGCCGCGTGCGAAAAAGCTCGCGGGTGCGATTGCCGGCCGCGCGCTTTATGACGGCCGCGTCGATCCCGCCGCCGCATTGGCGCTGATCCGCGCCGCGCGGGCGGCTTGAGGAGCGTCGCATGTTCAAGGTGCGCGTGATTCCCTGTCTCGATGTGAAAGATGGTCGCGTCGTCAAGGGCGTGAACTTCGTCAACCTGCGCGACGCCGGCGATCCGGTGGAAGCCGCCATCGCCTATGACGCCGCCGGCGCCGATGAGCTGTGCTTCCTCGACATCACCGCGACCCACGAAAATCGCGGCACCATGCTGGACGTGGTCCGGCGCACCGCCGAAGCCTGCTTCATGCCGGTGACAGTCGGCGGCGGCGTGCGCGCCGTCGACGACATCCGCGTGCTGCTGAAATCCGGCGCCGACAAGGTGTCGATCAACAGCGCGGCGGTGGCGCGGCGGGAGTTCGTCAAGGAGGCGGCGGAGAAGTTCGGCGACCAGTGCATCGTCGTCGCCATCGACGCCAAGCGCGTCAAGCGCCCCGGCGGCTCGGACCGCTGGGAGATTTTCACCCATGGCGGGCGCAAGTCCACCGGCATCGACGCCATCGAATACGCGCAGGAGGTGGTGGCGCTCGGGGCCGGCGAAATCCTGCTGACCTCGATGGACCGCGACGGCACCCGCTCGGGCTTCGATATCGAGCTGACGCGCGCCGTCGCGGACGGTATCCCCGTCCCGGTGATCGCGTCCGGCGGCGTCGGCAATCTTGATCACCTGGTCGCCGGCATCCGCGACGGCCATGCCACGGCGGTGCTGGCGGCGTCGATCTTCCATTTCGGCGAGTTCACCATTCGCGAGGCCAAGGAGCACATGGCCCGCGCCGGGCTGCCGATGCGGCTCGATCCGTAAACCAAGCCCGGAGTTTGGGCTCCCGCGCCCCGTTCCGAGATGCTAGAAACCGCCATGACCCGTTTCACCCTTCACGATCTCGCAGCGACCATCGACGCCCGCGCGGTGTCCGGCGGCGAGAAGTCCTATACCCGCAAGCTGCTCGACAAGGGGCCGGAGCATTGCGCCAAGAAGCTCGGCGAGGAGGCCATCGAGACGGTGATCGCGACGGTCGAGAACGACCGCGACCATCTCGTCGCCGAAAGCGCCGACCTGCTGTTTCACCTGCTGGTGGTGCTGAAGTCGCGCGGTGTGACGCTCGCCGATGTCGAGGCGGCGCTGGCGCAACGCACCGCGATGTCCGGGCTGGAAGAAAAAGCCGCGCGCAAGCGCGACTGAACCCTTTGGAGGCGCGCCATGGATGCGCGGCTGGAGCAGCAATACAATCCCTACCGGATCTTTTCGCGGCGGCAGTGGGCGAAGCTGCGCGACGACATGCCGATGACGCTGGGCGCCGACGAGATCGCGGCGCTGCGCTCGATGTACGATCGCCTCGACCTGCACGAGGTCGAGGAAATCTATCTGCCGCTGTCGCGCCTGCTGGCGATCTATATCGACGCCACCCAGCGGCTGTTCGTGGCGCAGCGCCAGTTCCTCGGCATCGAGGACCGCAGGGTGCCCTACATCATCGGCGTCGCCGGCTCGGTCGCGGTCGGCAAATCGACCACCGCGCGCGTGTTGCAGGCGCTATTGGCGCGCTGGTCGCCGCGGCCGAAGGTCGATCTGGTGACTACCGACGGCTTCCTGTTTCCCAACGCCGTCCTTGAGCGGCAGGGCATCATGCAGAAGAAGGGCTTTCCCGAAAGCTACGATCTGCAAAAGCTGCTCGCCTTCCTCAGCGACATCAAGTCGGGGCGGCGTCAGGTCCGCGCGCCGGTCTATTCGCATCTGACCTACGACATCATCCCGAACCAGTGGATCGAGGTCGATCGTCCCGACATCCTGATCGTCGAGGGCGTCAACGTCCTGCAAACCGGCAAGCTGCCGCGCGACGGCAAGGCGATTCCGGTGGTGTCGGACTTCTTCGATTTCTCGGTCTATATCGACGCCGACGAGCCGGTGCTGCGCAAGTGGTACGTCAAGCGCTTCCTGGCGCTGCGCGACACCGCGTTCCACGACCCGCGGTCCTACTTCCATCGCTACGCGCCGTTGTCGGACGAGGAAGCCACCGCGACCGCGCTGGCGATCTGGGAGCGCACCAACCTCGCCAACCTTGAAGACAACATCCTGCCGACGCGGCCGCGCGCCACGCTGATCCTCAAGAAAGGCCCCGACCACGTCGTCGAGACGGTGGCGCTGCGCCGGCTGTAAACGCGGGTGGCGCGTCAGGCGGCGAGGTGCCGCGACGACGCCAGCGTCGCGATCGCCTCGGCGAGCTTTTCGCGGTCGAGCGGCTTGACCAGAAAGCTGTCCATGCCGGCCTTGAAGCAGGCGTCGCGGTCGTCCTCACCGGCATTGGCGGTCAGCGCCACGATCGGGGTACGCGTCCCGCTTTCGGCCTCGCTGGCGCGGATGCGCCGGGTCGCCTCGATGCCGTTGACCTCCGGCATCTGAATATCCATCAGCACCAGATCGTAAGGCTGGCCGGCCGCGCGCGCCGCCAGCCAGGATTCCACCGCCGCGCCGCCGTTGCTGGTGACGATCACCTGATGCCCGAGGCGGGCGAGCAGCGCGCGCATCAGCAGCGCGTTGATCTCGTTGTCCTCGGC
>JBASBO010000442.1:0-1644 GCA_049651165.1 Xanthobacteraceae bacterium | reverse complement strand
GAAGGATGCGGCGCTGGCGGCGATGGAGCGCGCGATCCGTGCTCACGTCGCCGATATCCTCAAGGCCAATGCCGAGGACGTCCGTGACGCCCGCGGGCGCGGGGCGACGTCCGCCTTCGTCGATCGGCTGACCCTGACCGAAGCGCGGGTCGCGGCGATGGCCGACGGGCTCGGCATCGTGCGCGGGATCAAGGATCCGGTCGGCGCGGTCACCGAACGCTGGCAGCGCCCCAACGGCATGACCATCGAGCGCGTCCGGGTGCCGCTCGGCGTCATCGCGGTGATCTTCGAAAGCCGCCCCAACGTCTGTGCCGACGCCGGCGCGCTGTGCCTGAAATCCGGCAACGCGGTGATCCTGCGCGGCGGCTCCGACAGTTTTCGCTCGTGCCGCGCGATCCATGCCTGTCTGGCGGAGGGGTTGCGCGAGGCCGGTTTGCCCGAGGCCGCGATCACGCTGGTGCCGACCCGCGACCGCGACGCCGTGGGGCTGCTGCTGAGCGGCCTCGACGGCGGCATCGACCTGATCGTGCCGCGCGGCGGCAAGAGCCTGGTGGCGCGGGTCGAGGCGGAAGCGCGCGTGCCGGTGTTCGCCCATCTCGACGGCATCAATCACGTCTACGTCGATCATGCCGCGAAGCTCGACATGGCGAAGTCGATCGTGCTCAACGCCAAGATGCGGCGTCCCGGCGTCTGCGGCGCGGCCGAGACGCTGTTGATCGAGCGCGCCGCCGCGCCGACCCATCTCAAGCCGCTGGTCGGGATGCTGATCGACGCCGGCTGCGAGGTGCGCGGCGACGCCGCGGTCCAGCAGGCGGACGCGCGGGTCAAGCCCGCGACCGACGCCGACTGGGACACGGAGTATGAGGACGCCATTATCGCCGCAAAGGTTGTCGATGGCATCGACGACGCCATCGCCCATATCGCCAAGCACGGCTCGCGCCACACCGAGGCGATCGTCACCGAGGACGCAAGCGCCGCACAAAAATTCCTCAACGAGGTCGATTCGGCCATCGTGCTGCACAACGCCTCGACGCAGTTCGCCGACGGCGGCGAGTTCGGCTTCGGCGCGGAGATCGGCATCGCCACCGGGAAATTTCACGCGCGCGGCCCGGTCGGCGCCGAGCAACTGACCACCTTCAAGTATCGCGTTCACGGCTCCGGACAGACGCGGCCGTGATCCGTCCCTTGCCGGCGCGCGGAGATTGACTTGCCGCAACTGCCCGTCGCGCCAGCGCAGGCGATTCCGTTTCATACCGGCGGAATGCGCATCGGCCTGCTCGGCGGCTCGTTCAATCCGCCGCACGAGGCGCATCGCGCCATCAGCCGCTACGCCATCAAGCGGCTGCGGCTCGATCGGGTGTGGTGGCTGGTGTCGCCCGGCAATCCGCTGAAGTCCGGTTACGGCGCGAACGACCTCGCCCGGCGCGTCGCTGCGGCGCGGACGGTGGCGCGCGATCCGCGCATCGACGTCACCTGTCTCGAAGCCGTCATCGGCACCCGCTACACCATCGACACCATCCGCTACCTGCGCCGCCGCTGCCCCGGCGTGCGCTTCGTCTGGATCATGGGCGCCGACAATCTCGCGCAATTCCACCGCTGGGAGGACTGGCAACGTATCGCTTCGCTGGTGCCGATCGCGGTGAT